>JBLIKI010000215.1:0-3001 GCA_047636235.1 Paracoccaceae bacterium | reverse complement strand
CAACCCGATCTCCCGCTCATCGGCGGTCCCCGGCAGCTCTCCCATCACCCGCCCGTCGAACATCACCAGCACGCGGTCGGACAGGCCCCGGATCTCATCCAGCTCCACCGATACCAGCAAAATCGCCTTCCCGGCGTCGCGCAGCTCGATCAGCTTGCGGTGGATCGCCTCGATCGCGCCCACGTCCACGCCGCGGGTCGGCTGGCCGATGATCAGCACGTCGGGGTCCTGCTCGATCTCCCGCGCGAGCACGATCTTCTGCTGGTTCCCGCCTGAGAAATTGGCGCATTTCAGGTCCGGGTCGGGGGGGCGGACGTCGAACCGCTCCATCTGGCCCTTGCAGGCCGCCAAGATAGCGGCGCGGTCCAAAAATATCCCCGGCGAATAGCGCGGGTCGTCGTGATAGCCGAGGATCACGTTCTCCTTGGCCGAGAATTTGGTCACCAGCCCCATGCGGTGCCGGTCCTCGGGCACATGCGCCAGCCCCATCTTGCGCAGCATCGCCGGATCGGCGCGGTCCCGCTCCTGCCCGTTGACGATGATCTTGCCGGAGGTGAGGGGGCGGATGCCCGCGATCGCCTCCAGCAATTCCGACTGGCCGTTGCCCGCAACCCCGGCGATGCCGACGATCTCTCCCGCCCGGACCTCGAAGGACACGCCGCGCAGACGCTCCACCCCCATGCCATCGACCACGCGGGCGTCTTTCACCGAAAGGCGCACCTCGGCGGGCCGCGCGGGGCCCTTTTCGACGCGCAAAAGCACCGACCGGCCGACCATCAGCTCGGCCAATTCCTGCACGCCGGTGTCGGCGGTGACGCGGGTGGCGACCATCTCGCCGCGCCGCATGACCGACACGGCGTCGGTGATCGCCATGATCTCGCGCAGCTTGTGGGTGATCAGCAGCACGGTTTTGCCTTGGGCCTTCAGCTGGCGCAGGATGCGGAACAGCTGGTCGGCCTCATCCGGGGTCAGCACGCCGGTCGGCTCATCCAAGATCAGGATTTCCGCGCCGCGATAGAGCGCTTTGAGGATCTCCACCCGCTGCTGCTGCCCGACCGGCAGATCGCCCACCACCGCGTCCGGGTCGACATGAAGGCCGTATTCCGCCTCAAGCCGCGCCAATTCCTTGCGGGCCGCGGCGACCCCTTGGCGCAGAAACGCGCCGCCCTCGGCGCCGAGCATCACGTTCTCCAGCACCGTGAACGGCTCCACCAACATGAAATGCTGGTGCACCATGCCGACGCCGAGCGCGATGGCCGCCTGGCTGTCGGGGATCGACACCTCGGCCCCGTCGATCAGAATCCGCCCCGCATCGGCCTGATAGAACCCATAGAGGATCGACATCAGCGTCGATTTCCCGGCCCCGTTCTCGCCGATGATGCCGTGGATCGCGCCCTTTTCCACCCGCAGATGGATGTCGCGGTTGGCGCGCACCGGGCCGAAGCGCTTTTCGACGCCGATCAGCTCGATCGCCGGGGGGGCTTGAGTCATCGGGCTCTCCTGATCGCGGGTATTTTACCGAATGATAAACGCGAAGCGCACGGCGCCAATGCTAAAAGCGCATCGGTGGAAACGAAATCGGGCGCCCTTCCGATGGAGAAGGGCGCCCGCATCAAATCTGTCGCCGCGCTGCGATCAGTAGGGGCAGGCGCTGTCGGACATGTAGTCGTGGACCACGATCTCACCCGACTTGATCTTGGCCGAGGCCGCATCGACCGCCGCCATCATCGCAGGCGTGACCAGCGCCTTGTTGTTGTCGTCCATCGCCAGCCCGACGCCGCCCTCGGCCAGACCCAGCACCGAAAAGCCCGCGGACCAGTCGCCTTCCTTGACGTCCATGAAGGCGTCCTTCACCGCGATGTCGACGCGCTTCAGCATCGAGGTCAGCACGTGGCCGGGCTGCATGCCGTTCTGGTTGCTGTCGACGCCGATGGCCAGCTTGCCTTCGTCGGCGGCGGCTTGGATGACGCCGATGCCGGTGCCGCCCGCCGCGTGATAGACCACGTCCGCGCCCTGGGCGAACTGGTTCTTGGCCAGCTCGCCGCCGCGCACCGGGTCGTTCCACGCAGCGCCGGTGGTGCCGGTCATGTTCTGAAGCACCTCTCCCGCGCCCGCCGACATCGCGCCGCCCTTATAGCCGCAAGCAAAGCGGCTGATCAGCGGGATGTCCATGCCGCCGACGAAGCCGACCTTGCCGGTCTTGGAGGCCATCGCCGCCAAGATCCCGGCCAGATACGACCCCTCATGTTCCTTGAACAGAATCGAGCGGACGTTGGGCAGGTCAACCACCATGTCGACGATGCCGAAATGGCTGTCGGGGAATTCCTTGGCGACCTTCTCCACCGCGGCGGCCTGGCTGAAGCCGATGGCGATGATCGGGTCGAAGCCGCGCTGGGCGAAGCGGCGCAGGGCCTGCTCACGCTGGGCGTCGTTCTGGATTTCGAAGTCGGCGAAATCAATGCCGGTTTCTTCCTTGAAGGCCATGGCGCCGGTGTAGGCCGCTTCGTTGAAGGATTTGTCGAACTTGCCGCCCATGTCATAGACGACGGCGGGCTTCACTTCGGCCGATGCGGCGACCGCCGTGATGGCGATCGCGGAGGCGGCGAGCAGGAGACGACGGAGCATGAGGATACCTCTTCGTGTTGGGGCCTTTGCGTCGGAGGGCGGGGGCGCCGCCCTCCGCACGGGCATGTCTGCGCCCACGGTTACCCGGAAATCGACGACACGCAAGACCGCCGGCGCGCCGCCGGGGGCCGCGGAGGGGGGGCGACGTAGCGTCAGCCCCCGCCGTTCCACGCGCTGCGCTTGCGGTAGAGGGTGGAGGGGCTGACCTCCAACATCCGCGCCGCACGGGGGATCGAGCCGTCGCAATGGGCGATGGTGGCCTCGATCAGCTGCCGCTCGACATCCGCGAGCGGCACGCCGACCAGCGGCGCCATCAGCGCGGGCAGGTCGGTAGCCGTGGGGCTCGACGGGGGGGCTAGCGGCGCCGGGGCGGGCG
>JBLIKI010000214.1:0-3066 GCA_047636235.1 Paracoccaceae bacterium | reverse complement strand
GCGTTAGGCGCTTGCGCCGGACCCGCGCGCTTGCGATACGGCGCGTCATGCCACGATATCGCTTCACCATCGAATATTTCGGCGCGCCGTTCAGCGGCTGGCAGCGTCAGACCGACCTCTTGACCGTGCAAGGCGCGCTGGAGGACGCGGTCGCGCGCCTCGATCCCGCACGCCCGGTGGTCTACGGGTCGGGGCGCACCGACGCCGGGGTCCACGCCACCGGCCAGGTCGGGCACGCCGACATGACCCGCGACTGGGACCCGTTCAAGCTGGCCGCGGCGATCAACGCGCACCTCAAACCCGTGCCCGTGGCGGTGACCGGTTGCGCGCTCGCCCATGATGATTTCCACTGCCGGTTCGACGCCATTGAGCGGCAGTACACCTATGTCATCCGCAACCGCCGCGCCCAGCTGACGCTGGAGGCAGGGCGCGCTTGGCGGATCAAAGCCCCGCTCGACATCGATCTGATGAACCAAGGCGCCGAGCATCTGGTCGGCACGCATGATTTCTCGTCGTTCCGCTCGGCCCATTGCCAGGCGCCGTCACCGATCAAGACGCTCGATCGCCTGACGGTGCGCCGGGACGGCGACGCGGTGATCGTCGACGTGCGCGCGCGCAGCTTTCTGCACAACCAGGTCCGCAGCTTTGTCGGCACGTTGGAGCGGGTCGGCGCCGGCGCTTGGCCGCCCGAGCGGGTCGCCGACGCGCTGGCCGCCCGGAGCCGCGCCGCCTGCGGGCCGGTGGCGCCGCCCGACGGCCTTTACCTCAGCCGAGTGCTGTATCGGGCCGGGGGCGGCGCCCGACCCGAGAGCGACAAAAGCGACGGCTAGCGCGGCGGCGGCGCCTCGGGCGTTCAGGCCAACAGCGGCGCCAGCTTGGGCCATGCCTGCGGGTCCGCCACCGATTTGTCCCGGCAGAACGGGTTGCAAAAGCCGATCACCTTGCCGTCGATCTCGGCCAGCCCTTCGGCGACCGGCGGCTTGCCGGAATAGGGGCAGGCGGCGTTGATCGCGTCGGCGGGCGTCGCCTCGCCCTCGGCCAGCGCGCGGGCCGGGAGGGCCGCGGGCCCGGGCCAATCGCCCTTGGCCAGCGGCAGGTCATAGCGGGTGGAAACCGGCCCCTCCGCCACCGCCATCGCGCGCCAGCGGCGGAACGCGGGATGACGGACCACCGCGGCGCAATAGGCCGCCGCGTCGGCCTCCACCCCCAGCCGATAGGTGATGAACCGCGCCGCCACCGGGGCGAAGAACGCATCGGCGGCGCAAAAATCAGCCCCGAACAGCCACGGTCCGCCCGCTCCGAACCGCGCGCGGGTCATCGACCACAGCGCCTCGATCCGCGCCACATCCGCCGCCACCGCCGAGGACGGCGCGAAGCCGTCATAGCGCAGGCTGAGATTCATCGCGCAGGCGCCGCGCAGCGCGGTGAAGCCTGAATGCATCTCCGCCGCCAAGGACCGCGCCCATGCCCGCGCCACCGAATCGGCGGGCCAGACGGCGGCGCCCGGCGCCAGTTCCGCCACCGTTTCCGCCAGCGCAAGGCTGTCCCACACGATCAACCCGTCATCCCCGGCCAGCGCGGGCACGGAGCGCGCGGGCGACGCCAGCGCCAGCATCTTGTCCGCAAAGTTCGGATCGCCGCCGGGGACAAAATGGGCGGCATAGGGCAGGCCCGCGATCTCCATCAACAGATGACCGCGCAGCGACCAGCTCGACAGCATCCGGTCCTGAAGGAAAAGCGTGAAAGGCATCTTGCGGCGCTCCGTCCTGCGCCCGTCGTTTCAGATCAGGCGGCGTCGTTCCCAATGTCGTGATCAGAATTATGCACCGGGAACCATACCAAGGCACGAAACGTTTACGGAATTCATACCTTTCGATGCAAACGCATCAAAACACCGCCGCAGCGCCCGATTTGACACGATTAACCGTCAGTTCGCCACCGTCGCCGCATCCCACGCCTCGGACACCTACCGCGCCGGGGCCCGATGATCCGAAACCTTAGGACCTGCGTATCTATTTCAATACCAACCGAAGCCGGACGTAGCAGGCCCAGCAGGAGAAGACCCGCCATGGCACTCGATGCCCCTGTCAACAACACCGTCGCGCGCGCCGCAATGTCGGCCGAACTGCTCGACGCCGAAACCGAGGCGAATCTCGCCCGCCGCTGGCGCGACCACCGCGATGAAAAGGCCTTGCACCGCTTGGTGACCGCCTACATGCGGCTTGCAGTGTCGATGGCATCGAAATACCGCCGCTACGGCGCGCCGATGAACGATCTCACCCAAGAGGCGGGCGTCGGCCTGATGAAGGCGGCGGAGAAATTCGACCCCGAGCGCGGGGTGCGCTTTTCCACCTACGCCGTTTGGTGGATCAAGGCGTCGATCCAAGACTATGTGATGCGCAACTGGTCGATGGTGCGCACCGGGTCCACGTCCTCGCAAAAATCGCTGTTCTTCAATATGCGCCGGATCCGGGCGCGGGTGGAATCGGAGATGGCGCAGGAAGGGCAGGTCATGTCCGGCTCCGAAATCCGCCGCCGCATCGCCGAGGATCTGGGCGCGCCGCTGCGCGATGTTGAGATGATGGAGGGGCGGCTCGCCGGCTCCGACTTCTCGCTCAACGCTCAGCAGGCCGGGGATGAGGGCCGCGAATGGGTCGAGACCCTGCGTGACGACAGCCCCGGTTCGGCCGAAGTGGTCGGGCGGCGTCATGATCTGAGCGCGGCACGCCGCTGGATTTCCGGCGCGATGGGCGCGCTGACCCCGCGCGAGCGGATGATCATCATCGCCCGCAAGGTCGAGGATGAGCCCGAGACGCTGGAAAGCCTTGGCATCAAGCTGGGCCTGTCGAAAGAGCGGGTTCGCCAGCTTGAGGCGCAGGCGCTTCGCAAAATGCGCAAGCACCTCGAAGAAAATGTCGGTGAAGAGGCGAACGCTCTGGCCATTCAGGTCTGACGCCGACTCGCCGCACGCCTGCACGACCTGCGCCCGCCCGGTTCGATCGACCTGGCGGGCACGCCATTTTCGATCCGCGCGCCCTTCGGAGCACCAAGGCGGCTCCGCCGCGC
>JBLIKI010000213.1:0-3084 GCA_047636235.1 Paracoccaceae bacterium | reverse complement strand
ACCGCCGCCCCGCGGACTGACGGAAGGGCGGCGCGATGATCATGTTCAATGAGGCGGTGCGGTGGGAGAGCGTGCCGGAGCGGTTCTCCTCCGCGCCGGTGGAGGAAGCCCGCCGCCGCATCGATGCCTTCTTCGCGCTGCCGGAGGAGGAGCGCGCCCAGACCGATGTGCCGCCAGCTTGGAAGCTGCCGATCGGTGAGGATGTCGGCGCGGCGCTGCGAGTTTTGTCCGCGGACCGTTGTGCGTTTTGCGAGCAGGTGATTGCGACGAAACCGTATCGGTTTCGTCCGCCCGCCAACGCACGCCCCTGCGAGACGGCTTCGGATCGGTGGTCGTATCTGTGGTGGGCGTTCGACTGGGGGAATTTCTATCTGATCTGTGGGGGCTGCCGTCCGTTGCATCAGACACATTTCCCAGTCGATATGGCGCGCGAGGCGCCGCACGGGCTGGCCGATGCTCCTCTGGCCAACAAGGCGGAGGAACACTCGATTTTCTATCATCCCGGCGAATTTCTGGCACCATCGACCGCCTTCGCAGTGCGCGGCGAACGATTGGAAGGAAAGACGACCCGGTCGCGTGAGACCATTGCGTTTTTCCATTTGAACCGCCCTGACTTGGGCGCCGCGCGGACAGCTGCGCAAAACGCGCACCTTCAAGCGTTGAGCAAGCGTTGAGCAAGCGTTGAGCAAGCGTTGAGCAAGCGTTGGGCCGAGGCGCCGGAGGGAATGCTTACTCAAGAATTGCGGCGGTGTGGCCGCAAGGAGTTCGGCGGTGCGCTCTATTTATTGACTCGTGAATTTGCCGAGCGAATGGCTGAGGCTAGACCGGCTTTCCGTGGCTCGCTTTCGATCGCAAACCTTCCCGAAACGATGAAGCGGTGGCGTCAATTGGTGGCCTCGACCTTCGCCCTCAACGTTGCGATCACTGAGGTGCAGGCCTCCTCTCAGGTCCTTGGTGTCACCTCCGCCACCCCCCTCCCCGCCGCCGGCCTCCCGCGCCAGAGGACTGCAACCACGCCCCCTCCGCCCCGTCGCCATCACTACCTTCAAATCGCTGGACTCGATCCAATTCGAGCTGCCCGAGGCGCTGCCGCCCGACACCGCCGCGATCCTGACCTCGGACAGCATCGAGCCGCCCTCCGCCCCCTGCCTGCTGATCTTGGGGGAGAACGCGACCGGCAAAAGCTCTATCCTCGAGGCGATCGCGCTGGCGTGCCTGCCCGATGACATGCGCGACGCGCTGCGGCTGGAACCTGTTGGCCTGCGCGCGCGGCGCCTCACGCTCAACCCCGAATATATGGGTGCGGCCGCGATCCTGCCGCGGGCCGACGCCACTGTCGAGGTCTCGTTCCACGGCGCCCAAGGGCGCCCGCCCCAAACCCTCGGCATCCAGATCGACCGTGACGGCGCCCCGGACGGCCCCGATGGCGGCTTTCACCCCTTTGGCGACGCCGACGGCCCGCGCCCGCTGGTGTTCGCCTATGGGCCGAACCGACTTTACGGCCGCGCCACCCGCCCCGATCACACGCGGATCGTCGACACCCTGTTCGACGGCACGCTGCATGTGTCGAACCCCGAGGCGTGGCTGCTGACCCTGAAGGACCGGACCGACTGCGCGCTCAATCAGATCGCCGCCGCGCTGCGCCATATCATCCAGATCGACGGCGCGTTCAGCCATATCGAAATCGCCCCCGACCCCGATGACGGGATGAATCGTGTGTGGATCAACCTGCGCCGCGCGCTCCCGGACGGCGGGGTGCGCGATTTGCGCCAACGGCTTGATCACGCGTCCTCGGGCTATCGCGCGGTGCTGGCGCTGGTGTGCGATGTGTTCGCGCGCCTGATGGCGGACCCCGACGTGACCTCCCACGACGCCCGCCTGTCGCGCGCGATCATCTTGATCGACGAGGTGGAGGTCCACCTGCACCCGCGCTGGAAGCTGCAGATCATCGACGGGCTGCGAAAGGCGCTGCCGCGCGCGACCGGGGTGCTCACCAGCCATGATCCGTTGTGCGTGCGCGGGATGCGCCCGGGCGAGGTGATGATGCTCAACCGTCATATCTCCCCCCACGGCGCGATCTCCGAAAGCGTCGAGCGGGTCCGCGATTTCGGCGCGTTCGAGCTGATGACGATGGAGCAATTGCTGACCTCGGACATGTTCCGCCTCGTCTCAGTGGACGACCAGAAGGCGGAGCGGCGCTATGCCGAACTGGCCGCCGCGATCCGGGCCGGGACCGCGCGCGCCGCCGACACCGACGCGCGCACCGCCGCCCGCACCGCCGCGCCCGACCGGGCCGAGGCCGCGGTGCGCGATTTCCTGCGCGATCTGCTGGCATGAGGAAAGTCACCCGCGAGATGCCCGGCCCGGACAGCCTGTCCGTCCCCTTCGCCGGTGGCGCCAACAAAGGGCTGACCGAGCGCGAGGCCGCCGAGGCGTTCTATGACGCCGTGCCGCGCAGCGGGTGGTTCAGTTTCCGGCGCTATTCCGAAGACCCGGTGAAGCTGGCGTTGGAGCGGATGTTCCACTGCAAATGCGCCTGTTGCGAAAGCGCCTATGGCTATGTCCACTCGGTGGATGTGGAGCATTACCGCCCCGAAGGCGCGGTGGACGGCGCGCGCGGCCATGACGGCTATTGGTGGCTGGCGATGGAGTGGAGCAACCTTCTGCCCTCCTGCATCGATTGCAACCGGCGGCGCGGTCAGACCGGCCCGGACGGCGCGGCGATGACCAGCGGCAAGGCCATGCAGTTCCTGATCGCCCCCGGATCGATCCGCTGGGCCGGGCCGACCGCCGCGGATGCCGAGGGGCGGTTGCTGCTCGACCCCTGCCGCGATGACCCGGCGGACCATCTATCCTATGCGGTGGCGCCCGGCGCGCCCTTGGGCGTGTTGCAGGCCAAGGCGGTGCGCGGCGGCGACGCCATGGTCCCGACCGCCGCCGACGCGGACGCGGCGATGCGCGACGCCGACGCTGCCGGGGTCAGCCGGATGGGCGCGGTGTCGATCCAAGTCTATGGCCTCAACCGCACCGGGCTGGTGCAGGCGCGCACTAGGCCGTGTGGACAAAGGGGATTCCCATAGGGCC
>JBLIKI010000212.1:0-3095 GCA_047636235.1 Paracoccaceae bacterium | reverse complement strand
TAAGCGACCTTATGCGGCGCGGCTTGGATGGCGACGCGGCCGTCTTGGTCGCGGCGCAGATGCCGTCGGAGCGCAGACATGCCATCGGAACCGGATCGGTCGCGGGGCGCGGTCGCGGTCGTGCCAATAGCCGAAGGGCGGGTTCGCGACGGTCGTCCGATCAGCAAAGAACCTGTCGAGGTCGTGACTGGCGCCTTCAAGGGGATGTCGCCGCGCACGGTCGCGGCGACGAAGTGCGCGCCAAACCCCAAGCCCGGCTCTGCCACCAAGCCCCTGAGGTCGCGGCCGGCGCTGTTCCCGAGCTTGGCGAAAATCGGATAGGTAGCCGCAGTCCCGGCCAAGGCGGGACCGGTGTCGAACGCCAGATCGGCCGGCCCCGCGCAGGCGCCGCCCCGACCCAAACCGACCCAACCCGACCCGCGCAGGCGCCTTCACGAAGGCGTGGGCGTCAATCGACCCGCCCCCGAAATCGGCTATCTTTCTGAGGATGATTCCCCCGCGCCCCCGCGCATTGAAAAGGAGAAACCGATATGCCCCCCGCCACGCCCCACCGCCGCGCCGTCCTTGCCGCCGCCGGATCGATGCTGACGACGGGCCTTGGCGCTTGCATCCTCGCGAGCGGCGCCGGCCTTGCGCTTCCAGCATTCGCGCAGGGGCTTGCGCCGACGCAGTCGATGCGCGGCGGGTCCAACAACTATCGCCCCGGCGCGCCGATCGTCGAGCGGATCGGCGGCGGCGGCTTTTGGATGATCGGATCGGTGCTCCGGGCGGGCGATGGCGCGCCGCTGGCCGGGCGGCGCATCCAGATCTGGGCCCACACCACCGAGGGGCATGAGCGCGACCCCGCCAGCCACGGCGCCACCCTGACCGACGCCGACGGAATGTTTCGCCTTGAGATGCCGCAGATCGTGCCCGCCTTCGGCCAGCCGCACGGCCATCTGGCCTGCGACGATGACGGGTTCGAAACGGTGTTCCTGCGCCCGATCATGGCCAGCGCGCAAGAAACCAGCCTGCGCGCGAACTTCATCCTGCGGCCCGTCTGACGCGGATGGGGCGCGTCGGCGCGGCCCTGATCTGGATCGGCCTTGTCGCCGCGATCGCCCTGCCGATCGCCGTGGCGGCGACCAGCCCGCTGCTGGCGTGGCGCCAACCGGTCTATATCGCCGCGGGGCTGGCCGGGGTGATCGCGCTGGCGCTGACGCTGATCCAGCCGATGTTGGCGAGGGGCGATCTGCCGGGCCTGACCGGGCTGCGCGGCCAGCGCGCGCACCGCATCGTCGGGGCCGCGCTGGTCGGGGCGGTGGCGGTGCATGTCGCGGGACTTTGGCTCACCAGCCCGCCGGACGTGATCGACGCGCTGCTGTTTACCTCGCCCACGCCGTTCTCGGTCTGGGGGGTGGCGGCGATGTGGGCGCTGATCGTCGCGGCGGCGGTGGCGGGGCTGCGCGGGCGGCTGCGGCCGCGGGTCTGGCGCGTCGCGCACATGTCGGCGGCGGCCACGGCGGTGCTGACCGGGGCGGCGCACGCGATGCTGGTCGAGGGGACCATGGGCCTCGTCTCCAAGACGGCATTGTGCGCGCTGGCGGTGGGGGCGACCGTCTTTGCGGTGGCGCGGGCGCGGGCGTGGCGAACGCCGATCCGGCGCGGGCGCGGGGCCTGAGGGCGCCCGTCGCCGAAAGGGCGCCAGCCGATTCCACGTTGATCCCGCCGAAAATGCATCGCTATTGTGGCGACGCGACGGGCCGTGACAGGACGGCCATCGCCAAGCCATGGAGACGACGATGACCGAGCAGACCATCCGCCCCTTCCACCTCGCCTTTCCCGTTGACGACCTTGAGGCCGCGCGCGGGTTCTACACCGGCCTGCTGGGCTGCGGCGAGGGTCGGTCCTCAGACGCTTGGATCGATTTCAACTTTCACGGCCACCAGATCGTCGCCCATCTGGCCCCCGAAGAACTGGGCGAGACCAAGACCAGCGCCGTCGACGGCCACGGCGTGCCCTGCCGCCATTTCGGCCTGGTGATGGACATGGACGACTGGCACGCCACCGCCGAGCGTCTGAAGGTCGCCGGCGTCAAATTCGTGATCGAGCCCTATGTCCGCTTCGAAGGCCAGCCGGGCGAGCAGGCGACGATGTTCTTCAACGACCCCGCTGGCAACGCGGTGGAGCTAAAGGCGTTCAAGAACATCGACCAGCTGTTCGCCAAATGACCTCGCCCCATCGGCCCCGGACCCCCGGGGCCGATGGGTGACGAGGGGCGCGGGCCAGTCCGCGCGGGCCAGTCCGCGTGGGCCAGTCCGCGTGGGCCAGTCCGCGTGGGCCAGTCAGCGCCCGGTCGGCAGGGTGATCGCCGCCTCGAACCCCGACGCGGCGCCGGGGCGCGGCGAGCGCAGCGCCAGCGCGCTGTCGATGCGATCCGCCATGGCCGCGACGATCGCAAGGCCAAGCCCGGCGCCATCCCCCGCAGCCCCCGCGCGCTCGAACCTCCCGGTCAGGCGGGCCAGAACCTCAAGCGCCACGACCGGCCCATCGTTGGCGACGACGAACCGACCCTCGGGCGTCAGCGCGACCGTGACCGGCGCGCCGGAGATTCCGTGGCGCAGCGCGTTCTCCAGCAAATTGCGGCACAAGATGCCGAACGCATCGGGGTCGAGGCCGGACATCACCGGCCCGTCCGGCAGGCTAAGGGCGATCCGCGCCGCCGCGCCGCTGCGGGCGATGTCCTCCACCACGATCCGCGCCACGGGGCGCAGATCGGCCGCGCGCGACAGGCGCAGCCGCCCCCCTCGGCCCGCGCCAGCTGCATGAGGCGTCCGGACAACCGCGTGAGACGCTTCAGCGTCGCCTCGATATCTGCCGCGCGGGCCTTGGCGGCGGGATCGGCGGTCTAGGACTGCAACCGCTGCGCTTGGGCGATGGGGCCCGCCAGCAGGGTGCGCACTTCGTGCGCGGCCTTGGCGGCGAGGCTGCGCTCTGGGTCGAACACTTCTTGCAACCGCGCCAGCAGGGCAATGAGGGTGGCGGCCATCGGCGCGATTTCGGGCGGCACGTCCCCGACCGGAACCGGCGACAGATCACGCGCGTCGCGGGCCGCC
>JBLIKI010000211.1:0-3111 GCA_047636235.1 Paracoccaceae bacterium | reverse complement strand
GGCTCGGCGTTCGCCACGAAGATCTGGCGGAGCGGTTCGACCACCTGTTCTACTCCGGCCCGATCGACCGGTATTTCGGCTGGTCCGAGGGGCGGCTTGGCTATCGCACCCTCGATTTCGTGGCGGAGCGGGGGGAGGGCGACATGCTCGGCTGCGCGGTGATGAACCACCCCGACCCCGCGACCCCCTACACCCGCGTCACCGAGCACAAGCATTTCGCGCCGTGGGAGAGCGGGGGGCTGCCGTCCTCGATCTGTTTCCGCGAATACTCGCGCCTGTGCGAGCCGGGGGACATCCCCTATTACCCGATACGGCTGGTGACCGAAAAGGCGATGCTGGCGCGGTATGAGGCGATGGCCGCCGACACCCGCGGCGTCACCTTCGTCGGGCGGCTCGGAACCTATAGCTACATCGACATGGACGTGACGATCCGCCGGGCGATGGACGTCGCCGACGCGTATCTGGTGCGCCAGCGGGTGGCGGCATGATCACGCGCCGGCGCGTCGCGACATGACCCCGCTCAGCGGATCTCAAGCCCGAGGTCGAGGGTCGACAGCGGCTCCGCCCCGGTCATCGTCACGACCGAGGTGCGCCCCAGGCACATCGCCGTGCCGCTGGCGCTGTCCATCAAGATCATGTGCAAAAAGAATACCATGTCCGGCTCCATGATCGTCGGGGCGCCGGCGCAGAACATCTCGCGCTCCATCCACGACGGCGCGAACCGGGCGCCGAGCGCATAGCCGCAAGCGTTCAGCCGATGCGCCGACAGCCCCCGGCCATCCAGCGCGCGGGCATGGGCGTCGAACACGTCGCCCATCGGGCGGCCGGGCATCAGGGCGGCCTCGCAGGCCTCCAACGCCTCGACCGCGGCGGCGTGCATGGAGACATGCTCGGGCCGCGGCTCTCCGATCACCACGGTGCGCATCAAGGCGGCGTGGTAATGCGCTCGCACCCCGGCCCATTCCAGCGTCAACTGGTCGCGCGCCTGCAGATGCTGGCGCCCGGCGTGGTAGCGGCACAATAGCGCGTGGTCCCCGGACCCGATGATCGTCGGGTTGGCGGGATAGTCGCCGCCCATCTCGAACACCTTGCCTTGCAGGGCCGCCAGAATGTCGCCCTCCCACGCGCCGTGGCGCATCAGGGGCAAGGCCTCGCGATAGGCGGCGTCGCCGATTTCGGCGGCGCGGCGCACCATTCCCATCTCAGCGGGCGATTTCACCAACCGCAAGCGCGACACCAGGTCCGAGGCGTCGACCAGCGACCCCACCCGCCCCGACAGGCCTGCCGCCACCCGCCCGCCATTGATCGCGGTCAGGCCGTGGGTGTCGATCTCCCAGCCCAGCCGCTTGCCCGACAGGCCCAGATCCGCGAGCATCGGCCACAGATCGACGGTCGGATCGACCCCGCCGCCATCGGTCCAGATGCGGATGTCGCCGATCACCGATGTCAGCTCCGCCTGCCGCAGATCCGCCGAACGGGTCAGCAGCGCCACCTCGCTGTCGGTGACCGCGAGGCACTGGAAAAAGCAGTAGCCGAACGTGTCATAGCCGGTCAGCCAATACTGGCTTTCGGGCGCGAACAGCAGCATCGCGTCGAGGCCCCGCACCGCCATTTCCGCGCGCAGCCGCGCCAGCCGCGCGTCGTATTCCGCCCCCTCGAACTGCAACATCACGCATACCTCGGCAGCATGATCGCGGACGCGAGGCGGCCATAGTCCCGCTCATCGCGGTGCGTCGCGCGGCGGAACGAAAAGAACCG
Source organism: Paracoccaceae bacterium (assembly GCA_047636235.1). Classification (GTDB taxonomy): domain Bacteria; phylum Pseudomonadota; class Alphaproteobacteria; order Rhodobacterales; family Rhodobacteraceae; genus JBOCEF01. The sequence continues at coordinate 1,353 of JBLIKI010000211.1, read as the reverse complement.
CTCGCGGTCCTCATAGGTGCAGCGCCCGATCCAGCCCGATTCCTCCAGCCCCGCCAGCACCAGCCGCCGCTGGCAATAGCGCGGCAGGTCGAACAAGGGCTTGCCGCGCGGCCCCATGGTGAAGAATTGCGAGGTCTCGGGATCGTCATCCATGAACCGCTCCATGAAATCCATCCCGACCTCATAGGCGCGCTGGCTGATGCACGGTCCGATCCCGGCGGCGATGCGCGATCGTTTGGCGCCAAGCGCTTCCATCGCGTCCAAGGTCGCCTCCAGCACCCCCGCCTCGGCGCCGCGCCAGCCGGCATGGGCTGCGCCGATCACCTTGGCCTTGGGGTCGTGGAACAGCACCGGCGCGCAATCGGCGGTGAGGATGCACAGCGCGATTCCTCCCGTGGCGGTGACCATGGCGTCGGCCTCGGGGCGATCGGCGTCGGTCCATGGCTCCGTCACCGTCACCACGGCCCTGGAATGGATCTGGCGCACCGACAAAAGCTTGTCGGGCATCACCCCCATCGCCTCGGCGACGCGGGCGCGGTTCTCGGCCACCGCCTCGGGCGCGTCCGCCGATCCCGGCCCGCAATTGAGCGAGGCATAGACCGAGCCCGACACCCCGCCCTCGCGGGTGAAGAACCCGTGGCGGACCTGATCGAGCCATTCGGAGGTGAGCGACGTCAGGGGCATGGGGCGGTCTCCGTTGGAACATCTGCGGCCAAGGGCGCCGCGACGCAACGGTGGCCGACGGCGGCCCGCCATGCAAGGGGGTGCGGCGCTTGAGGCGGGCGCCGGCGGGCGCGCCAGCGACCGCGCGGCCGCGCGAGCGGGGGCGCATGCCCCCCGAGCGCGGCCGCCCCCTCCTCAGAACCCCGGCGGCGTCCCCGCGCCCGGCCCGGTCAACGCCAGCGCTTTGAAGAGGGTTCCCATTTCCTCAGGATGCGACAGGCGGCGATGGGCGGCCACGACCGCCTCCTGCGCCGCAGCATCGTCCCCAGCCGCGCGGATCAGCGCCACCGCGCGGGCGCCAAGGCCGAGCCGTTCCAGAAGCGCCCCCTGCGTCGCCAGCGGCCAGGCCTTGGCCCCGGCCCCCGCCGCCGCCCGCGCCAGCGCGCCGAAATGCACATGGGCGGTCAGGTCCACGGTCCCCGGGTCCGCGAACGGGTCCGCGAATTCATGCCGCGCCAGCGCTTGAAAGGTGTCGCCGCCCATCACCGGCGGCTCGTCATAGCCGTAATCGACGATCAGCGCAGCGCCCCCAGCCTCGGCCAGCCGCGCGCCGATCCATGCCGCCACCGCCTCGGACGCAGAGGATACCTCGCGTAGCGCGCCCTCGGGCGGGATTTCACGCGGCGCGCC
>JBLIKI010000210.1:0-3294 GCA_047636235.1 Paracoccaceae bacterium | reverse complement strand
CGCAGACGCAGACCCAGTCGCGGCGCGCCAAGGCTATGAGGGGATGGGCCTCGGCCTGTTCATCGCCAAAACGTTGCTGGAGCGGACCGGCGCCCGCGTCAGCTTCGCCAACGGCTCGGACGCCGGCGCGGCGGCGGCGGCGGCGGCGGCGGCGCCCGCCTTCGCCCGCCCCACCGGCGCGGTGGTGGAGGCGATCTGGCCCCGCGACGCCCTCGCGCCCCCTGCGGATCTGCAACGTGCAACACTGCGCCGGAATGAGCATTTCAACCTAGGCAATGTTTGACGCCACGCGCGCGATGTCGCTACGCTCGCGCTTTGGTTGAACGCAGCGGCCCGCGCCGCCGCTATGCAGGAGCAGCCCTCCGATGGAAACCGCCCTCGCCGCGCTCGTCACCGGCTCCTCGGCGCTATCGCTCGCCGCCTTCGCGGCCGGTGCGGGGGCCTTAGGCGGCGCGATCGCGCTAACGGCGCTGCGGCTTGCGGGCCATGGGCGCGCGCCAAAGGCGGCGGCGTCAGGATCGGCGTCACGGGCGGGGGCGCGGGCGGCGGCGGGCGGGCCTCCGCCGCCCGCGCACGCGGCCATGGCGTTCCCCTCCTTCGGCGGCGGCTCGCCAAGCCCCGCCCAGCCGAAGCGCCCGGCGCCGGGGCCGCCCTCCTCCGACGCCACGCTGTTTCGCATCGTCGACACCCAGCTCATCTCAGATTCAGAACCGCCGCTTGCGCTGCGCCGCGCGCTTGATCTGGGGCCGGACTCCCTGCGCGATCTGAGCGATCTGGCCGCCGCCTTCCCCGATGGCGGCGCGGCCCTCGCTGACGCCGCCGCGGGGTTGGAGCGCACCGGGGCTGAGTTCTCGCTGCTGCTGCGCTCGGCCGACGGGACCACATGGGCGGCGGTCGGCGCCCCGTCGGGCGGCGAGGCATGGCTGTCGATCGCCTCCGCCGACCCGTCGCATATGGCGCTGAAGACCGCGACCGAAACCGCGCGATCGGGCGAACTGGCCGCTGCGACCGCCACCGCCACCCTTGACGCCGCCCCGGTGCTGATGTGGCGGCGCGACATCGACGGCAGGCTGGTCTGGGCCAACGCCCGCTATCGCGCCTTTGCGGGCTGCGAGGGCGACGCACCGCTGCGCGAGCTGGAATTCGGCGCGGCGGGCGCCACCCGGCCCGGCATCGACAATCAGGACGACGCCCGCGGATCGGGACCGGCGCCGGACGGGCGGCTGGCGCTGTTCCATGCCACCACCGGCCAACGCCGCTGGCATGAGGTCAGCCGCGTCGCCATCCAAGATGGCGGCTGGCTGTGCTTCGCGCTCGACGCCGGGGCGGCGGTGATGGCCGAAAGCGCCCTGCGCCGGTTCGTGGAAACGCTGACTGAGACCTTCGCCCATCTGCGAATCGGGCTGGCGATCTTCGACCATTCGCGGCGGCTCGGCCTGTTCAACCCGGCTTTCGCCGAGATGATGCACCTCGACCCCGCCTGGCTGGCCGGGCGTCCGCGGCTCGAAGACGTGCTGGTGCGCCTGCGCGAAAGCCGGATGATGCCGGACCGAGCTGATTTCACCGCTTGGCGGGCCGAATTGCTTCGGCTGTTCGAAAGCCCCGACGCCGCTGATTACGCTGAGACATGGCAGCTTCCGGGCGACGTGATGACCCGCGTGCTGGCGCGGCCGCACCCGCAAGGCTCGTTGGCGTTCCTGTTCGAGGACGTGTCCGAGACCGCGCGGCTGGAGCGCCGCTTCGCCACCGAGGTGGAGATCCGGCGCGCCGTGATCGACCGGCTGGAGGAAGGCGTCGCCGCCTTCGGCCCCGACGGCGCCGCGCAATTCGCCAACCCCGCCTTCGCGCGGATCTGGGGGTTCCGCCCCGGCGCGCTGAACGCGCCGGCGGCGCTGGGCGCGGTGATCCGGCGCTGCCGCCCGATGACCGCGACCCCGGGCGGGCGCCCGCCCGCAGAGGGCGCCATGGATGCGCCGCAAGACATCTGGTCGCGCCTGCTGGCCTTTGCGTCCGAGGGGGCGCGGCGCACCGCGTTCTCCGAACGCTTGCGGCTGCTCGACGGTCGGGTGCTGCGCGCGCGGATTACGACGCTGCCCGACGGGTCGATCCTGACCGCGTTCACGGACGTGACCGACACCGAACGCGCCGCCGCCGCGCTGGTCGAACGCAACGCCGCGCTCGAAGCCGCGGACGAGATCCGCAACGCGTTGGTGGAGCAGACCTCGCGCAGCCTGCGCACCCCGCTGAACGTGATCGGCGGCCATGCGCAGGCGCTTCAGGACCAGGATCTTGACGCCGATCAGACCGCCCGCGCCCGCGCGATCATGCAGCGCGCCCGCGAGGTGCATGAAGCGATCGACGGCATGGCCGATCTGGCCAACGCGCAGGCGGGCGCGATCGCGCTGCACCAAGGCGAGGTGGACCTGCGCGCGGCGGTGGAGTCGATCCGCGGCCGGATCTCGCGCACCGCAAGCGAGCGGGGCGTGACCCTTGAGGTTACCATTGACGAGCGCATCGACGCGATCCCCGGCGACGAAACCCGGATGCGGCAGATTTTGGTGAACCTGATCACCGACGCGGTGCAGCGCGCGCCGGTCGGCGCGATCGTGCGCGCGGGCCTGCGCCCGGTGGAGCCCGAGCCGTCGGTCGACGACGCGGTGGCTGAGATGGTGGAGATCTGGACCAGCGAGCCGCAGCAGGATCATGAACCGCGTCGCGGGCTGGCCCATGCCTTGGCGCGACGGTTGGCGGAGCTGCATGGCGGCCACATGCGGATCGTCGCCACCCCCGGCATGCCGGGCGACATCGTGGCGCGGATGCAAGTGATCTGCGCCTTGCCCGCGGGCCGCATGGGCGCCGGCCCCGGTGGCGCGACCTCCGATGGCGCGGGCGAGGCTGGCGCGGGCGAGGCTGGCCTGTCAGTGCTTGCCGCCGCGCCGGATCCCGCCACACCCGGCAATGGCGCGACAACGGCGGCGGCGCCCCGGCCGGTCGGCGATCGCCCCGAGGGGTCCTCGCCCAAGCCCGCTCCCGTCGCGATGCGCAAACCCTGATGCGGAACGGGGGCTGACACGCGGGCTGACACGGGGGCCGCACCTCCGAGGAGTGGACACGCGCGCGGACCATGGGGCGGCCCACCGGGCGGCCACCTCCGGGGCGGCGCCTCCCCGGGCGGACGCTCTCGCCCCGCCGCCGCCCCTTTCACCGCCGCCCCGAAGCGGCTACCTAGGACGGACCGCGCCCCGCGCCCCCTTATCGCGCCGAGATCCGCCGATGACCGCCCGCGCCCCCAAT
>JBLIKI010000209.1:0-3323 GCA_047636235.1 Paracoccaceae bacterium | reverse complement strand
CCGGCGGCGCCGCGCACCCCCAGCACCTCGGACAGATAGGTCGAGAACTCCGGCATCCGGTCGCGCAGCGTCACCAGATAGTTAGCGCGCCCGACATTGGCGCGCGCCGCGTCCAGATGGGACAGGCCGGGGGGGCCGGGCCGAAAGCGGGCAGGCCCGCCGCGATGCGGGTCATGGCGTCAGACTGCCACGCCTGCATCTGCGGGGTGGCCAGCAGCGCGCAAATCAACGCCTCCGGGTCACGCCCTGCCGCTGCGATGCTGGCGCTTCCGGTCAGCGCCGCCGCCACGCCGCCCGGCAGCCTCGCCAACGCCGACGCAAAGCGCAGATAGCGCCGCACCGGGTCGACGAACACTGAGATATCCCGGCGCCACCGCCTCAACCCGTCGAAATATCCATAGGGAACGTGGCCGAGCGCAAGCCGCACGGCACGGTCCTCCAGCCGCGACGCCGCCGCGTCGTTTGGACGAAGCCTGGCCGCGCAAAAATGCGCGGCGCCATAGGCGAGCATGGCTTCCCGCCGTCCGAAGCTGCGGCGGAATAACTGGCGATCAAGCCCGCCCGCCCCGGAGCCAGGCACATGCGCGTGCACCACGAGACGCTCAGACATCGCGCTGGCCCTGCCTTGTTTATTCGTTGAACGCGCGCTGAGGTGCGAATATGTAATTGCAGTGTCAATCCCCGCTCGAGCGCCGGATCGACGATGCCGCAAACGTGGCATTTTCGCCGCTAGCCACCCCGCAGCCACCCTTGACACCGATCGTCCGGGCGATCATGTTACGGCTCAGTGACACCGAGCACGCGCCTGCGTGCTTTTTTCTGGCCCCACTTATACTCATAATGAGCATAAGTGGGGCGACGACAAGGAGGGAGGCGAGCTCATGTTCATGAACGCCGACACGCACCTTCAGGCCGCGCGCGCCGAAATGGCCGCCACCTATGACCTGGCCCCGTCGGACGCCGCGATGCGCGACACCGCAGAAATCTATCGCCGCGTCAGCCGCGTGATCCCGGCCGCGGACTGGATGCGCCACGCGCCCTATGTCCGCGCGATCAACGCGATGAAGGTGACCAAGGACGCGACGATCCTGGCGCATAACTACATGACGCCAGAGATTTTCCACGGCGTCGCCGACGTCGCGGGGGATTCGCTGCAGCTGGCGATCGAGGCGACCAAAGTGCCGCAATCAACCATCCTGCAGTGCGGCGTGCACTTCATGGCCGAGACCTCCAAGATCCTGAACCCGGCCAAGCGGGTGCTAATCCCCGACAGCCGGGCGGGATGCTCGCTGGCGTCCTCGATCACCGCCGCCGACATCGCGACCTTGCGCGCGCAGTATCCCGGCGCGCCGGTGGTGACCTATGTGAACACCACCGCCGCGGTCAAAGCGGCGTCGGACATCTGCTGCACGTCCTCGAACGCGCTCGCCATCGTCAACGCGATGCCGGGCGACACCGTGATCATGACCCCCGACGGCTATCTGGCCCGCAACGTGGCGGCGCAGACCTCTAAACGCATCGTGTGGTGGGAAGGCGCGTGCATCGTGCATGAGCGGTTCACGCCCGAAGAACTGCGCGCCTATCGTGAGGCCGACCCCGAGACCGCGATCATCGCGCACCCCGAATGCCCGCCCGCCGTGGTGGCCGAGGCGGACTTCACCGGGTCCACCGCGGCGATGATCGCCTGGGTGCGCAAGCATAAGCCCGCCAAGGTGGTGATGGTCACCGAATGCTCGATGTCCGACAACGTGGCGGCGGAATTGCCGGAGGTGGAGTTCGTCCGCCCCTGCAACATCTGCCCGCACATGAAGCGGATCACGCTGGAAAACATCCTCTGGGCCCTGCATTCGGGGACCGAGGAGGTCACCGTGGCCGAGCATCTGATCGCCCCCGCCCGCGCGGCGGTGGAAAAGATGATCGCGCTGACCGCCTGATCGTTGCGCTGCCGCGGCCTTGCCGGGCTGCGGCGCACGCCTTCCCCCTTCCGAAAGACCGCCCTATGCCCTGTCTCGCCACCTTGTCGTACCGCGGCGCAGCTGCGCCGTGTTCCGCACCATTCGCCGGACGCGGGGCATGACCGCGCCGTCGGCCACGCTGATCGTCCAAGGCCCGCTGGTGGTCGGCGCGGGGCTGGCGGGGCTTTTCCTTGCGCTAAAACTTGCGCCCCGGCCCTGCACGGTGCTGTCGCCTGCGCCGCTTGGCGATGGCGCCTCATCCGCCTGGGCGCAGGGCGGGATCGCCGCGGCGCTGGGCGCCGATGACAGCCCGGCGCTGCACGCCGCCGACACCGTCGCGGCAGGCGCAGGCACGGTCGACGCCGCGATCGCGCTGTCGGTCGCGTCCGAGGCCGCGGCGCGGATCGAGGACCTCGCCCGCCTCGGCGCGCCCTTTGATCGCGACGCCGAAGGCGCCTATATCCAATCGCGCGAGGCCGCCCATTCCACCCGCCGCATCGTGCGCGTGGGCGGCGACCGGGCGGGCCGCGCGGTGATGGACGCGCTGATCGCGGCGGTGCGGGTGACGCCCTCGATCACCGTGATCGACCATGCGACGGCGGAGGAATTGGTTGTGGTCGATGGCCGCGTGGTCGGGGTGCATTGCCGCCGCGGCGGGGCCGCGCTGACGGTGATCGCGACCGACGTGGTGCTGGCCACCGGCGGGGTCGGCGGGCTTTACGCCGTCACCACCAACCCCAGCCAAGTGCGCGGCGAAGGCTTGGGCATGGCCGTCCGCGCCGGCGCGCTGGCCGGAGACGCCGAATTCGTGCAGTTTCACCCCACCGGCCTTGCAGTCGATCTGGACCCGACGCCGCTGGCGTCCGAGGCCCTGCGCGGCGAGGGCGCGACGTTGATCGACGCCCACGGCGCGCGGATCATGGACGGCGTGCACTCGGATATGGAACTGGCGCCCCGCGACGTGGTCGCCCGGGCGATCCACCGCGTGGTGGCGGGGGGGGGCGAGGTGTTCCTCGACACCCGCGCCTGCCTCGGGCCGCGCTTGCAGACGTTGTTCCCGACCATCTATGCGGCCTGCGTCGCGGCGGGGATCGACCCGCTGACCGCCCCGATCCCGGTGCGGCCGACCCAGCACTATCACATGGGCGGCGTGCTGACCGACGCTGCCGGGCGCACCAGCCTGCCGGGGCTGTGGGCCTGCGGCGAAACCGCCTGCACCGGGTTGCATGGCGCCAACCGGCTTGCGTCGAATTCACTGCTGGAGGCGCTGGTCTTCGCCGCTCGCATCGCCGAGGCGCTGGCGGGCGACGCCCCGCGGCCCGCGCCGACGACGATCCCCACCGCGCCTGCGCAGGGCGCCGCCCCCCA
>JBLIKI010000208.1:0-3337 GCA_047636235.1 Paracoccaceae bacterium | reverse complement strand
CCACGATCAGGGGAATTTTATTTTGCGCCAGAGTCAGAAAGCGGAGTGCGGTGGTCATCAATGTCAGCGTCACCGCCGCGGCGCTGAGCCACAGCATCACGGCGCTGGCGGCAAGGGTGCGGCGCTCAAACCGCGGGGCCCTGGGGCGGCTCTCCCGGAACGCTGACAGGGCGGCCGCCTTGCCGTCGCGCCCGACCGCTTCGCCGACCAGCCGATCGTTGGCAAACGGTTCGTTGGCCAGCGCGTTGGCGCGGTTCCTATCCGCCTCGGCTTGGGTGTCGGGCGGATAGGACATCAGCGGGCTGGTATCGCGGTCATCCCCCTCGCCGCGCAGATCGCTGACGGCGGCGAGGCTGACCACCACCCGCGACACCAGGCCCAGATCCTTGAGCGCGAATATCACGTCGTCGCTGCTCGCCAGCACCTCGGGCGAGAACGGCGCGCTTGAGCGGTAGATGACCGTGACCGCCGCGTCGCCGCCGAAGCTCGCCTTGATGTCGCCAGAGGCCGGCGTTTCGGGATCGTCTCTCTGGATCAGCCGGTTGGCGGAGCCATCCATATACAGCCGTGCCAGCCCGGCGCCAAAGCCGAGCGCCAGAATCATCGCCCAAGTGACGGATCAGTTGACCAGCGCGTCGCTGATCGCGGCGAATATCTTGTTCACGCCGCTCATGTCCGCCACCAGGCGCAAGGGCCGTTCAGCGATATCGGGGCAGCAGATCGATGTTCTGGGGCGGAAAGGCGGCCTCGGACAGCAACGCGCCGATGTCGCTGCTGTCGACGGAGGCGGGGGTGACGCCGCCCGAGCGCATGGTGATACAAACGATCCGCTCGGTCTGGTTCGAGGCGTCGAGATACATCCACCGATCGTCCTTGGCATCGCCCGGCTGCTGCCACGTCAGCAGGCCGACATTGCGGATGTCCTGCGGCGCCGGGTATTTCAGCGGCGACTGGCCGGCGTTGTCGACGCCCTTGGCGGTCCGCACCACCAGCCGCCGGGTGCGCGCGCCGACGGGGCGGCTTTCCACCACCATCGTCAACATCGCCACCTCGGAGCGGCTTTCATGGCGGCGCTTCTGCTCCTCAAGAATCTCGCGACCGGTCGGCTCCAAGGCGCCCGCCGGGATCATCGACAGCAGCGCCGCAGCGCCAGCGCCAGCTTGATCATGGGTGTGGGCATCGTCAGCGAAAACCATCCGCGGCGCGGGGTCCGCCGCCGCGAGCCGGCATGCCTTCGGCCCGACATAGGCGCGGTCGTTGTCTGACCATTCGCCAAAGAAAGGCTGCGGCGGCCCCGCAACCATCCGGAACCCCGGCCGACACCGTGACCGTGTCGCTCAGCTTGCGATCGATCATCGTGTCGAGCGCATGGTCGCCCTGCTCAAAGTTCAACGCGCCGCCGACGGTCAGGGTCGTATCGGCGTTGAATTCCAGTTCCAGCAGGCCCAGCGCCGAATTGGCGGCGCCCCGGTCGAACGCGCCGCGTATGGCGGGCGATCCGGCGGCGGCATGGCGGGTGATCCCCTCGCCCGCCTGTTCCACGGTCACGCGCCGGGGTTTCGATGTCGTCGCGGCCCGGATCGCTCCATTCCCGGCGCAGGCCAATGACGCAGGCCAATGACGCAGGATAGATGGTCGTCGTCCTGCGCGCCGTTTTCGGGGACGTGCGGCGCCGCCTCGCCGCGAAATTCCGGGGCCGCCACGATGGTGGCTAAATCCGCTCCGATTTCTGTGCAGCACGGATAGACGCGGTCGAGCGCCAGCACCGACGGCCCGAGAAAGCGCGGCGACGGCGCCGGCGTCCGCAAGATGCCGAGGAGCGCCGACAGCACCAGCTCGGCGGCGGTCAGCAGCGCGCCAGGGGTCGCGCGCCGCCCGATCTGCAGCCCGTCCGCGCCATCGGGCGGCGCGCGGTCGCCGACGATCATATCGAGAAGGCCGGGTTGGCGCTCGGCGCACACAAGCGGACCCGGATGCCGCCCTGCCCCGGCACGCGGCCCGGCGTGACCGGCGGGATCACCACCAGCTTGAGGCCCGGATCCGCCGTGGCATGGGACACCGCACCCGCGGGCGCACCCAGCTTATCGGCCCGAGACAGGTCCGGCTTGTCGCTGGCGTTCAGGTCGTCGGTCACCGACATCGGGTCGGGGCTGCTCGGGGCGAACACTTGCTTGCCTGCCTTGCCTCCCCACGGACCGCCCGATCAGGCGAGCCATGCCGCGGCCATGCCCGGCGCCGGGCGAAGGCGTCCGCGCTCGGACAAAGTGAGCTCGCCGCCCACAAGGCCGGCATCCGCGCTTCGGGTGATCTCGGGGCTCGGCGCGATCTTCTGATGGTTGAGCAGCGCGCCCGCAACCTCCCGCCAAACCGAGGCTTGCGCGCTTCGCACCCCGCCGCCCGGCCGGCCTCGGTCGGGGCATTCGGCGCCGTGGGTGTCGGCGGTCACAGCGGCGCCCTCGGCGATATAGGTCAAATCGCCCGGCAGGCGCCCGCACTCCTCGTCTCGCCCCTGCGCCGCCTCGCCGGCAAGGCCGACCGCGAGCGCCGCAGACGTCAGCATGGATGCGTTCATGGGGGGTCCTTTTTCGCAGGGTGGCCGCGCTTGGCAGCCAGAATCCCGGCCGCCCGGTCCAAGAATTCCTAGACATCGACATCTTCGACGCCCGAGCCATTCAGGGCCGCCATCAGGGCGCCGCGGTTGAACCGGTCGAGCATTTCGCCAAGGCCGACGATCAGCGCCTCGACCCGCTCCTCCAGCTCATCGCTGCGCCCGGCCATCGGGATGTAGGGCGTGAGCGGGCTGCCCGATGGCGCCAATCGGTCGGCGAACAGACGCTCCACCCAAATCCGCACTGGCAGCAGGGGCATGGCGGGCGGGCGCCTGTTCAGCCGCGCTTTGATCCGAGGCAACGACCCGCCATCGGCGATGATCAGCGCGCAGGGGCCATTGGGCGGCGCGCGGTGGCGCGCGACCTCGTGCATCGCCTGCGCCGCAAAGCGCGCGCCGAGGAGGAACAGCGGAATGTCCGCCTCCAGCACGCCTGCGATTCCGCCATTCGCGACCCGCAGGCGCGAGACGTTGGATTCTTCGGCCATCAACGCCGCCGCGTCCTCCTCGACCGCGATGCCGATGCGGTGGAGGAAGATCGGCAACCCATAGGCCGCGGCCACCCATTCGGTCTGGGCAAAGGGAGGCTGATCCGCTTGGGGCGCAGCGCGCCGCGTCCTCGGGCGTCACCCGGTCGGCGGTCAGATCGCCTTGCTTATACCGCGATGCTGGAGGCGAACCGCACACGCTTCACCCGGCAGTCCACGGCGAATTTCAGGATTTCCAGCG
>JBLIKI010000207.1:0-3419 GCA_047636235.1 Paracoccaceae bacterium | reverse complement strand
GCCGAAGGCGGCTGACGCGGAGAACAGCCGCGGGCGGCTGACGCGAAACACAGCCCAAGGCGGCTGAGAGGCCTCGGGGCGTGCGCGGCCGGATGCCTCGCGCGCCCCGACGCAGACCAGACGTCGCCCACGACCAGACCCCGCCGCCCCCGTCATTCTTGCATCCGAGGACCGAGCCATGGCCACCTTCACCCTTTTGCACGGCGCCTATCATGGCGGCTGGTGCTGGCACGCCGTCGCCTCGATCCTGCGCGCGCGCGGCCATGCAGTCACCACCCCCACCCAGACCGGGCTGGGGGAGCGTCGGCACCTGCTGTCCCCCGCCATCACCCTGTCCACCTTCGCCGACGACCTGATCGAGCATCTGCGCGCCGAGGACCTGACGGATACGGTCCTCGTCGGCCACAGCTTCGGCGGCTGCGCCATCGCCAAGGCGGCCGAGGTCGCGCACACCCGGATCGCGCGGCTGGTGTTCCTCGACGCCATCGTGCTGCACGGCGATGAAACCCCGTTCGACTGCTTCGCCCCCGAGGTGACCGCCGCGCGGACCGAGCAAGCCCTCGCCCATGATGGCGGCCTGTCGATCCCGCCCCCGCCCCCCGCCGCGTTCGGGGTGACGGACCCGGCCATGGCCGCCGCGATCGCCCCGCGGCTGACGCCCCATCCGCTGCGGACCTACCAGACCTCGCTGGCGCTCCAAGGCCCCACCGGCGCGGGCCTGCCGCTGTGCTATGTGCGCTGCACGGACCCGAGCTATCCAGCCCTCGACTGGGCGTTGGCCCGCGCCCAAGCCGCCGATTGGCGCATTGAGACGCTGGCGACCGGCCATGATTGCATGGTCACCGCGCCCGAAGCGACCGCCGATCTGCTGGAGGCGGAGGCCGCCCGCCCCCGCGTCTGATCGCCCCGCCTGATCGCTGCAAAACCTTGCGCGCGGGCGGGCGCTGGGCCTAACTAACCCAAGCGCCCCCGCCGCAAAGGACCTCGCCCGATGGACCTGATGACCTGGCTCGCCTTCGCGGGCGTCAGCACGATCCTGGTCGCGATCCCCGGACCCACCGTGATGCTGGTGCTCGGGGCGGGCCTGCGCCATGGCCGGAGCGGCGCGCTCGCCGCAGCCCCCGGCGTCGCGCTGGGGGATCTGGCGGCGATGTCCGCGTCGATGGCGGGGGTGGGCGCGCTGCTCGCCGCCTCCGCCACCCTCTTCACCGCGGTGAAATTGGCCGGAGCGTTATGGCTGGCATGGCTCGGCCTGCGGATGCTGCGCGATGCCGCCCGCCAAGGCGCCTTGGCCCCCGCTAACACACAAACTTTCGCCAAAAGCGACCGCGCCCGGATCTTCCGCCAGGCCTCCACCGTTACGCTGCTGAACCCCAAAATCCTGATGTTCTTCGTCGCCTTCGCGCCGCAGTTCCTGACCCCCGACGCCCCCTTCGTGCCGCAAGCTGCGATCATGACCGCCACCTTCGCCGCGCTTGGCTTTCGCAATGTGGTAATCTGGGGCTTGGCGGCGAGCGGCGTGCGCGCCTCGCTCAGCCGCCCCGGCCCCCGCGCCTGGGCCGCACGCGCGGGCGACGCCTGCCTTCTTGGCGCCGGGGCGCTCACCGCCCTAACCGCCCGCGCCTGACCCCAATAAAAGGACCGTTCCCATGGCATTCCCGACCTGGCCCGCCGTCGCCGCCCGCCTGATCGAAGTCGCCGCCGGGCGCGCCCCCGCCGACATGGTGATCCGCAATGGCATCTGGGCCAACGTCCACTCGGGCGAATTCCTGCCCGGCGCCGACATCGCCATCGCCGACGGGCGCTTCGCCTGCTGCGGGCCGGATGCCGCCGCCTCGATCGGCCCGGACACGGTCGTGATCGACGCCGCGGGCCGCTACATGCTGCCCGGCCTGATCGACGCCCACATGCACGTCGAATCCGGGATGCTGACGGTCACCGAGTTCGTCCGCGCCGTCGCCCCCCACGGCACCACCACCATGTTCATCGACCCGCACGAAATCGCCAATGTCCTCGGCGTGCCCGGCGTGCGGCTGATGCATGATGAGGCGCTGATCCAGCCTGTCAGCGTCTTCGTGCAAGCGCCGTCCTGCGTCCCCTCCGCCCCCGGCCTTGAATTCGCGGGCGCCGAACTCGGGCCCCAAGAGATCGCTGAGATGATGACCTGGCCCGGCATCGTCGGCTTGGGCGAGGTCATGAATTTCCCCGGCGTCGCCCGCGGCGATCAGACCATGCTGGGGGAAATCGCGGCCACCGTCGCAGCGGGCAAGACCGTCGGCGGCCACTATGCGTCCCCCGATCTCGGCCGCCCGTTCCACGCCTATGCCGCGGGCGGCCCCGCGGACGACCACGAAGGCACGACGATGGAGGACGCCATCGCCCGCGTCCGCCTCGGCATGCGCGCGATGCTGCGCCTCGGGTCGGCGTGGCACGACGTGGCCAAGCAGATCCGCGCGGTGACCGAACGCGGGCTTGATCCGCGCAACTTCATCCTGTGCACCGACGACTGCCATTCCGGCACGCTGGTCAACGACGGCCACATGAACCGAGTGCTGCGCCACGCCATCGCCCAGGGCCTGTCGCCGATGATCGCGCTGCAAATGTGCACCCTCAACGCCGCCAGCCATTTCGGGATGGAGCGTGACCTCGGCGCCATCGCCCCCGGACGCCGCGCCGACCTGATCCTGACCTCCTCGATGGTCGATCTGCCGATCGAGACGGTGATCGCGCGGGGCCGCGTGGTGGCCGAGCAGGGCGCCATGCTCGCCCCCCGGCCCGCGTTCCTGTATCCGGCCAGCGCCAAGAACACGGTCCACATCGCCCGCCCCCTCACCGCCGCCGATTTCGTGATCGAGGCCCCTTCGGGCGCATCCTCCGTCCTCGCCCGGGTGATCGGCGTGGTGGAAAACCAGGCCCCGACCAAGGCGCTAGAGCTGACTTTGCCGGTCAAGGGCGGCCGCGTCACCGGCGATCCCACGCAAGACGTCTGCCAGATCGCGCTGGTCGAGCGTCACCGCGCGATCGCCCCCGAGGATGGCGGCGTGGTCAACGCGCTGGTGTCGGGCTTTGGCTATGACGTCGACTGCGCGGTGGCGAGCACGGTGGCCCATGACAGCCACCACATGATCGTGGTCGGGACCTCTCGCGCCGACATGGCGCTGGCCGCGAACCGTCTGGCCGAGGTCGGGGGGGGCGTCGTGGTGTTCCGCGAAGGGGTGGAGCGGGCGCTGGTCCCCCTCCCGGTCGCGGGCCTGATGTCGGACGCGCCGGCGGAGGTGGTGGCGGCGCAGGCGGACCGCATGGTGGCGGCGATGAAGGCCTGCGGCTGCGGGCTGAACAACGCCTACATGCAGCATTCCCTGCTGGCGCTGGTGGTGATCCCGGAGCTGCGGATTTCGGATCAGGGGCTGGTGGATGTG
>JBLIKI010000206.1:0-3498 GCA_047636235.1 Paracoccaceae bacterium | reverse complement strand
CTGGCTCTGGCTCTGGCTTCCGCGCGGCGCTGGTGCTGACGCCGACCATGCGGGTCAACGCGTCCGACATCGATGATGACGATGCACTGCCGCCGCTGCGCTTGACCAAGCGGATCGACGCGCCTGCGGCGCGCGCCGAGGCGGCGCCTGTGGACCCGGAGCGCGCGCGCTCGGTCCGCAGCGCATTCGGGCGCGAGGAGGACGAGGCGACCCCGCCGCCCTTGCGCCTGCGCCCTGCGGCCCGCGTCGACGATGCGGCTGAGCATGCCACTGCGATCGCCGCCGAGCCGAGGACCGAGCCGCAGACCGCGACGCAGACCGCGACTGCTTCGCCCGTCGACGCCACGTTCGCGCCGGCGCCTGTTGCGCCGGCACCTGTCGCGCAGGCGGCTCCTGTCGATCCCGATGCGATTGGATCGATGACGCGCGCCGCGCTCGAAGAGCTGATCACCGAGCGGCTTCGCGCGGATCTGAGCGGTGAGCTTGGGGCGCGGATTTCCTCCAACATCCGCACCTTGGTGCAGCGCGAAGTGGCGACGGCGGTGGCCGAGGCGTTGGGGCGTCCCGCCCCCTGAACCGCCCGGGCGACCGCGCGGCGGGCACGATGGCGGCGTCGCGCAAGCCCTTTGGCCCCAGTGCGGCGGCCGATGGCTGGAGCGCTGATCCATGACCATGACCTTGGACGACACCGACCGCGCGCTGCTGGCCTTGCTGGCGCGGGACGCTCGCGCGCCCGCGACTGAAATCGCGCGCAGCCTCGGGCTGGCCCGCACCACCGTGCAGGCCCGAATTGAGCGGCTGGAAACCGGCGGCGTGATCAGCGGCTATACCGTCAAGACCAGCGTGGGCCCCGGCGCGATGATCCGCGCCTATGTGCTGATTCAGGTGGAGCCGCGCCGCACGGCCGCCGTCGCCGCCAGCCTGCAAAAGCTGGCGGAGGTGGAGTGCCTGCACACCACCTCGGGCCGGTTCGACATCGCCGCGCAGATCGGCGCGCCGGATACTGGGCGGCTGGATGAGGCGCTCGACCGGATCAGCGCCGTTGAGGGGGTGGTGGGGATGGAGACGCTGGTGCAGCTATCCACCAAGGTTGATCGGCGCTGGTGAGAGACGCTCCCGCCCGTCGGCGGCCAGATCGTTCGTACAATGCGGGCCCGCCTTAGGTTGGCCGGGGCGCCGCGCGCGCTTGTCGCCTGTTGCGGGCCGGTCGCCAGCGCGGCGAGGCACCGTCAGCCGCGTTGCAACCGCGCCAAAAACGCCGTGCCGGGCGCGCCGAGCCAGGCGCCGGGCAGGGCGCGGATCGCCGCCCCGGCGCCGATCTTGAACCGGGCGAGTCCGGGGGCGTCCTCGGTGTCGACCGCCCCCAGATCGAGCCGCACGATCCCGCGCCGCGCCAGCCAGTCGGACATCCGCCACAGGATCAGCTGGTGGGCGTTGAGACGGCGACCCTCCTCGTCGCTCCAGCCGATGTGATAGCTCGCGGTGGGGGCGTGTATCAGCACCAGCATCGCGGCGATCGGGGCGCCTTTGCGATCAACGCTGAACACCTGCGCGTCGCCAGGCGCGGCGGAGGCCCAGGCGGCTCCGAAGGCCGGGGGCAGGCCGCGATAGCCACGGGCGCGTTGCTGCGCCGCCTCGGCCCGCAGCAGCCAATGGCCGGGGTCGGGCAGGAGGGCGGCGCGGCGGACCTTGAGGCCCTCGCCCTCGGCCCGCGTCAGGCGGTTGCGCCATTTCACGGTTTGCGCGGCGCGCCGTTCGGCGGCGGGGCCGGTCAGGTCGATCTCAGCCACATGCAGCGGGGTCTGGACCTGCACCAGCCCCGCGGCGTGCATCGCGCCGGGCGCGTCGCCGTGGTCGGGGGTGAGCAGCAGCGCCCCAAGTCCCCGGACCGGCAGGTCGCGGGCCAGAGCGCGGAGCGCGGCGGATTTCGCCGCGTCCTCCGCCCCGTTCGCCCAGACCGGCCCGCGCGACACCAGCGCGGCGCCGATGGAGCCGATGCCGCGCGCCAGCGCCAGCGCCGTCCCGACCACGGCCCCGTCCGCGCGAATCTCCGCCCGCATCACCCGGCGCCCCCAGACGGCGCAGGCGGCCCCATAGCTCGGGTGCTGCTGCATGGCGGGCGGGGCGCCGGGCGGCAGGGGCGCGGCGTCAGCGAGGGACCAGCGGATTTCCATGGCTTCCTGTTAACGCCTTAATCACCTAAGGCGTGGTTAATGGCGCGATGAAACCGCCCCCGAAACGCGTATCCGGCCTCCATGCTCCCGCCCCGCGCATTACGCGGATGGGGGCGCTGATCCTCGGCGTTGCGCTGTGCATCCCGGTTTGGGGCGTGCTGACGGCGGCCGAGGCGATCTGGCGGCTCGCCCCCCCGTGAACCGGCCCTTTCCCCGCGGCCTCGCGCGCGGTAAACCCTGCGCCTGACCTTCTGGACCGCGGGACCCGAGCCGATGACCATGGACAAGACCTTCGACGCCGCCACGGCGGAAAAAGCCATCTACGCCAAGTGGGAGGCCGACGACTGTTTCGTGGCGGGCGCCAATGCGGCCCCCGGCAAGCCGACCTACACCATCGTGATTCCGCCGCCGAACGTGACCGGGTCCTTGCATATGGGCCACGCGCTCAACAACACGCTGCAGGACATTCTGATCCGCTGGAAGCGGATGCAGGGGTTCGACACGCTGTGGCAGCCCGGCCAAGACCATGCCGGGATTGCGACTCAGATGGTGGTGGAGCGTAAGCTGGCCAGCGATGGCCTGCCGACCCGGCGCGAAATGGGTCGCGAGGCGTTCACCCGGAAGATCTGGGAGTGGAAGGAAGAATCGGGCGGCGTGATCGTCAACCAGCTCAAACGCCTCGGGGCGTCGTGCGACTGGTCACGCAACCGGTTCACCATGGACGAAGGCTTTCATGACGCCGTGCTGAAGGTGTTCGTGCAGCTTTACAAAGACGGCTTGATCTATCGCGCCAAGCGGCTGGTCAACTGGGACCCGCATTTTGAGACGGCGATCTCGGACCTCGAGGTCGAGCAGATCGAGAGCAAGGGCCATCTGTGGCGCCTCCGCTATCAGCTCGCCGACGGGCTGACCTATGACCACCCCGTGGTGCGCGAAGAGATCGACGGCGAGACCACCACCCGCGACTGGACCCCCGACGATGATGACGCGTCCGCGTGGGAGGAGCGCGATTATCTGGTCGTTGCCACCACAAGGCCAGAGACGATGCTGGGCGACACCGGCATCGCCGTGAACGCCAGCGATCCGCGCTATGCAGCCCTGATCGGCAAGCACGTGATCCTGCCGCTGGTCGGGCGCCGCATCCCGATCGTGGCGGATGACTACGCCGACCCGAGCAAGGGCACCGGCGCGGTCAAGATCACTCCAGCGCATGATTTCAATGACTTCGAGGTCGGCAAGCGCGCGTCCCTGCGCGTCATCAACGTGCTGTCGGGCAAGGCGGCGATGCTGCTGGCCGGGAACGATGAGTTTCTGGCGGACTGCG
>JBLIKI010000205.1:0-3744 GCA_047636235.1 Paracoccaceae bacterium | reverse complement strand
GGCGCGTGGCGGGCGTGTGGTCGGCGCGTGGCGGGACGATTGAGGGGATGGTGCGAATCTGATAGGAACAAAGATAGAACAAACATCCGCCCACCTTGATGGAGACTGACGCCATGCCGCCGGAGGATCTCGTCCGTCTGACCCGTCGCTACGCCGCCCCCCGCCCGGCGCTGGCGCTGTGCGACGCCCCGGCCGGTTGGGATGTGGCAAGCGATGAGCGCGGTCCGCCGACCCTGGCGCTGGGCCGCGCGCATGAGCTGTGCGGCCCCGCCCGCATGGTGCTGGCCGCCATGATCGCGGGGCGGGTCGGCGGCGGAAGCGGGGCGGCCTGGGGCGGGCCGGTGCTGTGGATCCGCGCGGCCCATGCCGAGGGGCGTCTGAACCCCGACGGGCTGGCGCGGTTCTTCGACCCCGCGCGGCTGGTGCTGGCCCGGCCGGAGCGGGAGGCCGACGTGCTGTGGCTGGCCGAGGAGACGCTGCGATCCGGCGCCGCCTCGCTGGTGATCGCCGAGGTGGCCGCGCCGCCGCCCCTGACCCCGGTGCGCCGTCTGCATCTGGCGGCTGAGGCGGGGGGCGTCGGGGCGGCGGCGGCCCATGCGCCCGCGCCGATGGCGCTGCTGCTCTGCCCCGGGCGAGGCGGCGCGCAGGGGGTGGAAACGCGCTGGTCCCTGGCCCCGGCGCCCGGTGGGGGCGGCGCGGCGCGGCAAGACGAGGGGGGCTCCGGCGGCACGATTCGCCTGGCGTGGACGCTGGAGTTGTTGCGCGCGCGGCTTGCGCCGCCGCGGCGCTGGCGGATCGGCTGGGGCGCGGCGGGCGTCGAGGTGCGGCGGTTAGGCGATATGGGGGGCCATATGGGGGGAGCGTCGGAAGACGGCGCCTCGCCCGAGGCGGGCGGCGCCGCGCATCGGGTCGGGGGGGGCGGCGATGCGGCTCGCGGCGGTCCTCCGGCCGCGCTGCGGGCGGGCGCGCCGGGCGGCATGGCCGGGCTGTTTGGTGCGACGTGACGGCGTGAGGCGTGGCGTGGTGTGGTGTGGAGCGCGGCGTGAGGGGGCTGGCGAGGGGGGCGCTGTTTTGGCGAAGAGTGTTGCCGTCGCCCGGCGTCGGGACCGCTCTGCGGATCGTGGCGCGCCGCGCACCCCGCACTGCGAAGGGACCGCCGGATCGGTGCGTCCGCCATCCTGCGACTGACGCGGATCGCTGCCGCTCAGGCCGTCGGACCGTGCCAATGGCGCGTGACGGCTCGCCCCCTTGGCACGCGACGGCTCGGCCCGTGGCGGTCGCATGATTGGCGCATGTCGGCTGTTTTGTAAGCGCGTTTGCAGCGCGCCGCGCCGCCGCGGCGGCGTGGTGCGCACCCCGCGTCCGCTCAGTCGGCGCGGCGCGCGCCGGCGGTCGCCTTCGCCGCCACCATTCCCGGCGGCGCCTGCATTTCGTGCCGCGCGCTTTCCGCTTTTCGGCGGACGGAGGCGCGCGTGTTGTCGGCGGCCGGCGCGATGGCGAAGGCCGAGGCGATCAACCCCGACGCGCCCACCAACGAATAGGCCCCGAGCGCGAGCAGCCACCCGCCCCCGACCATGACCGTGACGACCGCGGCGGCGGCCCCAGACAAAAGTCCCATCATCAGCGGCGGCGCGATGGATGATTGCATTGTGACGTCCCCCTGAACCTGTCTTAGGGACAGAATTCAGCAAGGACCTTACAAAAGCATGAATTCAGGTTGTGATAACCAGTTAAGCATTGAACAGGAAGTGAAGCACGTCCCCGTCTGCAACAAAATAGCTCTTGCCTTCGACCCTCATCCGGCCGGCCTCCTTGGCGCCTTGCTCGCCGCCATAGGTGACGAAATCGTTGAAACCAATCGTTTCCGCGCGGATGAAGCCGCGCTCGAAGTCACCATGGATCACGCCCGCCGCCTGCGGGGCCTTGACGCCCTTGGGGATCGTCCAGGCGCGGGCCTCTTTCGGGCCGACCGTGAAATATGTCTGCAATTCGAGCAATGAATACCCGGCGCGGATCAACCGATTCAGCCCCGGGCTCTCCAGCCCCATCTCGGCCATGTATTCGGCGGCGTCCTCGGGCGGCAGCTGGCTAAGCTCCTCCTCGATCGCGGCCGAGATCACCACATGCCCCGCCCCCTGCGCCTCGGCCATCTCGGCGACCTTGGCGGACTGGGCGTTGCCGGTGGCGGCGCTGCTTTCCTCGACGTTGCACACGAACAGCACCGGCTTGGAGGTCAGCAGCTGCAGCCCGACCCAGGCCTTGCGGTCCTCCTCGTCGATCTCGACGGTGCGGGCGGGGCGGCCCTGCTCCAGCGCGTCCTTGGCGGCGCGCAGCAGACGGTCCTGCGCCAACGCCTCCTTGTCGCCGCCGCGCAGTTTGCGCGACAGGTTGGCCAGACGCCGCTCGACGCTGTCGAGGTCTGAGATCATCAGCTCGGTCTCGATCGTCTCGGCGTCGGAAATCGGATCGACCCGGCCCTCGACATGGGTGATGTCGTCATCTTCGAAGCACCGCAGCACATGGGCGATGGCGTCGGTCTCGCGGATGTTGGCGAGGAACTGGTTGCCAAGGCCCTCGCCCTTGCTCGCGCCCTTCACCAGCCCGGCGATGTCCACGAACGTGAGCCGCGTCGGGATGATCTGCTTGCTGCCGGCGATCTTGGCCAGCGTGTCCAGCCGCGGATCGGGCACAGCCACTTCGCCGACATTCGGCTCGATGGTGCAGAACGGAAAATTCGCCGCCTGCGCCGCCGCCGTGCGGGTCAGCGCGTTGAACAGGGTGGACTTGCCGACATTGGGCAGACCGACGATGCCGCATTTGAAGCCCATTGGACCCTCCGAAAGCGAATAATCCGGCCGAATGCCGATGCCAAGATGCGCGGAGCGGATCGCATGGCAGGGCGGAGGGGTCAAGGGCCCGCTCGCCGCGGGGAGGCGCTGCGGGCGCTAGCGAAACCGGCGCTTGAGACGCTCTAGCGGGCTCAGCGCCGCGAATTCCGCGTGGGTCAGCTTGCCGGGGGCGTCCGGGTCGACGTTTTTTGGCGCGCCGGTCGGGCGGGCGCCGGGGGTGGGGGCAGGGCCGGGGGCCGCGCGGGGCGGCTTGCGCGGTTCCTTTTGCGGCTCAGGCCCCATCCGCAGCGCTACCGCGTTCATGAACCCGGCGCCGTCGCCCCCTGCCAGCTTCGGCGCGCCGTCGCAGATGCCGCGCAGCAGGTCGTCGATCCAGACCTCGTCGGCCTTGGCGAAATCATGGAGCACATAGTTCGACACCAGTCGCTTGTCGCCGGGATGGCCGATGCCAAGCCGCACGCGCCGGTATTCCGCTCCCAGATGCCCGTGGATCGATCGCAGGCCGTTATGCCCCGCGTGCCCGCCGCCTTGCTTGACCTTGATGCGGCCGGGCGCGAGGTCCAATTCATCATGGAACACGGTCAGATCGGCGGGTTCGAGCTTGAAGAACCGCAGCGCCTCGGCGACCGAGTCCCCCGACAGGTTCATAAACGTCATGGGTTTTAGCAGCAGGACCTTTTCGGTCCCGATCCGCGCCTCGGCCATCTCGCCGCGAAACCGCGCGCGCCACGGCGCGACGCCGAAAGCGTCGGCAAGGCGGTCTAGCGCCATGAACCCGATATTATGGCGGTTGCCGGCGTATTGCGCGCCGGGATTGCCCAGTCCGACCCAAAGCTGCATGGGGCCCTCCGTTGCCGTCACGTGCGGATGGTGCGGGGGCGGCCCCCCGTTCCGG
>JBLIKI010000204.1:0-3759 GCA_047636235.1 Paracoccaceae bacterium | reverse complement strand
TGTCGGTCAGGGTGATCCGGGCGCCGGTGGTTGCCGCGATGGTCCGGCACCGGGTCACCAGATCGGGGTCCGGCCAGCAGGCCTGCGGGGCGCAAAGCCGGATGTCCATGCCGATCAGCGCGGCGCCGACCATCAACGACGCGCCCATGTTGTTGCCCGCATCCCCCATGAAACAGCACGCGATGTCCGACAGATGCTTGCGGGTGAATTGCTGCATGGTCATCAGATCCGCAAGGATCTGAGTCGGGTGGAAATCATCGGTCAGCCCGTTGAACACCGGCACGCCCGAAAATTCCGCCAGCACCTCGGCGTCGGTCTGGCCGAAGCCGCGATATTCGATGCCATCATAGAACCGGCCCAGCACCCGCGCGGTGTCCTTCATCGATTCCTTGTGGCCGATATGGCTGCCCGACGGGCCCAGATAGGTGACATGGGCGCCCTGGTCATAGGCCGCCACCTCGAACCCGCTGCGGGTGCGGGTGCTGTCTTTCTCAAAGATCAGGGCGATGTTTTTGCCCGCCAGCCGTTGGGCTTCGAACCCGCCCGCCTTGGCGGTCTTGAGGCTGGCCGCGAGGTGCAGCAGGTGCCGAATCTCATCTGGCGAAAAATCGAGCAGTTTCAGAAAGCTTCGGCCGCGCAGGTTCTGGGGCATGGGATGGTCCTTAAATGGCGTCGCGGATCAGCGGGCAGGTCATGCAGTGCGAGCCGCCGCGACCGCGTCCGAGCTCGGATCCGGGGATGGTGATCACCTCGACGCCCGCTTTGCGCAGCAGCGTGTTGGAATAGACGTTGCGCTCATACCCCATGACCACGCCGGGCGAGAGGCACAGCAGGTTGTTGGCGTCGTCCCATTGCTCCCGCGCGGATTCGTAGGCGTCGCCGCCCGTGGGGACCGTGCGCAGGGTCTTGAGGGAAAGCGCCTCGGCGACCACCTCTAGGAAGGGTTTGGTTTCCGCGGTCGTGACCACCTCGGCGCCCTTGCCGGGGCGCAGGCTGTAGCAGCGGATCGCGTCGGTCACCTCAGTGAACACGGTCACCAGATCGCGGTCGCAAAAAGTGAACACGGTGTCGAGATGCATCGACCCGCGCGCGCGCGGGAACTGGCACGCGATCACGCGGGTGGCGCCGCCGCCCGCGAACAGCGACCGGGCGATCTGGCCGACCGCCTGGGGGGTGGTCCGTTCCCCCATCCCGATCAGGACGCAGCCATTGCCGATCGGCATCACGTCGCCGCCTTCGACCGTGGCGGGGCCATGGTCGGTTAGCGGATCGCCCCACCAGACCGGAAAGCCCGCATCCTTGAAATCGGGGTGAAAGCGATAGATCGCGGCGAGGTTCAGCGTCTCCAGCCGCCGCGCGGGCCAGTGCATCGGGTTGACGGTGACGCCGCCATAGATCCAGCAGCTGCCGTCGCGGGTGAAGATCTGGTTCGGCAGCGGCGGCAGGATGAAATCAGCCGCCTCCAGCATCGGGGCCATCACGCCCTTGGCGGGGATCGGCAGCTCGGCGCGGCTCATGCCCCCGATCAGGATCGTCGATAGCAGATCGGCCTCGACCTCCATCAAATGCGCCAGCAGGTCGCCCGAAAGGCCGACGCCAACGCTGTCGTCGCTGACCCGCGCTGACAGCAGCCAGCGGCGGGCGACCGGGTCGGCCAGCGTCTCGACCAGCAATTGACTCAGGAACACCACCTCGACCCCGCGCGACCGCATGGCGTCGACGAAGGTCATATGCTCAATCCGCGCCTGCTTGACCCAGATGACATCGTCGAACAGCAATTGCGCGCAATTGGCCGGGGTCAGCCGCGCCATGGCGGCGCCGGGGGTGTGGACCATGACGCGGCGCAGCTCGCCCGCCTCGGAATGGACGCCATAGGTCAGGGTCATGCGGGGGTTCCTTGCAAGATGACGCCGAGGCTGAGGGCGCTCATGATGATGATCGTCAGCGCCAGCAGCACCGGCCAGACGAAGCGCAGCCAGCGATCATAAGGGACGCGCGCGATCGCAAGGCCGCCCATCACCACCGCCGAGGTCGGGGTGACGAGGTTCACGATCCCGGCGGCGGACTGGAAAGCGGTCACCACCAGCGAGCGAGAGACATCGGCGAAATCGGCGACCGGCGTGAGGATCGGCATCGACAGCACCGCAAGGCCGGACGTCGAGGGCACGAAGAACGACAGCGCGACCTCGATCCAGTACATGACGTTGATGAAAACCACGCGGTTCAGCCCGGCGACCGCCATCTCGGCCCAATGCAGGATGGTGTCGGTGATATGGCCCGCGTCCATCACCACCACGATCCCGCGCGCCAGCCCGATGATCAGCGCGACCCCGAGCAGATCGCGCGCCCCGCCCACGAAGGCGTCCGCCAGCCGCTTTTCCCCCAAGCGCCCGATCAGCCCGATGGCGATGCCGGCGAACAGAAACAGGCCGCTCATCTCCGCCATCCACCAACCGGCCAGCGACACGCCCCAGATCGTCACCGCGAAGGTGGCGGCGAACAGCAGCAGCACGATCTTGTGCAGGCCGGTGAAATCGACCGTCAGCGCATCACCGCCTTTGCGAAAATGCGCCTCGTTCGCGGCCTTGTCGTCGAACACCAGCGATGTGGACGGGTCCGCCTTCACCCGCGCCGCATAGCGCATGACATAGGCCGCCGTCGCCGCGAAGCTTAGCGCAAGGATCACGAGCCGCAGCATCAGCCCATCGGTGAACGGCACCCCCGCGACGTTCGACGCGATCACGGTCGAGAACGCGTTGACGGTGGATCCGAGCACCCCCACCCCCGCGCCGAGCAGGATCACCGCCACCGCGGTCAGCGCGTCATAGCCCGCCGCGATCATCACCGGGGTCAGAAGAACGTAGAAGGCCAGCGTCTCCTCAGCCATGCCCTCGGTGGCGCCACCGAGCGCGAACAGGCCCATCAGGATCGGGATCATCCATTTCTCACGCCCCTTCAGCTTGATCATCGCGCGCTTGATGCCCGCGTCGATGGCGCCGGTGGCGGTCACCACCCCGATGAACCCCCCGATCATCAGCACGAACAGCGCGACGTCGATGGCGTTGGCGGTGTAGGCGGCCGGATCGTAGAAGCCTGCGATCGGGGCGAGGATCACGTCGAACACGCCCTGCGGGTCCGCCGCGGTCGGGGCGTAGCTGCCCGCGACGGGAACCTCCGTGCCGAGCGTGTCCGAGGCGACGCGGTCATACTGCCCCGCCGGGATCACCCAAGTCAGCGCTGCGACGATCGCGATCATCGCGATGAGGATGGTGTACGCCGTTGGAAAGCGAAGCGCGGGACGGCTGGCATCAGCTTTGGGGGCCACGGGGGATGCTCCGACAGGGGGCGCCCGGCGCAATGCGCGCGGGCTGAATTCCTGACAAAGGCTACCGGCTCTGCGCGCGGCGAGGCTTAACGTGCATCAGCGGTCAGCTGAAACGAGTAAGATGCAGGCGACCACATGGCTCGGTGCGGTTCGACCGCCCCCGAGATCGTGGACGGTCATGCCACCGGCGAACATCGAGATGATCTTGTCGTCGAGATCGGGGAAGCGGAGCCGGGATCTCTATGTCGAGCGACTGACCTGGAACCGCCAGCGCTTCATCAAAGACCCGGCGACCGGCAAGCGTCAGGCGCGGCTCAACCCGCCTGAGGAATGGGTGATCGAGAACGTCCCCGCGCTGCGCACCATCGATGAAGCGCTGTGGGGCGCGCTGGTTTGAACCGCCCCGGGTTTGCCGGCGGCTCCAACTCTTGAGT
>JBLIKI010000203.1:0-3775 GCA_047636235.1 Paracoccaceae bacterium | reverse complement strand
GCAATTGGCCCGGATCAGCTTGACCAGCAGGTTGGTGGCGGTGTTGCGCTCGCCGAAAATCTTCACCTGGTCCATGCAATTCTCCGTTCCGGGCCGATGGCGGCGGGGGGCAGGGGGCGAACTGGCGCATCGCCCCGCCGATGCCAACGTGACACGTTGCGCCGAACAGCCGAGGCGCGCCCATCGTCGCATGGCGCGCGCCGGGGGTTGGAGATGCGGCCCCCGCCCGCCACCCTGCCCCGGCGGGCGCGACACCACCCTGCCCCGGCGGGGCATGCAAGCCCGCCCTGCCAGGGCGACGCCACCCCGCCTCGGCGGGGAGATTATGGAGAACGCAAGCGCATGAAACGCCTCGTCATGGACCTCGACGGCACGATCACGTCGGGCGAGAGCTCGGACTATGAAAATGTCGGGGTGAACCACGAGGTGGTCGCGCGCCTGCGCGACTACAAGGCGCAAGGCTTCGAGATCGTGATCCACACCGCGCGCAACATGCGCACCCATAATTCCAGCCTCGGCAAGATCACCGCCCTGACCGTGCCGGTGATCATCCGCTGGCTGGAGAAGCACGACATCCCCTATGACGAGATCTGGGTCGGCAAGCCGTGGTGCGGCTCGGACGGGTTCTATGTCGACGACAAAGCGGTGCGCCCTGACGAATTCGCGCGCCTGA
The DNA here is from genome assembly GCA_047636235.1 of Paracoccaceae bacterium. Taxonomy (GTDB): domain Bacteria; phylum Pseudomonadota; class Alphaproteobacteria; order Rhodobacterales; family Rhodobacteraceae; genus JBOCEF01. Next base: position 3,102 of record JBLIKI010000203.1, on the reverse strand, counting down.
GCTATGACGAGATCCGCGCGCTTCTAGACATGGGCGCGCAGCCCGACCACATCTGAGCCGGCCAGAAAAGAGTCTCATCGACATGCTGCTGATCCTTTCGGCCCGTACCGTGGGCGAGGACATCGCCGGCCAGTTCGGCCGCCTGCCCCCCAGCTTCCTGCCCATGGGCTCGAAGCGGCTGTTCACCCTTCAGGCCGAAGCCGCGCGCGGCGAACCTTGCTTCATGACCCTGCCCGAGGACATCGAGCTTCCGGCCGCGGACCTGCGCGCGATCGAGGCCGCGGGCATCTCGGTGATCCGCCAGTCGCAGCGCCTGCCGCTGACCCGCGCGATCGGCGAGGCGCTGATCCAAGCGCGGGCCCAAGGGCCGGTGCGGGTCCTCTATGGCGACACCATGGTGCGGATGCCCGCCGGGGCCGAGGCGGCGCCGGACATGGTCGCGCTGCAAGACACCACCGCCAACTATCCGTGGGCGTTCCTCGCCCCCGGCGAAGGGCCGGGCGCGCGGTTCTCGGACGCCCCGCCGCGGCGGCTCGACAGCCGCCGCGTGGTCTGCGGCTACTATCATTTCTCGGACCCCGATCTGCTGGCCGCGGCCTGCCATGAGCCCTCGATCGTCGGCGCGCTGAACTATTACGACGCGCGCCGCCCGCTGACCTGCATCGAGGCCGAGGCGTGGTATGACTTCGGCCATCTGCCGCTCTATTACCGCTCCAAGAAGGACATGCTGGTCAAGCGCGTGTTCAACGAGCTGGAGCATGAGGGCGACCTGCTGATCAAGCGCTCGGCCGACACGCTGAAGATGCGCGCCGAGGCCAACTGGTATGAAAGCCTGCCCGCGGCGCTGCGCCTCAACACCCCGCGCTATGGCGGGCGGGTGGAGCGCGACCACCGCGCGGGCTATGCGCTGGAATATCTTTATCAGCCGCTGCTGGCGGATCTGTCGGTGTTCGGCGCGCTGCCGCTGGCCAGCTGGCTTGAGATCATCCAGGCCTGCATCGATTTCGTGAACCGCGCCCATGCGATCCGCCCGCCCGAGGGTTCGCCCGAGGCATCGCCTGAGTTCGCCGCCCGGTTCTTCCAAAGCGTGATCGTCGACAAGACCTGGTCGCGGCTGGAGGCATGGTGCGCCAGCCCCTCGGGCGCGTGCTCGATGGACGACCGCATCACCCTCGACGGGGTCGAGCATCCGCCGCTGCGCGTCGTCGCCGCCGCCCTGATCGCGCGGATCCGCCCGACCCGGGCCGAGGACGTGCGCTTCTGGCATGGCGATCTGTTCTTCGGGAACATGTTCTACGACTTCACCGCGCGCCGGGTTATGGCGATCGACCCGCGCGGGCAGCTCGACGCGGGCGAGACCGCGCTTTACGGCGATCAGCGCTATGATCTGGCCAAGCTGGCCCATTCCATCGTCGGGCAATACGACAAGATCGTGCTCGACCGCTCGACGCTGGTGGAGAACGGCCCGCTCGACTGGACCTTGACCGTGGACGCGCGCCCCGAACAGGCCGCGATCGAGGAAATCTTCACCAGCTTCGCCGCCGAAAGCTGCGGGATCGACCCGGCCGAGCTGCTGGCGATGACCGCGCTGTTGTTCCTGTCGATGCTGCCTTTGCACCGCGACCGGCCCGATTTGCAGAAACATTTCCTCGCCACCGGGCTGCGGCTGTCGGCCCGCGCGCTGGCGGGGACCGAGCCGGAGGCCCCCCCCGCATGATCGTCCTGCCCATGGCCGGCCTGTCGAGCCGCTTTTTCAAGGCCGGCTACGAGGTCCCGAAATACATGCTCGATTTGCATGGCAGCACCGTGTTCGCCCATGCGCTCGGCGGGTTTCACGGCCTGTTCGGGGCGGAGCGGTTCCTGATCATCTGCCGCGACGTTTACGGCACGCCCGAGTTCGTGCGCGCGCAATTCGAAAAGCTCGGCCTGCCCGCCGCCGATCTCGATCTGGTGGTGCTGAGCGCGCCGACCGACGGGCAGGCCGAGACGGTCGCGCTGGGGCTGCGCGGCGCGAACGGCGGCGCCGGGGTCGACCCGGACGCGCCGATCACGATCTTCAACATCGACACCTTCCGCCCCGGCTTCGCCCATCCGACCGGCTTCGACGTCGCCGCGGTCGACGGGTATTGGGAGGTGTTCGAGGGCGCAGGCGATCACTGGTCCTTCGCCCGGCCCGCGACCGGCGGCGCGCCCTTCGCGGTCGCCGAGGTGACGGAAAAGGTGCGGATCTCGGATCTGTGCTCCGACGGGCTTTACCATTTCCGCCGCGCAGGGATGTTTCTCGACCTCTACGCCGAGATCGAGGCCAAGGACCCCGCCGAGCTGCAGGGCGGCGAGCGCTATGTCGCCCCGCTCTACAACACCGCGATCGCGCGGGGGGCGGATATTCGATACGCGCTGATCGGGCCGGATCAGGTGCGGTTCTGCGGCACGCCGGACGAATATGACGCGCTGCGCGCCCGGCCCCCCTTCGCGCCGACGGACCCGGCATGACCGCGGCGGCGGACCCGGGCGATCCGTTCGCGGGGGCCGAGGCGTTCGAGGCCGCCCTTGCCCGCGGCGATGCGGGCGGCGCGCTGGATCTGGCCGGGGCGGCGATCGCGGCCGATCCGGCCGATCCGGCGCCGCGCCGCGCCGCGATCCGCGCACTGCTGGCGGGCGGGGCCAAGACGCCCACGCCCGATACGACGCCAGATACGCCGTCCGATCCTGCCGCGCGCGTGGCGCTGATCCGCGCGCTGCTGGTCCAAGCGCCCTGCCCCGCGCGGCCCGCGATCCTGCCCCATGCCGCCGCCGCGCGGCTGACCGGCGGGGACGCGCCCGGCGCCGCCCGCCTCGCCGCCGCGATCCAAGCCGAGGCGATGGCGCTGCTTGCGCGCGGCGAGGCCACGGCGGAAACGGTTGCGGCGGTTCTGGTGCTGCGCGCCTATCTGGCGGATGCGGACGCGCCCGCGCTGATGGCGGACTGGTTCGGGCGCTTCGCGGCGGTCGATCTTGAGGCGCTGTTCAACGTCATGTTCCACGCCGCCCATTTCGGCGCCAACCGCGACGACGCGCTGGCGATCTTCGCGCCGGGCGGGCGCTTGTCGGCTGCGGGCGAGG
>JBLIKI010000202.1:0-3779 GCA_047636235.1 Paracoccaceae bacterium | reverse complement strand
AAGCGGGCGCGGGGGCCCGGACATGCAAGCGGGCGCGGGGGGCCGGACATGCAAGCGGGCGGAGGTTTCCCCCCGCCCGCTTGCCTTCGTCCCGCCCGATCGGTTCAGGCCGCGTCCATCGCCGCCATGCGGACGCGGACATACTCCTCAACGGTGCCGATCATGCTGTCGAGCTGCTTCTCGAAGAAGTGGCTCGCCTCGGGCACGACCTCATGCGTGATGGTGATGCCCTTTTGCTGGTGCAGCTTGTCCACCAGCTTTTGCACGTCCGCGGGCGGCGCCACGCGGTCGGCAGAGCCGTTGATGATGATGCCTGAGCTGGGGCAGGGCGCCAAGAACGTAAAATCATACATGTTCGCCGGCGGTGCGATCGACACGAAGCCCGAAATCTCAGGCCGCCGCATCAGCAGCTGCATCCCGATCCAGGCGCCGAAGCTGAAGCCACCGACCCAGGTGGTGCGCGCGTTCGGGTTCAGCGACTGCATGTAGTCGAGTGCCGCGGCGGCGTCCGACAGCTCTCCGATGCCCTGATCGAATTCGCCTTGGCTGCGCCCGACGCCGCGGAAGTTGAACCGCAGCACCGAGAACCCGAGCCGATGGAACGCATAATGGAGGTTGTAGACCACCTTATGATTCATCGTCCCCCCGAACTGGGGGTGGGGGTGCAGGATCAGGGCGATCGGGGCGTCCTTGGCCTTTTGGGGGTGATAGCGGCCTTCGAGCCGTCCATCGGGGCCGGCAAAGATCACCTCGGGCATATGGGGAGCGTCCTCAATTTCAGTCTTCGGGGGCTCGCACGGCACGGGGGCGCCGGCGACGGCGGACGGCCCTCCTTAAATGCTTGACTGTTTTCGTCAGGCAACTTAGAAGAGTTCTAAGTTCAGTGAGAAAGGCGTCCGGCTTGACTGGCAGGTAGTGGAGGGGCGCGCAAACGTCAACTCCGGGGCCATGCCACGGACCCTCGGGTGGCGCCGCGATGCGGGATGAAACGGCGCTTCGGCGCCATCAGGCAGGGAGACGGCGATGAAACTCAGCACCAAGGGACGCTACGCCGTCACCGCGCTCGCCGATATCGCGCTGGCCGGGGCCGTGCCAGGGAGGGAGGGCGAACCGCTTGTTTCCCTTTCAGAAATCGCCGAACGCCAGAACATCTCGCTGTCGTATCTCGAACAGCTTTTCGTGCGCCTGCGCCGCGCCGGGCTGGTGGACAGCGTCCGCGGGCCGGGGGGCGGATACCGCCTTGCGCGCGATCCGAGCGCGATCACCATCGCCGACGTGATGACCGCAGTGGATGAGCGGTTGAACGCCATGGGCTGCGGCGGCCGAATCGGCAACTCATGCAGCGGCGGCACGGCGCTGTGCCTGACCCACAATCTGTGGGAGCAGCTGTCGGCCCATGTCCATGTGTTCCTGACCCGCACGACGCTGGCGGACGTGGTCGACGAAAAGCTGTCGCCATGCCCCGCGGTGCCGGATTTCGCGGCGCTGGTCGATCTGGGCGCGGACGCATGACGGCGCGGATCTACCTTGATTGGAACGCCAGCGCGCCGCTGCGGCCCGAGGCCCGCGCCGCGATGGCCGCGGCGATGGAATTGGGCGGCAACCCGTCCTCGATCCATGCCGAGGGGCGCGCCGCCCGCGCCGCGATCGAGCGGGCGCGCGAACAGGTCGCCGCACTGGTCGGCTGCGCGCCGGATGAGGTGATCTTCACCTCCGGCGCGACCGAGGCCGCTGCGCTGCGCCTGTCGGACATCCCCGATCTGGTCGGCGCGCCGGTGGAACATGCCGCGGTGCGCGCCCATCTGGGCCGCCTTGCAGGCACGCCGACGCTGGCGGTGGGCGCCGACGGGCGGGTGGAATTGCCCGCCGGGCCGCGTCCGATAGCGCTTCAGGCCGCCAATTCCGAAACCGGGGTGATCCAAGCCCTTGGCGCGGATCGCCCGGTATGGTTCTGCGACGCGACTCAGGCGGCGGGCAAGATCCCGTTCGCGTTCGACGGGCGCATCCAAGACAGCGCCATCTTGTCGGCGCATAAATTCGGCGGGCCGAAGGGCGCAGGCGCGCTGATCCTGCGCGTCGGGGTGCATATCGCCATGCCCGGCGGCGGACAGGAATTGGGCCGCCGCGCGGGCACGGAAAACCTGATCGGCATCGTCGGCATGGGCGCCGCGGCCGAGGCCGCCAAGCGCGACCTCGACGCCGGCGTCTGGGAAGGCGTCGCCGCCCTGCGCGACGGGCTTGAGGCGCGGCTGACCGATGCCGCGCCTGAGGCGATCATCGTCGGGCTGGGCGCGCCGCGGCTGCCCAACACCACGCTGATCGTGGCGCCGGGATGGCGCGGCGAGACGCAGGTGATGCAGATGGACCTCGCCGGGTTCGCGGTCAGCGCCGGATCGGCCTGTTCCTCCGGCAAGGCCGGGCCGATCGGCGCGCTGATCGCCATGGGGCTGGGCGACGATGCGGCGCGATGCGCGCTGCGGATATCGCTCGGCGCCATCACCACCGCGGCACAGGTCGACGCCTTCGCCGACGCCTGGACCCACGCCCATCACCGCCGCGCGACCCGCGCGGCCTGACCCGAACACCCCCGCCCCCGGGCGCGCCGCGCACACATGATCTGGCGCACCGGACGGGGGACAATTAATCGAGCCGAAAGGAGACACCATCATGTCAGCTCTCGACGAAATCACGGTCAAGGACGGCGTGGAGAAAGAGACCGTCGACGCGGTCCGGTCCATGGCGCAGCGCTATAAGTACGGGTTCGCAACCGACATTGAGACCGAGTTCGCGCCCAAAGGCCTGAACGAGGACATCGTGCGGCTGATCTCGGCCAAGAAAGAGGAGCCGGAGTGGCTGCTGGATTGGCGCCTCGCCGCCTATCGCCGCTGGCTGCAGATGGATGAGCCGAAGTGGTCGATGGTGAAGTATCCCAAGATCGACTTCCAAGATCAGTATTACTATGCCCAGCCCAAAAGCTTTGACGTCAAGCCAAAGTCGCTGGAAGAGGTTGATCCCGAACTACTGCGCACCTATGAAAAGCTCGGGATTCCGCTGCGCGAGCAGATGATGCTCGCGGGCGTTGAGGGCGCGGCGGACACGCCGTTGGATGGCCGCACCGACAAGCGCAAAATCGCCGTTGACGCGGTGTTCGACAGCGTGTCGCTCGGCACCACGTTCAAAGAGGAGCTGGGCCGCGCCGGGGTTATCTTCTGCTCAATCTCCGAGGCGGTGAAGGAACACCCCGAGCTCGTGAAGAAATACCTCGGCTCGGTCGTCCCGGCGTCGGACAACTATTATGCGACGCTGAACTCGGCCGTGTTCTCAGATGGCTCGTTCGTCTACATCCCGCCCGGCACCAAGTGCCCGATGGAGCTGTCGACCTATTTCCGCATCAATGCGGAAAACACCGGCCAGTTCGAGCGGACCCTGATCATCGCCGACAAGGGCGCCTATGTGTCGTATCTAGAGGGCTGCACCGCCCCCAAGCGCGACACCAACCAGCTGCACGCCGCGGTGGTGGAACTGGTGCTGCTCGAGGACGCTGAGATCAAGTATTCCACCGTTCAGAACTGGTTCCCCGGGGATGAGAACGGAAAGGGCGGCATCTATAACTTCGTGACCAAGCGCGCCGACTGCCGGGGCGATCGGTCCAAGGTGATGTGGACGCAGGTTGAAACCGGGTCCGCGGTGACGTGGAAATACCCGTCCTGCATCCTGCGCGGCGATGACAGCCAGGGTGAGTTCTATTCGATCGCCATCGCCAACAACCATCAGCAGGC
>JBLIKI010000201.1:0-3826 GCA_047636235.1 Paracoccaceae bacterium | reverse complement strand
GCCAGCACCGCCCAGGGCATCGGCTCCATCGGCGCGCAGCCGGTGGTCATGCGCACCGCCCCGGCGGTCTCGCCGGCATTCTGCAGCGCCAGCGTCACTTCGTTGAGGTGCAGCGCGAAATCCGCGGACAGCCGGCAGGGCCGCCCCTCGGCCAGCGCGTCCAGCATCTCCACCGGCCCGAGCGCGAAGTTCATCGCCGCCGCCCCGCGCAGCGGCACCTTGGGATGGGTCGGGCCCGCGGGCTTCAGGCGCTTTGGGAACGGATGCTCCACCAGGCGGCGGCGCACCCGGAACCGGCGGCGAAACCGCACCGGGGCCGAATTGGTCCAGGCGGCGGGCATCTCCAAGGACCCGCCGTCGCAGATGATCCGCAGCCGGTGGTCATGCTTGGCGATGATCGAGCAGGTCAGCCGCGCCACGACGCCGCTTTCGAAGAACAGCGTCCCGACCGAGAAATCCGGCGCCGGCGCATCCCCCGGCGCCAGCTTGCCGGGGATCAGATCGGCCGAGGCGGCGACCACGGTGCGGATCGGCCCGAACATCGCGATCAGCCAGGTCAGGTAATAGCCCGCATGCTCGAGCGTGCAGCCGACGCGGAATTCATCCTCGCGCGGCCAGGGGGCGCCGGATTCCGACAGCCACGCCTCGGTCGGCGCCTGGGGGATGAAGCCGTCGTCAAGCTCGGCATAGATCAGCCGCGGGGTTCCGGCGACGTTCTCGCGCACCGCCGCCCACATCAGCTGCGCCGCCTCGCCCAGCACCGAGCACGGGGCCGAGGCCAGCAGCAACCCTTTCTCCGCCGCCAGCGCGTGCAATTCGCGCGCATGGTCCATGTCGGTCGCCAGCGGCTTTTCCGAATAGACATGCATCCCGGCGTCGAGCAGCGCGCGGCTGACCCAGTAATGCTCATGCGGGTTGGTGAGGTTGAGCACCACCGTCCCCGGCGCAATCGCCGCGATCAGCGCCGCGACATCCTCGGTCACGACCGTTTCGCCGGGCTTGAAGCTGCTTTCGGGCCTCGCGCCCCAATAGGCGGGGAATTTGGCGCGCCGTTTGGGATCGCGGTCGCACACCGCCGACAGGCGGATGTCCGGGAAGGTGGTCAGCGTGGCCATGTAGAGGTCGGCGACGAAGCCGAGCCCGATGATCGCGATCTGGCGCATGAAAGGCCCTCTCGATGAAACTGCGGCGGGTCAGGCGGCGGGGGCGCCGGGACCTTTGTATTCAATGATGCGCCCGCGATCGCCGCGGGCGCGGGCGCGGGCATAGCGCCGGGCGCCAACCGCCTCGGCGGGCTTGCCCAGCATCACCAGCGCGCCATAAAGCAGCCCGTGCGCCATCGGATCGCCGAAATCGCGCGCCCGCCGCCGGGCGATCCGCAGCGCCATCAGCGGCCAGACCAGCGCGCCGAGCGCGGCGAGGGTCAGCGCGGGCGCGCGGATCGCGGGGATCGCAAGCCCCGCGATCAGGCAGGCCAGCACCGCCGCGGGGGCCAGCACGCCCCACAGCCGGATGCGCCGCGCCTCGCGCTTGTTATAGCCCTCGGCGGTGGCGCCATAGGTGGCGGCGCCCTCGGCGAAGGCCCAGCCGGTGCGCTCGGTGCGCTTCCACCATTGCGACCAGCGGATCATGTCGGCGTCGTGCAGGGTCATGTCGGCGTCAAGCCGCCGGATCCTCCAGCCCTTGGCGCGCATGCGGAAATTCAGCTCCGGCTCCTCGCCGCAGATGAAATGCGGGTCGAACCCGCCGACCTCATGGAACGCCGCGGCGCGATAGAGCGCGTCGCCCCCGATCGCCGCCGCCTCGCCCACGGGGGTGTTCCATTCCATGTCGCACAGCTGGTTGAAGATGGTGGCGCCGGGGAATTTCTCGCGCCGGCGCCCCGCGACCGCGCCAAGCTGCGGGTCTGCGTCGAGCGCGGCGACGGCGATGTCCAGCCAGCCCTCGACCAGATCCGCGTCGCCGTCGACGAACTGGATCAGCTCAGGGTCGCTCATGGCCCGTAGCGCCGCGGCGCCCGCGTTGCGCGCCTTGCCGGCGGTGAACCCGCCCGAGACGTCGAGATGCACCACATGCGCCCCCAGCGCCTGCGCGGTCGCGACACTGTCGTCGGTCGAGCCGCTGTCGACATAGACCTGCGGCCCGATCGCGCCCGCCTCGGCCAGCGCGGCGGCGCGGGTCAGACAGGCGCGCAGGCGCGCGCCCTCGTTGCGCCCGATGGCGACAAGGCCGATGCGGCGCGCAAGCGCGGGGGCGGCCGCGTCAAGATCGGTCATGGAACGCACTCCTCCGGGTCGATCAGCGGCGGCGCCCCGGCGGGGGCGTCCTGCCGGGCGCTGCGCCGCACCATAGGCCGAGGCGGCCCTGCGGCTCCATTCAGGATATCGCCGCACCGCGCCAAGGCGGGCGCTTACCTATCGGCGCGCGCCGCGTGCAGCAGCGCGCGGTCGACCGCGTCCATGCGCCCGTCTGCATCCCGCTCAAGCGCCGCCAGCACCGCGGCGGCGGACACCGGCGCCGGGTCGAGCAGCCCGCCGAAGCGCACCGGCGCCCGCCGCGCCGCGATCCCCGCCAGCCAGCAGGTCTGCGCCAGGCTGACATGGCCGCGGAAATCCTCAGGGACCTGCGCGAGGCCCGCGCCGTGCAGCGCCCCCCAGGTCCGCGCTGTCCCGGCATAGACGTCCATGGCGGCGGGGGCGCCCATGGCGAACTGATCGCCGATCATCGGCTTGCCGTAATGAACCCCGAACGGGGCTTCGGTCAGAATCTCCGCCCGGGCGGCGCAATGGGCGGCGGCCTCGGCCCAGTCGAAGGCCGGGGTGCGGATCGCCAAATCGGGGCGGATCCGCACGATCAGATCCCACGGCGCGCCATCCTCGTCGGCGGCAGCTTGGGCCAGCGCATGGGCGGCGGCGATCTTCTCATGCATCTTGCGCTGGTTCGACCAGCCCGCGAAGGCCGGGGCGGCGTCATCCTCGAGCCGCACGGCCCGCGCGCCGGTCGCGGCGCGGATCGCCGCGTCATCCGCGACCGCGCCGTCCTCGAGCGCGGCGAACAGCGCCGGCTGGCGGGCCTGCATCGCCTCGAAGCCTTCGCGGCCCGCGATCTCGCGCCAGACGGCGGTGAAGCGGGCGCCCGCGAAGGGCAGGATCGCGCGGAACGGCTGGGCGCCTGCGCGGCCGATCCGCGACCACGCGTGGACGAAGATCCCGATCTCGGCGCCTTTCAGAAACCCATTCTTCCAGGTCGCGAACGCCGTTTCATGCCCGCGCAGTTGGCCCGAGACGCAGATCGCCACGCGCGGACGCCGGGCGAGCAGCCGCGGCGACGGCAGCCCCGCCGTGATCCGCAGCGCCTGCAGCGCCTGCCAGCCCTTGGCGTGCAGCAGCCCCGCGCCCGCGCCGGGGCGGGGCAGGGCCGCGCGCAAGGCCGCCTGATCGCAGGTCAGCGCGACCGCCGCGTCGCCAAGCGCGGGCGCCGCCCAGGATATGTCCGCCCCCGCGGGGGCATGGCGCGCCAGCAGGCTGCGCGCGGCCTCGAGGTCGGCGGCCCGCTCGGCCGCCTGATCGGGGATCGCCGGGTCGATGGGGGCGGCCAAGGCGGCCTCGATCCGGGCGCGCAGGGCGCCCGCATCCGCGCCGGTCAGCAGCCCGCCGGGGGTCAGCCAGTCGAGCAGCAGCAGATGGCGCGCCCGCAGCGCCTCGCCCGCAGCCGACAAGCGCCCGCCCGGCGCGAAGATCGCCAGCGCGTCGTCGCGGTTGGCGCCGAAATGGGCGGCGTGGAACATGACGTTGAACAGCGCCTCAAGATCGACCGCCGCGAAGCG
>JBLIKI010000200.1:0-3841 GCA_047636235.1 Paracoccaceae bacterium | reverse complement strand
CCGCACAGCGCGCCGTCCACCGTCACCTCCGGCAGCACCTTCCAGCAGCGCCCGCACTTGCAGCCCTCGGCGCCGACAGGCTCCACCGCCACCCCCGGCACGTCCCCAAGCCGGAACGCGCCCTCAGGCCCCGCGCCCTCGACCACCTCGATGCCCGAGGTGATGCACAGATCCGCGAACGCCGCCCGGCCGAGCCGCTCCACCAACCCATAACCCGCGAAACCAGCCGCAGCCGGGTCGAGCCAGACGCGCGGAGACGCTTCCAAAGACGCGCCGATCCGCTTCTCCCGCCGCTCGATCTCCAAAGCGCCTGTCACCACCGACCGCACCTTGCGCGCCCCGACCCAGGCCGCGGCCAGCGCATCGTCGCGCCATTCCGCCGGGGTGGCCGGAAAGTCCACCAGATGCACCGAGGACGCCTCCCCCGGGAACCGCTCCAACCACGCATCCTCGGCGGTGAACGGCAGGATCGGCGCGTACCAGGTCACCAGCCGGTCGAACAGCGCCTCCATCACCGTGCGGGTAGCGCGGCGGCGCAGGCTGTCGGCCCCGTCGCAATACAAAGCATCCTTGCGGGCGTCGAAGAAGAACGCCGACAGGTCCGACGAGCAGAAATCGAACAGCGCCTGCTGCACCTTGCGGAATTCATAGGCCCGATAGCCGTCCCGAACCACCTGATCCAACTCGGCCAAACGATGGAGCATGAACCGCTCCAGCATCGGCATATCCTCAGGCGCGACCCGCTCGGCGGTGTCGAAGCCGTCGAGCGCCCCCAGCAGGAACCGGAACGTGTTGCGCAGGCGGCGATAGCTGTCGGCCACGCCCTTCAGGATCTCATCGCCGATCCGCTGGTCGGCGGTGTAGTCCGACTGCGCCACCCACAGGCGCAGGATGTCGGCGCCGTATTGGCGCACGATCTGCTCCGGCGCGATGGTGTTGCCGATCGACTTCGACATCTTCAGGCCCTTGGCGTCGAGCGTGAAGCCGTGGGTCAGCAGCCCCTGATAGGGCGCGCGCCCCTTGGTGCCGCAGCCTTGCAGCAAGGACGAATGGAACCACCCGCGATGCTGGTCGGTGCCTTCCAGATAAAGGTCCGCCAAGCCGTCCGGCGGCCCGTCATCGCGGTCGCGCAGCACGAAGGCGTGGGTCGAGCCTGAATCGAACCACACATCCAGAATGTCGCCCACCAGCGTCCACTCGTCCGGGTCCACGCCCTTGATCCCGGTCAGGAACCGGTCCTTGGCGCCGTCGGCGAACCACGCATCGGCGCCTTCGGCCCTGAACGCCGCCTCGATCCGCGCGTTGACCTCGGCGTTGCGGAGCAATTCAACCTCGCCCCCCCCGGCATCCTTCATGAAGCACGCCAGCGGCACGCCCCACGCCCGCTGGCGCGACAGCACCCAGTCGGGGCGCGATTCAATCATGCCGCGCAGGCGGTTGCGGCCCATCTCGGGCGTGAAGGTCACCAGTTCGTTGATGGATTTCAGCGCCCGCGCGCGGATCGTGTCGCCATGCTCGCCCATGCCATCGTCGAGCGGCTTGTCGATGGCGACGAACCACTGCGGCGTGTTGCGGAAGATCAGCGGCGCTTTGGAGCGCCAGGAATGCGGATACGAATGCTTGACCCGCCCGCGGGCGATCAGCGCGCCGACCCCGCCATTCTCTTTGGGACCAAGTTTTTCGATAACGGCGGCGTTGGCGTCGCCTTCCTTGCCCTTGGCGGTGAAGATCACCTTGCCCGCGAACAACGGCATGTCGGCGCGGAAAGACCCGTCCTCCAGCACGTTATAGGTCATCTCTAGATTGTGCTTGAGCCCCAGCACATAGTCATCCGCGCCGTGGCTCGGCGCGGTGTGGACGAACCCGGTGCCAGCGTCAGCGGTGACGTGGTCGCCGGGCAGCATCGGCACCTCGAAATCCCATTCCCCGGCGCCACCCTCGATGCCTCGGAACGGATGCGCCATCCAGATGCCAGACACTACTTTTGCGGGCAGATCGCGCAAGCGGCGGAAGCCTTCGACACGGGCCTTGCTGAAAACCTCTTCGGCCAAGTCGTCGCATAAGATCAGCGTTTCGCCACGCTTTACCCAATTGTCTTCGGGGACCGCCGTAACCTCATAGAGTCCATACGAAAGCAGTGGATTGAATGCCACGGCGCGGTTCTGGGGGATGGTCCAAGGCGTAGTCGTCCAGATTACCACGCTCGCTTCCAACACGCCTTCAGCAGGCGAGATGTCCAGATCATTGCTCTGCTGATAGCTCACCACCGGGAACTTCACCCAGATCGTATGCGACTGATGGTCGTGATACTCCACCTCCGCCTCGGCCAGCGCGGTTTTCTCCACCACCGACCACATCACCGGCTTCGAGCCGCGATACAAAGACCCGTTCATCACGAACTTCATGAACTCCGCCGCGATCACCGCCTCGGCGTCGAAGTTCATCGTCAGATACGGGTTCGCCCAGTCGCCGCCGACGCCGAGCCGCTTGAACTCCTCGCGCTGGATCTCCACCCAATCGGCGGCGAAACGGCGGCACTCCCCGCGCAATTCGTTGATCGGCACCTCGTCCTTGTTCAGGCCCTTGGCGCGATACTGCTCCTCGATCTTCCATTCGATCGGCAGGCCGTGGCAGTCCCAGCCCGGCACATAGCGGCTGTCATGGCCCAGCATCTGCTGCGACCGCACCACCAGATCCTTCAGCACCTTGTTCAGCGCGTGGCCGATATGCAGATGGCCGTTGGCATAGGGGGGGCCGTCGTGGAGCGTGAACACCGGACGCCCCTCGGCCCGGCCCTTTTCGCGCAGGCGGTCATAGATGCCGATCTCCTCCCACCGCGCCAGCCAGCCGGGCTCGCGCGCGGGCAGCCCGGCGCGCATCGGAAACTCGGTCTTGGGCAGGAACAGCGTGGACTTCCAGTCGTGGGAGCTGGCGGCGGCGGTGTCGGAGGTCATGCTCGGTCTCGGCTATGTCAGGCGCGCGGGCGGGGCCGGGCGCTGCGGTCATGGGGCTCGGCGCGACGGGCGGCCGGGGCGGAATGGCTGGGCCGGGGGGCCTGCGCGGCGCGCGCGGCCCCGCCGATCAAGACGGCGCGAAGCGAAAAGGGGGCGGCGCGCGACCGGCGCAGGCGCCATTGTCCCGGCCCTCCCGCCCTATGCGGTCAGGAGGCCGGGCGGCTAATTCGCGCCGCGGGCGCACAGGCGCCGCGTATCGCGCGCATATCGGCGCAAAAATCGATCATGGCGCGATCCATACGCCAAACGCCTGCGTTAGGGAAGGGAAAGAGGGCGGTCACGCAGCCGTGACCGCGCATCGCCATGCGGCGGTGTTTTCGCCGCGCGTCCGCCGCAATCGCCTGCCATAGAGGTGCGTGGAAGGGGGGCGGACCCTAGCCCATTACGGCGCTCGGTCCGGCCAGAACCTAACGGAGGCTCCTCATGTCACGCAATTCAACCGAAGCGACCGATCTCGCCCCGCGCGGCTTGCTGCGCCGTCCCGCGCGCGCCGTGATGGCGCTGGCGCTGGCCGTCGGGCTCGGTTTTGGCGCCGCCCCAGCCCATGCGGGGGGCGATGACGTCGCCCGCGCCGCCGTCGGCGTCGCCGCCGCGGTTTTCGCCGGCGCCGTGATCATCGGCGCGCTGAACGACAACAACCGCGGCCATGACCGGGGCCGGGTGGTCTACGTCCCCCGCCACGACGACTACTATGACCGAGGCCGCGGGAAGGTGGTCATCATCACTCGGCCGCAGACGATCTACCGCTCCGCCCCGGTGCGGGTGATCCGGCGCGACGATGTTTGGCATTCTGGCCGGGCGGGCGATGTCTGGCGCCACGACCGCCG
>JBLIKI010000199.1:0-3868 GCA_047636235.1 Paracoccaceae bacterium | reverse complement strand
ACCATACAAGCAGCCCCACCGCAATTTACATTCGATCAATGATATCGACAAACAATTACTGCAGCACAAATAGTTCATCAACTTCATCAAGCGCCGCCGCGGCAACCCCAAATTCGTGTTCCTGAAGTTCGATGAGGAAACTGAGCGCCTGTCCAAACAACTCGGCGCCGATGTCTGGTTCCCCAAAGCCAAGCTGCGCCAGTCGATGGACAACAAGATCACGACTGTGCAGATCGGCAACGAGGCGGGCGTCCCCTCGGCGCCCAACGAGCTGGCGGAGGTCAAAAGCTATGAAGACCAGACCGCCACCTGCGAGGCGGCCGGGATCGGCCATGATCTGGTGCTGCAATCGGCGTTCGGCGACAGCGGCCACACCACGTTCTTCATCAAGTCCGAGGCCGATTTCCGCCAGCATGAGCATGAGATTATCGGCGAGGGCGAGATCAAGATCATGAAGCGGATCGACTGCCGCGGATCGGCGATCGAGGCCTGCGCCACCAAAGAAGGCGCCATCGTCGGCCCGCTGATGACCGAATTGGTCGGCTTCAGCCAGCTGACCCCCTATCGCGGCGGCTGGTGCGGCAATGAAATCCTGTCCGCCGCATTTCCGCCCAAAGTGCGCCAGCAGGCGCGCGAGCCGATCTTCAAATTTGGCGAGCAGCTGCGAAAGGAAGGCTATCGCAGGTATTTCGAGCTCGATTTCCTGATCGACCGCAAGACCGGCGATCTGTGGTTGGGGGAGCTGAACCCGCGGATCACCGGCGCGTCCTCGATGACCAACCACGCCACCTTGGCCCATGCCGACGCGCCGCTGTTCCTGTTCCACTTGCTCGAATTCTCCAAGAAGAAATTCCACCTGGATGTGGAGGAGCTGAATAACCGCCAGGCCGATCCGTCGATGATCGACAGCTGGTCGCAAATGATCATAAAACACACCGACGACAGCGTCGACATCTGCACCGCGGCGCCGGACACCGGTATCTATAAAATGCTTGCGGACGGGCGCGTGGTGGTCGACCGCTTCGATTATCACCGCCGCGCAGTGGAACCGGAGAACGAGGGGTTTTTTTGCGCATCCTAGAGCCTAGCGGCTATCGCTATGAAGGCGCCGACATCGGCATTCTGGTGACCCGCGGCCGGTCGATGACCACAAACTCGCAGCTCAATTAGCGCGCCAAGAAGTGGATCCACGGCTTCAAGGCCTCGGTCCACGCCCCGCCGCTGCCGATGGCAAAGGCGGGGCCCACCTTCAAGATCATGTGACGGCGGCCGCGTGCCGATGATCTGGTGGGCGATGGCGGAGGCGGCGCCCGGCCCGAGATGGGCCGGGCTGTTCGCCGAGCATTGGCCCGCCTATCGCCGGTGGTGGCTGGGCGAGGGCGACGCGGCGCGCCCAACCTACATGGCCTGCCGCCGCGCGCTGGCGACGCACATGCCCGAACTGGTCCCGCTTTACGACCAGCTGTGCGAACTGGCCGGGGGGGGGGGGGGGGGGGGGCGATCAGGCGGCGCGGTTCCTCAGCTTTTACCGACCCCCGCCCTATCTGGCGGGGTGCAGTCAGGCGATCTGGACCGGGCGTGAACCGGTGATGGTGCGCAATTACGACTACAACCCCGCGGCGTTCAACCGCCTGCTGCTACGCACCGAATGGCTGGAGCGCGCGGTGATGGGAACCAGCGACGGGCTGTGGGGGCTGGTGGACGGGATGAACGACGCCGGGCTGGCGATTCCTTGACGTTCGGCGGGCGGCGCGTGGTGGGCGAGGGGTTCGGCGTGCCGCTGATCCTGCGCTATGTCCTGCAAACCGACACCACCGCCGCCGAGGCGGGCGCGGCGTTGGCGCGTCTTCCGACGCATATGAGCTATAACTTCGCCGTGCTGGACCGCGATTGCGACTATCTGACCGCAACGATGGCGCGGGACCGGCCCGCGATTCTGTCCCATGCCGCAGTGGCGACCAACCATCAAGACGGGGTGGAATGGGTCAGCCACGCCCGCTTCACCGCGACGGTGGAACGCGAGCGGTTCTTGCTGCAACGCCTCGCGCTGCACCGCGACCCCGAAAAAAGTTCATCGGCACGTTTCTCAAACCCCCGCTTTATTCAACGGCGTTCGCGGCGGAGTTCGGCACCCTCTACACGGCCGTCTATCGCCCGCGAAAGCAGGAGATGGAGATCCGCTGGCCCGGCGTCGTCTGGCCCCTGTCGCTGGCGCGGTTCCAAGAGGGCGCGCGCGCGATCCACATTCCGGGCGCCGCCTGACCGCGCCGCCCGGAGCATTTGCGCGACCTTTGAGCGCCGCGTTCCCCTCGGGGCGATGGCGCCGTCGGGGCGCCGCGACCGATGGCGATGTCGCCAGCCGATGCCGCCGGCGCCCTTGATGGCGCGATCCATCATGCGGCGGCCCGACCCGCGGGCGGGCCAGACCGACGGCACGCGAACGCCGCGCCACCAGCGCGCCAACAGCCCGGCCGCCATCGCAGTCGCGTTTTATAACCATCCCCGGATGCTCGACGCGAACCGGGATCGGATCGGCTGTTTCGATCGCATCCGGGTCGGCTGGCGGATCGGGATCGCTCACCGCCCCGAGCGTCTTCCGGCGGGCGCGGCGCCGCGATCGCGTCAAGCGTGGCGGTCATGGGGCGGCTCGCCTTCGATCGCGCGGCGAAGGCGGCGGATCAGGATGTTGCGGCGGCCCTCATCCGCCTCGGCGGCCAGCGCGTCGTTGATGTCCAGAAACAGCTTCGACGCGTCGTTGTGCCAATCAAGCCGCGCGACCTTGTCCCCCGGCAGCCGCGGCGACGCGCCCGCATCAACCAACAACGCGCCGTCCGGCGTCAGGTCATAGGCTGCATCCAACGTCGGGATCGTTACCTTCGCCCCGTCCCCTCCAGCCGTGCCGCAAGGCCGGCCAGCGCCGCTTCCTCGCCATGCACCAGCAGCACGCCCTTGGCGATCGGCCCGCGCGCACGCAGCCAAGCGCCCGGCTGGGGCTCGTCGGCGTGGCCCGAATACATGTCGATGCTGCGGATCTTGGCGTTGACGGTGAATTCCTCGCCTTGGATGCGGACCGTGGGCGCGCCGCCTTGCAAGATCCGTCCCAGCGTGCCGGCCGCCTGAAAGCCGAGGAACAGCACCGTCGCCTCGCGCCGCCACAGCCAGTTCTTGAGGTGATGGCTGATCCGCCCGGCCTCGCACCTGCCACTGGCGGCGATGATGAGGTGAAACCCCTCGTGCTGCTCCAACGCCATGCTCGCGGCCACCAATTTTGTGAAATGCACGCGGGTGGAGTGCAGCGCGCGGGCCAGCGCCACGGTCCCATCGAGATCGTCGATATGGTCCGCGAACACGTCGGTGGCGCGGCTGGCCATGGGCGAATCCACGAATATCGGGATGCGCGGCAGCGCCCCCTCGGCAATCAACTGCGCAAGGTCCGAGAGCAATTCCTGCGCGCGCTCCACCGCGAAGGACGGGATGATCAGCACGGCGTTCAGGTGGAAGGCGCGTTTGACCATCTCGCCCGGCGCAAGGCGCCGCCCGGCATCGGTGACGGGGGGGCGGCGTTCATCGCCATAGGTGGATTCGCAGATGGCATGGTCGACCCCGGACGGCCCCTCAGGGTCGAGGTGCGGCAGCTTGCCGTTCGGGCCGATATCGCCCGAGAACACCAGCCGCAGCGGGTCGCCGTCGGCCTCCGTCTCCAACTCCACCGAGCCGGAGCCAAGCATATCCCCTGCATTCCACAGCCGCGCCCGCACCCCCGGCGCAACGTCGATCCACACGCCATAGGCCGCGGGGCGCAATTGCGACAGGCACTGGCGCACGTCGTCCTGGTCATAGATCGACGTCACCGCCGCGCCGCTGCGCC
>JBLIKI010000198.1:0-3884 GCA_047636235.1 Paracoccaceae bacterium | reverse complement strand
GCGCGGGGGCGGCGTCGACTTCGTCCGCCGCCTCGGCGATGCGGGCCACCGATACCACGGTTTCCTCAGCCGCGGCGTTCAGCACGCGCACGCCGCCCGCCCCGCGGGACCGGAACGAGATGCCGGTGACCGGGCAGCGAATCGACTGGCCCTTGTCGGTCGCAAGCATGACCTGATCGTCCATCTCCACCGGGAACAGCGCCGCAATCGGCCCGCCGCGCATCGCCCGGTCCATGGCGGCGACGCCTTGGCCCCCGCGCCCGCGCACCGGGTAGTCGTGGCTGGACGACAGCTTGCCAAGGCCCCGCTCGGTGATGGTCAGCAGCAGGTTCTCACAGGCCGACATCTCTACATAGCGGTCCTGCCCGAGGGCGGCGTCGGCGACCACGTCGTCTTCGGCCTCGATCTCAATCTCCGCCTCGTCCTCCGCGCCCCCTCCGGCGACCGCGCGGCGCATTTTCAGGTAGGCGGCGCGTTCTTCAGGCGTCGCCTCAAAGTGGCGCAGCACGCACATCGACACCACCTTGTCGCCCGCCGCCAGCCTTATGCCGCGCACGCCGGTGGAATCGCGGCCCTTGAACACCCGCACTTCGGTCACCGGGAAGCGGATCGCTTTGCCGAGCGCGGTGACCAGCATCACGTCGTCCTCATCCGGCGAGCAGATGCGGGCGCCGACCAGAGACACGTCCTCAGGCAGCTTCATCGCGATTTTGCCGTTGGATTTCACGTTGGTGAAGTCCGACAGCTGGTTGCGGCGCACGTCCCCCGAAGAGGTGGCGAAGAAGATGTTGAGGTCGGCCCATTCTTCCTCAGGCTTGTCCACGGCCATGATGGCGGCCACCGACACCCCCGGCGGGATTGGCAGGATGTTGACGATCGCCTTGCCGCGCGCATTGCGCCCGCCCGGCGGCAGACGCCAGGTCTTGAGCTTGTAGACCAGCCCTTCGTCGGTGAAGAACAGGAGCTGCGCGTGAGAGTTGGCGACGAACAGCGTCGTCACCACGTCCTCATCCTTGGTGGCCATGCCCGCGAGGCCTTTGCCGCCCCGCGCCTGACTGCGGTAATCCACCAGCGGGGTGCGCTTGATATAGCCGCGCGAGGTGACGGTCACGACCATCTCCTCGCGCTCGATCAGGTCTTCGTCGTCCAGATCGCCGACATGCTCGATGATCTCGGACCGGCGCGGCACCGCGAACTTGGTGCGCACTTCGGTCAGCTCATTGCTGATGATCTCCATGATCCGCTCGCGCGAGCGCAGGATCGCGAGGTAGTCGGTGATCTTGACCGCCAGCTCTTCAAGCTCATCGGTCACTTCGCGCACGCCAAGGGCGGTCAGGCGGGCCAGACGCAATTCGAGGATCGCGCGCGCCTGCGTCTCCGACAGCCGATAGGTGTCGTCATCGTTCATCTTGTGGCTGGGATCGTCGATCAGCCGGATATAGGAGGCGATGCTGACGGCGGGCCAGTCCTTGGCCATCAGCCGCTCTCGCGCCGTCGCCGGATCGGGCGAGGAGCGGATCAGCGTCACGATCTCATCCACGTTCTCAACCGCAACCGCGAGGCCGCACAAGATATGCGCCCGCTCACGCGCGCGGCGCAGTTCGAACGCGGTGCGGCGGGCGACCACTTCTTCGCGGAACGCCACGAAGGCCGTCAGCATGACCTTGAGGTCGAGCTGTTCGGGCCGCCCGCCGTTCAGCGCCAGCAGGTTGCAGCCGAACGTGGTCTGCATCGGGGTGAAGCGGAACAGCTGGTTCAGCACCACCTCGGCGGTGGCGTCGCGCTTCAACTCAATGACCACGCGCACGCCGAGCCGGTCGGATTCGTCGGCGACGTGGGCGATGCCCTCGATCTTCTTATCGCGCGCCAGCTCCGCAATCTTCTCGATCATGGTCGCTTTGTTGACCTGATAGGGGATCTCATCAAGGACGATGGCGTAGCGGTCCTTGCGGATTTCTTCGACCCGCGTCTTGGCGCGCATGATCACCGACCCGCGGCCGGTGTGATACGCCTTGCGGGCGCCCGCGCGGCCAAGGATCAGCGCCCCGGTCGGGAAGTCGGGGCCGGGAATGATCTCCATCAGTTCGGAGATCGTCATGTCCGGGTTGGCCATGATCGCCAAGGTCGCGTCGATCACTTCGCCCAAATTATGCGGCGGAATGTTGGTGGCCATGCCGACTGCGATGCCGCCGCCGCCGTTGACCAGCAGGTTGGGGAATCGCGCGGGCAACACCGTCGGCTCGATATCCTTGCCGTCGTAGTTGTCTTGGAAATCAACCGTGTCTTTTTCGATGTCGCCGAGCAGATAGTTCGCCGGCTCCGCCATCCTGACTTCGGTGTAGCGCATCGCCGCGGGGCTATCGCCGTCCATCGAGCCGAAGTTGCCTTGCCCGTCGAGCAGCGGCAGCGACATCGAAAAGTCCTGCGCCATGCGGACCAGCGCGTCATAGATCGCGCTGTCGCCATGGGGGTGGAACTTACCCATCACGTCGCCGACCGGTCGCGCCGACTTGCGGTATGACTTGTCGAACACGTTGTTGGTTTCGTGCATCGCGTAAAGGATGCGCCGATGCACCGGCTTCAGTCCGTCGCGCAGGTCGGGGATGGCGCGGCTTACGATCACGCTCATGGCGTAATCGAGATAGCTGCGCTTCATCTCGTCCTCGATGGCGATGGTCGGGCCAGCGTGGGCGTGCCGCTCACGGCGCGGGACGGAGTGGTCGTCAGGCGTTTCGGTCTCGTCGGTCAAGGGATGGTCCTGCTCGCGGCCGGGATTTTCTGATTATCGCCCGTGTTTATAGACCCCTTGCGGGGCGCGGGGCAATGACGGGACGCCCGATCCGGCCGTGGATCGGGCGGTTTCCCGCTCAAAGCGTTTTGAGGTCGGCGTCGGGGGCGGCCAGCGCGTCGGGATCGGGGGAATATCCCGCCTCCAGCCAGCGCTTGCCGGTCATGTAGCCGCGCGGGTCGTTCATCGCATCGACCGCCAAAAGGGCGGCGCCGTGAAAATACCACACCGACTGCGCGCCGGGCCGGGCGCCGGGGCGCACGATGATCCGGTCATAGCCGTGCGACAGGCCCGCGATCTGCAATTTCACGTCGTATTGGTCGGACCAGAACCACGGTGTCGGGTCATAGGCGATTTCGGCGCCCATCAGAGTCTGCGCCGCGGCCTCGGCCTGATCGATGGCGTTCTGGACTGATTCAAGCCGGATGCGCCGCCCGCGCCACGGCAGCGACGCGCAATCCCCGGCCGACACGATGTCGGGGTGCGATGTGCGTCCGCCCGCATCCACTGCGATGCCGTTGTCGATGGTCAGGCCCGCGGCCTCGGCCAATTCCACATTTGCGATCACGCCAATGCCGATCAGGGCGAAATCCACCTTGATATGGGTGCCGTCGGCCAGATCGGCGCCGGTGACGCGGGTGTCGCCGGTCAGGCGAATCAGGGCCGCGCCTTCGCGCAAATCGACGCCATGGGCCGCATGCAAGGCGCGGTAATAGGCCGATGTTTCCGGGGCGGCGACGCGCTGCAAGATCCGGTCGGCGGCCTCCAGCAACGTGACGTGCAGACCGAGGCCGTGCAGCACTGCGGCCGCCTCAAGCCCGATATAGCCGCCGCCGACGATCAGCGCCTTTTTGCCGGGGGTGGCCAGCGGGACCAGCGCGTCAACATTCGCCAGCGTCCGCAGCGGCAGCGCGCCGGGCAGGGCGCCGCCGATGCTGGCGGGCAGGGCGCGCGGGCGGGCGCCGGTGGTCAGCGCCAGCTTGTCCCAGGCGATGGTCCGCCCGTCGTCCAGCGTCGCAGTCTTGGCCGCGGGGTCGATCGCGGTGACGCGGGCGCCGGTGATCAGGTCGATGCGTCGGTCGGCATAGAACGCCTC
>JBLIKI010000197.1:0-3914 GCA_047636235.1 Paracoccaceae bacterium | reverse complement strand
GCGAGCGGCGGGATCATCATCGTCACCAGCATCAGGTTCGCCGGACCGGCCATCGCCAGCACCCGGTAATAGAGCATGTAGGCGCAGGCCGTGCCCGGCAGCGCCAGCCACGCCACCGCGCCCCAGATCTCGGGCCCGTGCGACAGGCTCGGCGCGCCGTCCTGCCAAAGCGCGACGGGCGTGATCCACAGCGTCGCGCAGCTGGTCATCCCCGCCGCCGCCGCCACCGGGTGCAGCCCCGACAGCCTCAGCCGCGCCCAGACCGAGGCGAAGGCATAGGCCACCGACGCCCCCACCACCGCCAATTGCCCCAGGCTGCGCGGATCGAGCCCGGTCACCACCCCCGGCCCGACCGCCGCCGCGACGCCTGCCAGCCCGATGCAGACGCCCAGCATGCGGCGGCGGGTCAGGCGTTCCTCAGGCAGGATCATCGCCGCGACCAGCGCCCCGAACAGCGCGGTGGAGGCGTTGAGGATCGACGCCAGCCCGCTTTCGATGCTGGCCTGCCCCCAGGCGATCAGCGCGAACGGGATCGCGTTGTTAAGCAGCCCCATCAGCAGCAGCGCCCCCCAGACCCGCATCCCCCGCGGCGGCGCGATCCCGCGCAGCGCCATCACCAGCCATAGCGTGGCGGCGGCGCCCCCCAGCCGCCAAGACACCAGCGTGATCGGCGGCAGGTCGCGCAGCGCGATCTCAGTGCCAAGGAACGATGCGCTCCAGACCAAGGATAACAGGCAAAGCTCCGCCCAAGCGCGATTGGTGACGGTCATGAGGCGGGCTCCGGGGGGGCGAAAGGGCGGTGGCGACGCGGAGCATCTGCGCCATGCCGGGCGGGCGCCACCCGTTTCCTGTGCGCGGCCGCCCCCGGCGCCGCGACCATCGGTCCCTGCCGCCGGGGGCGCTGGGGCGCCATGGTGGCCCCCCCGCCTTGCGGCCGCGACGCCCGCGCCCGCGGAAGGGCCGTGCCATAAGGGAGACCGCGACATGACCGCGACTTGGTTCGATGAGCGTAGCGCCACCTTCGGCGACCGGCTGGCGGCGGCGCGCGACCGCTCCGGCCTCAGCGCCGCGCAGCTGGCGGCGCGGATCGGCGTGCGCGCCGCGACGTTGGAGAATTGGGAGGCAGACCGGTCCGAGCCGCGCGCCAACCGCGCGCAGATGCTGGCGGGGCTGCTGAACGTCTCGATCGTCTGGCTGCTGACGGGCGAGGGCGAGGGCGGCGTCGATCCGGCCCATGACCCGGATTCCGGCCGCGCCGAGCACGACGCCATCGCCATGGCGCGAGAGCTGCGCGAGATAAGGCTCGCGACCCGCGGGCTGCTCGACCGGATGGCGGCGCTGGAAAAACGGATCGTCGCGCAAGGCCGCGTTGCATGAGCGCGCCTTGCCGCGCGGCGCGTCGAGGGATACCTAGCGGTTAGGCAACAGCGTCACGGCGGAGCGGGCATGAAGATCGGGATCGACTATGGCGGCACCAAGATCGAGGCCATCGCGCTGTCCGATCAGGGCGAGGAGCGGGCGCGCCTGCGCGTGCGCACCCCTGGCGGCGACTATGACGCCAGCATCCTTGCGCTGCGCGATCTGGTGTTCGCGCTAGAGGCTGAGACCGGCGACCGTGCGCCCGCGGTGGGCATGGGCATCCCCGGCTCGGTGTCCCCGGTCACGGGGTTGGTGCGCAACGGCAATTCGGTGTGGCTGAACGGGCGCGCGTTCGACCGCGATCTGGCCGACGCGGTGGGCCGCCCGGTGCGGGTCGCCAACGACGCCAATTGCTTCGCGCTGTCCGAGGCGACCGACGGGGCGGGCGCGGGCGCGCGGGTGGTGTTCGGCACCATCACCGGCACCGGTGTCGGCGGCGGCGTGGTGGTGGGCGGCAAGGTGCTGGGCGGCGCGTCGGGCATTGGCGGCGAATGGGGCCACAACGCCCTGCAACGCCCGCACAAGTCGGAACTGCCGGGCCAGCTGTGCTGGTGCGGACGGATCGGCTGTCTTGAGACATGGCTGTCGGGCCCCGCGCTTGAGGCCGACCATGCGCGGACCGTGGGCCTGGCCCCCGGCGACGGCCCCCGCGCGCACGAAATCGCCAAGGCGGCCGCCGCGGGCGACATGGCGGCGCAAGCGACGCTGGACCGCCACGCGGACCGGTTCGGGCGCGCGCTGGCGAGCATCGTCAATGTGCTCGATCCGGACGTGGTGGTGCTGGGCGGCGGGTTGTCGAATCTGGCAGGCCTGCCGGAGCGAATCGCCGTCGCCATGGCGCCCCATGTGTTTTCCGACATGGTCGGCACGAAAATAGTGCGCAACATTCACGGCGACAGTTCCGGCGTGCGCGGCGCCGCGTGGCTTTGGGACAGCGAGGAGACCCCGGCATGACCGACGCCCCCCATATCGAGACCGCGCATGAACGGCTGAAGCGCCTGCGCATCCGTGGCTGGCGCCGCGGAATGAAAGAGATGGATCTGATACTTGGCCCGTTCTGCGACGCGCTGCTGGAGGGGCGGATCACCTGCGATCTCGACGCTTTGGAGGCGTTTATGAACGAGAACGATCAAGATCTTTACCTGTGGGTCAGCGGCGCCGCGCCCTGTCCGGCGGCGCTGGCGCCGATCGCCAAGACCTTGCGCGACCATCACATGAGCGTGCGCTAGCGGCGCGGGGCCGATCAGCGTTAGCGCCAAGCTAACCTTTTTCCGCGACCTATACCTGCATTGTCCTTGAATGCAGGAGAGAGATCGCCATGGCCTCCGCCGCGTCCAGCCTGAAGCCTTCCCCGTCGCCCGCCGCCGGGAAAGCGCCTTCGTTCTACGCCGAATACCTCGAGATGCTGAGCAGCGTGGAGCGGCTTCATCGCCTGCTTCTGGACGTGGTGAAGGATGAGTTCGAGCGCCTCGGCCAGCTTGAAATCAACTCCGTCCAAGCGCTGCTGCTGTTCAACGTCGGCGACAACGAAGTCACCGCCGGAGAGCTGAAATCGCGCGGCTACTACCAGGGCTCCAACGTGTCCTACAACCTCAAGAAGCTGGTCGAGGCGGGGTATCTGCACCACCAGCGCTCTGAAATGGATCGCCGTTCGGTGCGGATCCGGCTGACCGACAAGGGCCATCTGGTGCGCGACGCGGTGGCCGAATTGTTTGAGCGGCACGCGGAAACGGTGCGCGAATCCGAACTGCTGGGCGCCGACGGCCTGCCGCGCATCAACGAGTCCATGCGCCTGATGGAGCGGTTCTGGATGGAGCAGATCCGCTACATCTATTGATCCTCGCCGCTCAGCGCCCTGCGGTCGTGCTGATCGCGGCGAGGACGGCGGCGCGGCGCGGCACGAAAGCGGGGGTCGCGGCGGCGTAGGCGTCCCAACCGGGATGGCGTGCAAGGCGCGCCTCGGTCATCGGCTTGCCCGAAACATAGCCGAGCAGGCCTGCGAGCAAACATGGCGTCAGCAGGGCCCATGGCGCGCCCGACTCCAGCCCGATCAGCGCGAGGCCGGTCCAAAAAATGATCTCTCCCGCATAGTTGGGGTGGCGCGCAAGGCGGCGCAGGCCGGTGACGCAGAGTGTGTCGGGATTCGCGGCGCTCCACCGGTCCAGCTGCGTGTCGGCGATGGTCTCCACCGTCAGGCCCGCCAGCGCGACCAGCACGCCGAGGATCAACAGCGGGCCGGGCGCGACTGGCGCCGCCAGCGCGACCCCGGCGAACGGGGCCGCCAGTGCGGATTGAATCGCCGCTTGCAGAGCGAACACCAAGAACAGGCTTTTCCACCACCAGCCGGCGCCCCATGCGGCGCGCAGTTCGGCATAGCGCGGGTCTTCCACGCCGGCGCGCGCCCGGCGCGCGGCCATGGTCCACGTCAGCCGCGCCGCCCACAGGGTCATCAGCGCGACCGCGACGACCCCATGCGCGCCCCATGCCCCTTCGCC
>JBLIKI010000196.1:0-3937 GCA_047636235.1 Paracoccaceae bacterium | reverse complement strand
TGCGGACGCCACCGCCTCGGTGCTGGTGCGGCAAACCGACGGGACCTATTTGATCGAAACGGTGAACATCTGTCACGCGGTGTTCGGCGCCGAGGATCTGACCGCCTCGGGCACGCTGGCCGCCTTCACCGAAGCGGCGGACGATGCTCGCTCGGTAATCAACTTCGGGCACGAATATGCGGTTCCGGCCGCGACCACGAACTGATCCACCGACAGATCGGGGGGGCGGGCGTCGGCGCCCGCCCCCCTTTTTCACACCCGTCCTGCGGTCAGCCGTGCCCGCCGCCGAACAGCAAGATCACCGGCACGATCAATTCCTCTTCATCCGCCAGATGCCGGTTCAGCAGGGGCGACAGGCGCGCCAGCTCTTCCTCAAGCTCGCCGACCGCGTCGCGCATCCGCCCCGCATCATCAAGGCCGGAGGGCGCATCGGGCCCCGGCGCGGCCCCCAACGCCGCGTTGGCCGCATCGGCGAACCGCGACAGCCAGCCGTCCAGCGCATGATGATCGGCGTCGAGCATCGCGAACCCCCGCTCCAACCGCCGGTCCTTGGCGCTGAGCTCGGGAAAATAGTGCAGGTCCTCGATCCGGTGATGGCCGCTCAGCTCGGTCAGAAACGTCGAGCCGGACTGCGACAGGCTTCGCGCATAGGGCCGCGCGTCGGCGGCGCCGTCGATGAACCCGCGGGCCTCGGCCTGCATGCGGCCCAGCAGGTCGCGGAATTTCAGGTGGCGGTCCAGCCAGAACCGCACCAGCCCGTCGAAATGCGGATCGTCAGTCCAGCCTTCGCGCGGGCGCTCGGCCAGCAGAACCCTCAGCGCGTCGGGCAGTCCGGCGCGGGTCGCAAGATCGAGATCGTCCATGGCGGAACCTCCGAGAGCCAAGGCCCACCATAAACCCGCGCCAGCGCGCCTTGCCAGCCCCGCGCATCCATGGTTTCACCCCCTGATACCCGCGATGCAGGAGCGTATTCCATGGCCGTCCTTGATTTCGACACCGTGATATTGGGCGCAGGCGCCGCCGGGATGATGTGCGCGGCCCATGCGGCGGCGCGCGGCGGCCGGGTGCTGGTCATCGACCACGCCAAGGCCCCGGGCGAGAAAATCCGCATATCCGGCGGGGGGCGGTGCAATTTCACCAACCTCCACGCCGAGCCGGGGGCGTTTATCTCAGCCAACCCGCATTTCGCCAAATCGGCGCTGAAACGCTACACCCAATGGGACTTCATCGCGCTGATGGACCGATACGGCATCGCGTGGCACGAAAAGCGGCTGGGGCAATTGTTCTGCGACGGCAGCGCGAAACAGGTGGTCGCGATGCTGGTCGAGGAGATGGAGCGCGTCAGCGCCGAGCTGTCGCTGTCGACCGCGATCGAGACCATCGCCAGCGTCGAGGCCGGGTATCGCGTGACCCTGACCGGGGCGTTCGGGCGCCGCAATGTCGATTGCGCCAATCTGGTGGTGGCGACGGGCGGCAAATCGATCCCCAAGATGGGCGCGACCGGCGCCGCCTATCGCATCGCGGAACAGTTCGGCGTGCAGGTGACCGATATCCGCCCCGCCTTGGTGCCGCTGACGTTCGAGGGCGCCACACTGGAACGTCTGTCCGCGCTGGCCGGGGTTGCCGCCGAGGGGGCCGCCACCGCGGGCGGGGTGCGGTTCGACGAGGCGGTGCTGTTCACCCATCGCGGCCTGTCGGGCCCGGCGATCTTGCAAGCGTCGTCGTTCTGGCGCGAAGGGGATTCGGTGACCCTGTCGCTGACCCCCGGCGGCACGTTTGAGGCGCTGAAGGCCGCGCGCGCCACCGCCGGGCGGCGCGCGCTAGCGACCGCGCTGGCCGAGTTGATGCCGAAACGCCTCGCCGCTGACATCGCGGCCCATGTCGGCCACGCCGGGAACCTCGCGGACCTGTCCGACGCCCGGCTGGCGGAGATCGCCGCGGCGGTGGAGGCGTGGGACCTGCGCCCGGCGGGATCGGAGGGCTATCGCACCGCCGAGGTGACGCTTGGCGGCATCGACACCGACGCGCTGAATTCCCGCACCATGGAGGCGAAATCCGTCCCCGGCCTCTACTTCATCGGCGAGGCGGTGGACGTCACCGGCTGGCTTGGCGGCTATAACTTTCAGTGGGCGTGGTCGTCGGGCTGGGCCGCGGGGACCGCGATCGCCGGGCGCTGACCCGATCAAGGCCCTTTGCGCATCCATTCATGCACGAAGGCCAGCTTGCGCCGCACGATCGGGTGCAGCACGAACGGATAGATGTCCGGCAGCCCCACCGCGCGGTTGACGTGGTTCAGCGCGATGCCGAGGCCGACGCCGATCACGATCAGCTTTTCGGCGTCGACCTCGGCATAGGCGTCATAGTCGCCGGGCGGCAGAATGTCGGCGCGCAGCTCTTCGGCGGCGAAGCTGTCGATGATCTCGATCAGGTGCAGAAGATGGGCGAAGCTTTCGGCCCAGTCTTCGTGCGGGTGGGCGGCGGCATAGTCGGTCACATGGCGCCGCTGCCAATCGGCGGGCGCGCCCTTGGCATGGTGGCGCGCCAGCGCGGCGCCGTAATCGGAGCGCTCATCCCCTAACAGGGCGCGGAACGCGGTCAGGAACCCGGGCTTGCGCGCCAGACGCTCGAACAGGAAATGGCCGATTTCATGCCGGTGATGGCCGGTCATGGTGCGGTAGGGCTCGTTGAATTCCTCGCGCCTTGTGACGCGGACGGTGTCGTCGGCCTCGGTGACGTTGATGGTCACAAGGCCGGACATGTGGCCCATCATCACCTGGGTCTTGCCGTTGGCGACCTTCTCGGACAGCAGGTGGAACACCGGGCGGGGGCCGTGGTCGCCGCTGGCGAGCCAGCCCCAGCGCGCCATCCCGGCCAGCACGCGGCGCTTTGACAGCTCCGCCTCGGACCACAGCTGCTTGTTGTCGGCGGCGTGGTCGGGAACCACCTCGGTCATCGCGCAGGCGGCGCACAGGTCGCCGCCATTTGGCGCGGCCTCCCAATTGCAACCGATGGCGGCGCGGTTGCGGCACGGTCTGACCGCGCGGGCGAAACGGTCGCTGTCGTGGAGGTAGACCACCTGCACGCCGCAAATGCAGGTCAGGTTGGCAAAGAACAAGCGCATCTGGCAGGCAGGGCAACTGAATGCGCGCATCAGGTCTCATTTTCCGGAGGGAGGCTCAGACGAGTTTGATATATTGCCCCCCGCCCGGGGTCACGCGGATAACGCCTTCGCCGCCGCCAACAGTTGACGCCGGCCTAGGCTCAGGACCCATAAACGGGATTCCTGTTGGCCCCGCGATGTGAGGCGCTCCCCCGAAATGGAGGGAGTTTTCGATGTCAGACCACCACTTCTGGCTATCCAAAGCCCAGTTCGCACGCTTGAAGCCGCTTCTGCCGAACAAGCCTCGCGGCGTGCCGCGGGTTGATGACCGTCGGGTGATCTCGGGGATCATTCACGTGATCCGGGGCGAGCTGATGTGGCGGGACGCGCCGGCGGTCCACGGGCCGTCGAGGACGCTCTACAGCAGTTTCATCCGCTGGAGCCGGATCGGCGTCTTCGACCGGATATTCGCAGTCCTGGCCGGCGAGAGCGCGGCGGCGGACACTGTGATGATCGATAGGGCGCTTCTAAAGGCCCACCGCACCGCCGCCAGTCTGCTCAAAAAGGGGCTGTTCCCCGCCGTATCGGACGGACCAAAGGCGGCCTGAACTCCAAGCTGCACGCCGTTTGTGACGGGGACGGCAAGCCATTGATCTTGCTGCTCACCGAGGGCTAGGTCAGCGACTATCGAGGCGCCGCGACCATCCTGCGAACGCTGCCGGACGCCAATTTCCTGATCGCCGACAAGGGCGTGGAGGCGCGACTGGTTTCGCGAGGCCCTGACCGATCTCGAAATCGAGCCCTGCATCCCGGGCAGGGCGAACCGCAAAGCCCCGG
>JBLIKI010000195.1:0-3938 GCA_047636235.1 Paracoccaceae bacterium | reverse complement strand
CAAGGTACGGACCTGTTCGTCGGGATCCGGTTGAAGCAGGCCTGATCCGCCACACCGACGACAAGCCGACCGGCGGCGGGGAAACCCGCCGCCGGTTTTTTGTGCGCACGGGGGGCGGGGAAACCCGCCGCCGGTTTTTTGTGCGCACGGGGGGCGGGGAAACCCGCCACCGGTTTTTTGCGCGCGTCGGGGGTGGCAAGGGAACCCACCGTAGGTTTGTTGCGCGCGGGGGCGGCGGCGAAACCCGCCGCCGATTTCGTGTGCGTGAATGTGGGCGGGGGCGCGCGACGCCGGTTCGCGCCGCTCAGCCCCCGCGCGGCGCCAGCGGCACGGTCAGGATGGCGCGCAGGCCGGGGGCGGCGCCCTCCATCCTCGCGGCGCCGCCGTGCAGCTCCGCCACCGCAGCCACCAAGGCCAGGCCGAGGCCGTTGCCCTCGGTGGTCCGGCTCCGCTCCAACCGATAGAGGCGCCGGAACACTTTTTCGCGCTCCTCCTCCGGGATGCCGGGGCCGGTGTCGCTGACGGTGATGCGCGCCTCGCCGTCGCCCTCGGTCAAGGCGATGGCGATGTCCGATGGCGCGGGGGCGTGGCGGATCGCGTTCTCAAGCAGGTTCGACAGCGCCTGCGCCAGCAGGTCGCGATCGCCCCGCACCATCGCCGGGCCTTGGGGCAGGTTGGCGGCGAACCGGTGCCCGGCGTCCTCCACCGCCGGTTGGAACGCCTCGGCGACGGCGGCGCAAACCTCGGCCAGATCGGTGGGCTGGAACCGGGCGCGCGGCGATCCGCCCTCAATCTGCGCGATCCTCAGCAGCGCCTGGAACGTGCGCGCGATGGTGTCGGTCTGGGCGATGGCGTCTTCGACCGCGTCCTCATCGACCGGCTTGCCGCGCATCGCCTCCAGGGTCCCGCGCAGGCGCTGGATCGGGGTTTTCAGGTCATGCGCGATGTCCGCCGACACCTGCCGAAGCCCCGACACGTTCGCCGCAAGCCGGTCCAGCATGGTGTTGATCGAGCGCCCGATCCGCGCCAGATCGTCGGCGTTGCGGGGCCAGACGGGCACGCGGCGCTCATACCCGCCTGCCGCCACCGCATCGAGGGTGCTGGCGATGGCCGCGATCCGCGCCTCGGCCCGCCACACGAAGCCCAGCGTCGCCAACACCGAGGCCAGCATCGAAATCCCCAGTCCGATCAAGAACGAGCGCGCGAAAATCTCCGCCAATTCATCCAGCGCATCGGTGCTTTGCCCGACGATCAGCGCATGGCCGTCCATGATCGTGCCATAGGCGATGTATTCCTGCGCCAGCTCCATCGCGCCCGCGGGCGCCATGTCGCCCCCCGACAGCGTGCGCCAGCCGGTGAAGGTGCGCGCGATCCGCACATTGCCCGCGGCGCGGCCCGCATCGGCGCCGCCTTCGGGGGACAGGAACACCAGATCGGGGCCGGGGCGGCCCTTTTGCGCGCGCAGCACGATCTGGCCCGCCACCGCCGCGATGCCGCCGCTTTGGTGGACGGCGACGAAGGTGGCGACCTCGTTCATTACATCGGTCCGCGCGCGGTCGCGCAATTGCTCAAGCGAGATCGCATAGGCGAACCCGAACGCCGCCACGTTGGCGACCAGAAACACCCCCGCGATCAGCCCGCCCAATTTCAGCGCGGTGGAGCGGGCCGGGGCGGTGAACAGCCGCGCGATCACGGCGCCCTCATCGTATAGCCCGCGCCGCGGATGGTGTGGATCAACTCGGCCCTGAACGGCTTGTCGATCTTGGCGCGCAGGCGGCTGATATGCGTCTCCACCACATTGGTTTGCGGGTCGAAGTGGAAATCCCACACCGCCTCGAGCAGCATGGTCCGGGTCTGCACCCGGCCCGGCACGCGCATCAGATGCTCGAGCAATTTGAATTCGCGCGGCTGCAAGTCGATCGGGCGGCCCGCGCGAGCGACGCTGCGGCGGATCAGGTTCATCTCAAGGTCGCCGACCTTCAGCACCGTCTGCTCGGCGCGCAGCTGCGGCCGCCGGGCCAGCGCCGCAAGGCGCGCGGACAGCTCGGCGAACGAGAACGGCTTGACGAGGTAATCATCGGCGCCGGCGTTCAGCCCCTCCACCCGGTCGTCAACCCCGTCGAGCGCGGTCAGAAACAGCACCGGCGTCGTCACCTTGGCCGCGCGCAGGGTGCGCACCAGCGACAGGCCATCGAGATCGGGCAGCATCCGGTCCACGATCAGCACGTCGCAGGGGGTGACGGTGGCGTGGATCAGCCCCTCGCGGCCATTGGCGATGCGGTCGACGAGGTGGCCCTCCTCCGCCAGGCCCGCGGCGATATAGGCGGCGGTGCGGTCGTCGTCCTCGATCAGGATGATGCGCATGGGCGGGGTCCGGCCAAGGGGCGGGCGCGGCGGCCCGATAGGGTGGTTCTACGCCGGGCGCGCCGCCCCGTCACCCCTTGCAAAGCGCGGCGCAAGCGTCAGTCTGGCGGAAACGCCGGACAAAGGAGCGCCCCAATGGACATCGACGCCTATGACGCCTGCGACGCCACCGCCCTCGCGGCCCTGATCGCCGCTGGCGAGGTCACGCCCCATGAGGCGCTGGACCGCGCGTTGGAGCGGGCGGGGACGCTGAACCCCGCGCTTGGCGCCGTGGTGGCGCTGGCGGAGGACGCCGCGCGCGCCGCCATCGACGCGGGCCTGCCTGAGGGCCCGTTCCGCGGGGTGCCGTTCGTGTTGAAAGACCTCGGGACCGCCGCGGTCGGCCTGCCGGGGCGCGATGGCACGCGCCTGCTCGGCGCCCAAACCTATGCCTATGATGACGAGATCGTGGCGCGGATGCGCGCCACCGGCCTGTCGATGTTCGGGCGCACGGCATCGCCCGAAGGCGGCATCGGGGTGGTGACGGAAGCGGCGGTCTACGGCGCGCCGACCCGCAACCCGTGGGATCTGGGGCGCACGGCGGGCGGGTCCTCGGGCGGGTCCGCCTCCGCCGTTGCGGCGGGGATCGTGCCCGCGGCGCATGGGTCCGACGGCGGCGGATCGGTGCGGATCCCGGCTTCGTCGTGCGGTCTGGTGGGGTTCAAGCCGACGCGCGCGCGCCTGCCTGACGGCCCGGATGCGGGCGAGGGCTGGGCGGGCATGGCCACCGACGGCGTGCTGACGCGCAGCGTGCGCGACACGGCGACGTGGCTTGATGCGTGCTGCGGGCCGGACATGGGCCAGCCCTATGCCGCGCCGCCGCTGCGCGCGGGGTTCATCGCCTCGATGGCCCGCCCGCCACGTGCGCTGCGCATCGCGGTCTGCCCCGGCACGTTCGACGGCGCCGCAATTCACGCCGATTGCAGCGCGGGGGTGGAGGCGACGGCGGACCTGCTGTCGGACCTCGGCCACCATGTCGAGGTGGCGCGCCCCGCCGCCAACCAGCGTGCGATGATGAAGGCTTGGACCGATATCGTCGCTTGCGGCACCTGGAAATGGGTGCGCGCGGCGGCGCGCGCCCAAGGCCTGCCCAACGACGGCTTGGACGTGATCGAGACGGTGGCCCGCGGCGCCTGCCTTCATGCCAAGACGCTGGACGGGGCCGATTACCTGTCGGCGGTCAGCGTCATCCACGCGTTCGGGCGCGACATGGCGAAGATGTTCCAAACCCACGACGTGCTGCTGTCGGCCACCTTGGCCGAGCCGCCCGCGCAAATCGGCCGCTTCGCCCATTCGCGCCCGGAATTTGAAGATTATGTCGCCTATCGCACCGGGCCGGGCGGGTGTTTTGATTATTCCCCGTTCACGGCGGTGTTCAACGCGTCGGGCCAACCGGCGATGTCGCTGCCGCTGCACCGCACGGCGGCCAACCTGCCGATCGGCATCCATTTCGCCGCCGCCTATGGCGACGACGAAACGCTGATTGCGCTGGCCGCGCAGCTGGAGACCGCGCGCCCTTGGTTCCACCTGCGGCC
>JBLIKI010000194.1:0-3941 GCA_047636235.1 Paracoccaceae bacterium | reverse complement strand
GGGGCCACCGCGTCGGCGTCAGGCTCGGCCATCTCCGCCGAAGCGTCAGGCGTTCCGACCGCCGCTTCGACCGGCTGTTCAACCGGCGCTTCTTCGGCCTCGACCTCGGCCTTCGGCTTGTCAGGCGCGGGTTTGACCTTGGGACGCTCGGCCTTCTCGGCCTTCCAGCCGAGGCCCTGCATCATCTCGGCGAACTGCTCGAGCGTGCAGCCCGTGATCGAGAGCATGTCGGCGCTCGCCTCGAACCCGGTGCGGCCGTCATGGTTGCGGATCAGGTCCGCCAGACGCTCCAGCATGTCGATGCGAATCGCGCGAACGCCCGCAAGGCGATAGCCCGCCCGCGGCCAGAACCCGGCGGGCATGCCCGCAATGGCGGGAGACGTCACGATGCCGGGCTGAAGCGGGCCGGGGAAGTCATCCAGCCCTTCGGCCAGACCCCACAGCACCAGCCGCAGCCGCGTCGGCGCGGGTTTGAGCAGCGCGGGCATGAACACCGTGTGCTGGCCGAACCGGACGCCGTGCTTGCGAAGCTGCGCGCGGCCTTCCTGATCCAGCTCTTTGACCTCTTTGGCGATGTCGGAGCGAGGGATGATCCCCATCGTCTCCGCCAGCCGATAGGCCAGCCCGCGCGCCAGCCCGGTCAGGGCCTCGTCCGTGGACAGCTTGATCAGCGGCTCGAACTGCGCGTCGACCTTGCGCGTCAGCCAGTGGCGCAGGCGACGCTCCACGCGCTGCACCACCTCTTCGCCGGCGATCTCGTCCACAAAGGCTTTGACCTCGGGCCGCATCGCGTCGGCGCCGGAGACGAGCTTGCCCACGGCATGCTCGCCCCACATCAACCCGCCCTGTTCGGTCAGGTCGATCTCGGCGTCCGGCGCGTTATAGAGCTTGTCAGCCCTGCGCGAGAATTCGGAGGCCAGTCCCTCGGTCGAGGCGGCGCGCAGCGTCTTCGCTTCGTCGCCCTTCGCCTCGGGATCCGGCGTGAAGCGGAAACCATCGATCCGCCCGAGAAGGTGACCTTCCACGCTCACCTCGCCCGCATCATTCACGTCTGCCACTAAGGCCTCCTTCTGCTTCAAACGCCGCATCAGCACCGAGGTGCGGCGGTCGACAAATCTTTGGGTCAGGCGTTGATGCAGGGCATCGGACAACCTGTCCTCGACATCGCGGGTCGCCTCACGCCAAGTCGGCGCTTCTTCAACCCAGTCGCGCCGTGTTGCAACATAGGTCCACGTTCGGATGAAGGCGAGCCGCTTGGCCAACGCGTCGATGTCGCCATCCACGCGATCCACCCGGCGGATCTGCCCTGCCATCCAGTCAGAGGGTATACAAGCCTTGTCCGATAACAGGAACCGGTAAATCCGCGACAGCAATCCTACATGATCGTTGGGCGAGGTCTTACGAAAATCGGGAATGCGGCAGACATCCCACAGTCGCTTGAGCTCGGCCTTGCCCGATGCCATGGCGCGGATCTGCTCATCCTCCGCCAGCCGGCGCAGCGCCAGCATATCGTCGGCGTCGCGGGCGCGCACCAGGCCGGGGCGGTCGGGCGGCGCTTCCAAAGACGCGATCAGGTTGTCCAGCGTCGCCCAGTTGAGCGAGGAGTTGCGCCACGCCAGCTTTGCCACCGGCGCGAAGCGGTGATTTTCGATGGCGTCGATGACGTCTTGGTCGAGCGCGTGCGCCTCTCCGGTCACGCCAAAGGTACCATCGGCCTGATAGCGCCCCGCCCGGCCCGCGATTTGCGCCAATTCATGCGGCATCAGATCACGGAACCGCCGCCCGTCGAATTTCGACAGCGCCGAGAACGCGACATGCCGCACATCGAGGTTCAGCCCCATTCCGATCGCGTCCGTCGCCACCAGATGATCGACATCGCCGTTCTGGTAAAGCTCCACCTGCGCGTTGCGCGTGCGGGGGCTGAGCGCGCCCATCACCACCGCCGCCCCGCCCTTTTGGCGGCGCATCAGTTCCGCGATGGCATAGACGTTGTCGACCGAGAACCCGACGATGGCGGACCTCGCCGGCATCCGCCCCAATTTGCGCGCCCCGACATAGCTGAGGGTCGAGAATCGCTCCCGCCGCTCGAACCTCGCCTTGGGGATCAGGTCGGCGATTCGCGATTTCATCGAATCGCTGCCAAGGAACAGCGTCTCATGCAGGCCGCGGGCGTTCAGCAGCCGGTCGGTGAAGACATGGCCGCGGTCCGGGTCGGCGCAAAGCTGGATCTCATCGACCGCGACGAAGTCGGCGCCTTGCTCGATCGGCATCGCCTCGACGGTGCAGACCCAATATTGCGCGCGCGGCGGGGCGATCTTTTCCTCGCCGGTGATCAGCCCGACGCAGGACGGGCCGCGGGCCAGCACGATCTTGTCGTAGACCTCGCGCGCCAGCAGCCGTAGCGGCAGCCCGATCACGCCGGTGCGGTGGCCCAGCATCCGCTCGATGGCATAGTGGGTCTTGCCGGTATTGGTGGGGCCCAGAATCGCAATCACGGTGTTGTCGCGGCGGTGGCCCTCATAGCCGCGGTCGACCACCTTCGCGTCGCGCGCGGCGCGGGCGAGGGCGGCGCGGCCGGCGGCTTCTTGCGAGGGGCCGGGGCGGCGTGCGCCGGGACCGCGGGAATTGGCGCCGCTTGAGTCGGTCGCGTCATCGAAAGTCATGGCGCGTGGTCCTCGGTCGGCGTGGCGCTGGCGCGGCGTGGCGCTGGCGCGGCATGCAGGTGGATGGCGTGCGGGTAATTGGCGGGCCGGGTGAGGGGACCGGGTCAGGAGCCACGGGGCGGGAGGGGCGCCGTGCGGCGCGGATCAGATCCCGCGCCCGTCCACCTTCGGCGACAGCCGCTCCACCGCCTTGGCCGCGGCGTCGAGATGCGGATGCACCGCCAATGCTTGGCGCCATGCCGCCAGCGCGTCCGCGGGGCGGTCCAGCTTCTCCATGATCACCGCCAGCCCGGTCAGGGCGCCGAAATGGCGCGGCTCCAGCGCCAGCACCTGTTCGATGTCCGCCAGCGCGAGGCCCCATTGGTCCATCATGTAAAACGCGGTCGCCCGCGCGTTCCAGCCTTCGGGGAAGGCCGGGGCGTGGTCGGTCAGCGCGGTCAGGTGATGGACCGCGCGCACCAGTTCCCCCGCCTCGATCGCCATGCGGCCGCGTCGCAGCAGCAGGTCCATGGTGTCGGAACCCGAATGCGACCAAAGCAGCCCGATGTCGGCGGCGATCCGCGAATACTCGCCCGGCTCGGACGCGGCCAAGGCGTCGAACAACCCGTCGAGCCGATCGCGTTTCGTGGGCGCCTCGCCCCGCTCCGGCGCGCTGTCGACCGCGGCCCGCGGCAGCGCTGATTCGGGTGGCAGCGGGGCCAGCATCTGCGGCGGCGCCGGTCCGTCTGGGGCGAAAACCGGCGGCCCGGTCCCGTCGGCGGCGAAAATTGGGCCGCCTAGCAGCAGCCAAGCCGCTGCGAACGCGGCGGCGCCCTGCGCGCGGCGGGCGAGAGGCGGGACGGGATGGGTTTTCTTGCTCATGACAGATAGTAGCATAGCGCGTGTTAACGCGATTGCGAACAGCCGTGCCACAGGGTGCGGCGTCAACTTCTGGAGACCGATCGAATGAGCGAGATGCTGACAGCCGCCGCCGACAAATTGCGCGCCCAAATGGGGGGGAATGAGTTGGACGGCTCGGTCAAGTTCGATGTCGAGGGGCTGGGCGCGATCCGCATCGACGGCGCCGAGGTGTCGATCGATGACGGGGATGCCGATTGCGTGATCTCCGCCGACCAAGAGACGTTCGAGGCGCTGGTCGCCGGGGATCTCGACCCGACCATGGCGTTCATGTCCGGCAAGCTGCGGATCGAGGGCGACATGTCCAAAGCGATGCAGCTGAGCGGCGTTCTGGGCTGATCGCGCCACGCCTGCGCGCTGACGCCCCCGCGCCAGTCCAAG
>JBLIKI010000193.1:0-3953 GCA_047636235.1 Paracoccaceae bacterium | reverse complement strand
GATGGCGCGCGGCTGTTCGCGGCGCGCTATGCCTCCGACGACGCGGCGCCGAGCATGTTTTATCGCGCCACGCCGGACGGGGCGCTGATTGTGTCCGAACCGCTCGACGCCGCGCCCGATCTTTGGACGCCGGTGGAGGCGGGGCGAGTGATCGTGATTGAGAACGGCGCGGTCGCCAACGCCCCGTTCGATCGGGCCCGGGCCGCCGCCTAGGCGCCCTCGCCCGGCGCAAGTTTGGGCGGCGCAGGCTGGGGCGCGACGTCGCCGCGGGCCGCGATCACACGGCGCGCGTCTGCCGCGTCAGCGTCGGCACGGACCGCTCGGGCGGCTCAGGCGGTGCGATGCACGGGAACAGCAGCGTCACCGCGACGCCATGCCCGACCTCGCTGTCGATCTGCGACGCGCCCCCCGACCGCCGGCAGAACCCCGACACCATCGTCAGCCCGAGGCCGCTGCCCTTGCCCGCCTCCTTGGTGGTGAAGAACGGTTCTTGCGCGCGGGCCAGCGTGTCGGCGTCCATGCCCGGTCCGGTGTCGGACACCCACACCCGCGCATAGATCCCGGGGCCGATCGGGTCGGCGCCCCCGAACCCGTCCGCCCCGGCGGCGTCCAGCGCCACCCGGTCGGTCGCGATGCGTATCCGCCCGCCTTGGGGCATCGCATCGCGCGAGTTGATCAACAGGTTCAGCAGCGCCTGCTGGAACGTCACCAGATCGAGGCTGACCCACGCGCCCAAAGCGCCCGTCGCCAGTTCCACCGTGATGTTGGGCGGCGCGATCCGGCGGAACATCGCCAAGCTCGGCTCCAGCCCGTCATCGAGCGCGATCGCCACCGGGCGCAGCGCTGATTTGCGCCCAAAGGCCAGCAGCTGCCGCGTCAGATGCGCCGCCTGGCCGGAGGCATCCATCGCCTCTTGCACGCACAGCTTGCGCGCGTCGCCGTCGACGCCGAACTCGATCATCTCAAGGTTGCCCATGATCACGGCGAGCACATTGTTAAAATCATGCGCCACCCCGCCAACCAACTGGCCCAGCACCTCGATCTTTTGGGCGTGGGCGGCGGCCAGCTCGCTTTCGCGGCGCGCCAGTTCGCTTTGGCGCAGCGCCTCGGTCATCGCGGCGCGGTTTTGCTCAGCCCGATTGGCGACCCAAGCGAACACGATCACCGAGGTCGAGGTCAACACGATCATCAGGAAAGCCAGCAGCGCCAGACGGAAATCGGCGTTGAGGATGTTGGCGTGCGTCGCCGCCAGCGCCAGCCCGCACAGCGCCACCGGCGCCAGAACCA
Source organism: Paracoccaceae bacterium (assembly GCA_047636235.1). Lineage (GTDB taxonomy): Bacteria > Pseudomonadota > Alphaproteobacteria > Rhodobacterales > Rhodobacteraceae > JBOCEF01. The sequence continues at coordinate 2,666 of JBLIKI010000193.1, read as the reverse complement.
CCACCGGCAGCAGCTTGCGCGCCATCTCGCCGCCCCGTTCGCGCGCCAGTACGATCGACAGCCAGCCGAGGTCCGGCCGCGCCAGCAGCAGGCAGACGAACAGCGCCGCAAGGAGGATCGCGGTGTGCGGCGCCATCTTGGTGAAGACCGGGTTGTTGAACAGAACGGCGGAGTCGAACAAGTAGCCAAGCAGCGGCACCGTCACCACCGCCAGCCCCGCCGTCGCCAGCACCACCCCGACCAAGCCCCCGGTCCTGCCCCCGATCTGGCCCCGATCCGGCGTCAACAGCCCGCCCGCCAGAAGCCATAGCGCCGCCTGCGTGCCCAGCGACATCGCATCGCCGCGCTCCCCCGGCGCATCGGGCAAGACCAGATTCATGCGCGCCAGCAACATCACGATGATCGCGCCGCCCGTGATCATCGGCGCCCAAACCGGCGCGCGCGCGCCGCGCAACAGGCACCCGATCGCCGCCACCGCCAGCGCCGCCGCCGTCACCGGCACCATCGCGGGATAGGAGGGGTGAAGGCGCGCCACCCCCTCCATTCCCGCGCCCCAGCCGAGCGCGAGCACCGCCCCAGACACCGTTAGCGCCGCCGCCGCCAGCACCGCCGCAAGCGTCGTCGTCGTCGTCGCCGCGCGCAGCACCGATAGCGGCGCGATGGAAGAAGTGACGCCCATGCTCCTCTTCCCCTATCACAGGCGATCCGACGGTGTTTACCGGCGCGTTGCTAGTCGACCAAAACGCAACATACACCTATAGGTTGCATGTCGTCACTAAACCTATCGCGACTTTTTCCATTTTTTCTCAACCATGGCCCACACACACGAAACGACACGAAACGATGCGACACGACGCTTCAGGTCGCGCCGCGGCCGCGATCACCCCGCCGCCGCGATAGCCTCGAGCAGCGCCATCAGCGCGTCGGGCGCGGTGATGTGGGGGTTATGGCTGGCCTCCAGATCATGGACCGTCCAGCCGCGGCCGGGCGCAGCGTCGCGGAACCGGCGGAACCCGTCGCCGGGGCCGGGGAGGGTGCAATAGATATAGTGGGTCGAAACCGTCAATGGCCCGCCGCTCAGCGCCAGCTTTTGCCGGAACGTGTTCGCGGGCTGGTCGAACCGGCGCGGCGCGGCGAAGGCGGCGTCGGCGGGGTCGGTGTCGGGCGGCATCGGGTTGGGGGGCAGGCGCCAGCCGTCCCCCTCGGCGGCGATCCGCGCCTCCATGGCCGCGGCGCGCTCGGGCGGCATCAGATCGAAGGCGGAGCAACCGTCCTCGGGCGCGAAGGCGTCGAGATAGACCAGCCGCGCCACCCGTGCGCGCGCGCGATCGGCAACGCCGGTGGCGACCATCCCGCCATAGGAATGCCCGATCAGGATCACGTCGCGCAGGTCCTCCATCTCAACCTGCGCGACCACGTCTTGGATATGAGTCGCCAGATCTATCCCCGGCGCGGCAAGGTGATGGCGCGCGCCAAGCCCGGTTAGGCTGGGCGCGACCAGATCATGCCCCGCAGCGCGCAGACGCGGGCGCATCTTGCGCCACGCCCAGGCCGAGGACCACGCGCCATGCGCGAGAACGAAGGTCGCCATCAGTGTCTCTCCCGTTATCCAACGCGCGCCCGCGCGAGTTTGGCGACGCGCGCCCGCACAATATCCAGCCTGACGCAGGCCGCAGCGGCACGCAATGGCCCCGCCAGCACGCGCCAAGCCGACGCCTCCCCGCCCACGGGCCGACAACGCGCTTGCATGGCGGTCACGTGGGCGCATTCTAGGAACCGCCCCCTTTCGCAGCATAAGGACCACGCCATGCGCCTTCTCGCCCTTTCGCCCGCGCTGGCGGCGCTGGCTGCGCTGGCCTCGCCCGCCCACGCCCGGATCTGCGCGATCTCCGGGCTCGACGGCGCGCCGACCGAGATCTGGCGAGACGGCTCTTGGGTCGACGCCGGGCTGGGCCGCCTGCCGAAGGCCGACCTGATACTGCGGACCGGCCCTGAGGCGCGGGTCGAAATCACCTGCGACGACGCCATGATCGTCACCGTCGGCACGATGACCGAAGTGAACCTCGAAACCCTCGCCAACCCCGTCCAAGGGTCGCGGGACGTGATCGTGCAATTGATCCATGGGATCATCGGACTGGTCGCGGCCAAACGGCCGGGGCGGTCCGTGGCGGTGCGCACGCCGCTGGCGATCGCCGCCGCGCGATCGACCGAATGGCTGGCGCAGGTGGAGGGTGGCGCCTCGGCGGTGTTCGTGCGGACCGGCGCGGTGGCGGTGCGGCCGGTCATCGGCCCCACAACCGACACCGCAACCGCAACCGCAACCGCAACCGCAACCGAGGTGGTGCTGCACGCGACCGAGGGGCTGACCGCCAGCGCGCCCGGCACGCTCGGCCCCCGCACGGTCTGGACGGCCGAGCGTGTCTCGCGGACCCGAGCCGCGCTCGGCTTTGGCTGGCGATGATCGGCGGGCGTCGCCAGACCGGCGCCTGGGCGGCGGTGGCGGCGACGCTGGCGATCTGCGCGTGGCGGCTGGCGGCGGGCGATCCGATCAGCGACGGGCTGGAATCGCGGCTGTGGGACCTGCGGTTCACGGTGCGCGGCGCGGCCCCGCCCCCCGCCAGCGTCGCCATCGTCGCGCTGGACGAGGCCGCGGTGGCCCGCATCCC
>JBLIKI010000192.1:0-3974 GCA_047636235.1 Paracoccaceae bacterium | reverse complement strand
CGCGAGCGGATAGCAGCTCGCCCTTCTCAGAGATGCCGGGGTTGATCGCGCCCTTGATCAGATCGTGCGACACCGCCGACGAGATCGCCAACAGCAGGCCCGCCGCCGTCGACAGCGCCGCGGCCGGGCCGCCGGCCGCCAGCAGCGCGATCACCCAGCCGGGCAGACGCGCGATTTCAGGGTTGGCGAGTACGAGGATGTCGTTGTTCACCGACAGCTCGGACCCTTTCCAGCCCAGCGATTCCACCTTGGCGGCGAAATCGCCCGACGTGTCATTGTGCTGCTGGATCTTGCCGTCGCCATTCCTGTCCTCGAACTTCAAAAGACCGGCGACCTCCCAATTCGACATCCATTGCGGACGGTGCGCATAGTTGATCGGCTGGGTGACGTCGCCGCCGGTTTAGACGGTGGTGATGAGGTCGAGCCGCGCCATCGCGCCGACCGCGGGGGCGGTCAGATACAGGAGCGCGATGAACACCAGCGCCCAGCCCGCCGACCAGCGCGCGTCCGACACCTTGGGCATGGTGAAGAAACGGATGATGACGTGCGGCAGACCCGCGGCGCCGATCATCAGCGACAGCGTGAACAGCACCATGTTGAGAGTGTTGAAGTGGTGCTCGGTGTAGGCCGCGAAGCCGAGGTCCTGCACCATTTGGTCAAGCTTGGCGAGCAGCGGCGCGGCGCTTTCGACATGGGTGCCGAACAGGCCTGGCCCCGGCACCGGGTTGCCGGTCAGCTGCAACGAGATGAAGATCGCCGGGATGGCGTAGGCGAGGATCAGCACCACGTATTGCGCGACCTGCGTGTAGGAGGCGCCCTTCACGCTGCCAAGCACGTCTTAAAATAACACGATGCCCGCGCCGGTGAACAGACCGGTGTCGACGTCAACCTCAAGTAACCATGATAACGTGATTCCGACGCCGGTCATCTGGCCGATCACATAGGTGTTTGACGCGATGATCAGGCACGGCACCGCGACCATACGCGCGGTCGGCGAATAGAACCGGTCGCCAATGAATTAGGGCGCCGTGAATTTGCCGAACTTGCGCAGGTAAGGCGCCAGCAGCACATAGCCGCCGGTCCAGCCCATCAGATAGGTGGAGTTGTCGTAGCCGGTGAAGGCGATCAGACCGGCCATCGAGATGAACGACGTCGCCGACATCCAATCGGCCGCGGTGGCCGTGCCGTTGGTGATCGGGTGCGCGCCGCAGCCTGCGGCGTAGAATTCCGCCGTGCTGCCGGCGCGGGCCCAGACCGCGATGCCCATGTAGACCGCGAAAGACGCGCCCACGAACAGAAAGTTGAGGGTGAACTGATCCATGAAGATGCGCCGCGCTTATTTTTCGCCCACGCCATAGACGCGGTCGATGGCGCTCATCCGCTAGGCATAGGAAAAGATCAGCGCGAACCAGAACCCAAGATCGGCGCCGCCGACCATGATGCTCGACAGCATCGCGCGCAGCAGGATGCCGAAGCCGAACGACACCGCCGCCCAGATCACAAAACTGATTTTGATGATGGCGATGTTGGCTTTCCAATAGCCGAGGTCGTCGGTTGCGATTTTTTTGTCTGACATGACAGGCTCCCTTGTCAGAGGCGTTGCGGAGCGCCTGCATCCGGGCCGGAATGCAGGCGGTGGTGGATGCGCGCGCAAGCGGGAGGTTGTCGCGTGCGCCCGAAGGGGGCGGGGCGGTCTCATGCGCCGGTGGCCATGACCGTGGGCGCAGACAAGCCGTCCGTCGCAGCGCGCGCGGCGAAAGGATGGCCGCCGCAAGCGTGCGGCGACGGGCGGCGCGTGAGGGCGCGTGAGGGCCGCGTGGAAAGGGATCGTCCCGCCCCGGACGCTGCTCACGCCGATGGGGGCGCGGGGTCCGGGGCGAGGCTCGTCCCCCCGCCCTCGGGCCGAGGGGCGGCGGGACGATGGCGGGCGTCAGGCCGGGGCCGACGCCGTGTTCTCAACCGCCGCGGTGATCTGGGCGGTGACCTCGTCGATGTCGGCCATCGCATCGACCGAGGCGAGCCGCCCGGCGGCGGCGTAATGAGCGATCAGCGGCGCTGTCTCGGCGTGATAGGCGACCAGACGGTCGCGGACCGTTTCGGCATTGTCGTCGGCGCGGCGCTTGAGCGCGGTCCCGCCGCAGCTGTCGCAGACCCCCGAAGCCGCGGTGGGCTTGTGGGCGTCGTGATAGCCCTCGCCGCACGCCGCGCAAGTGAAGCGGCCCGACACGCGGTCGGCCATCGCCGCGTCGTCGACCTCCAGCGAGATCACCGCGTCGAGTGTCATGCCGTGCTTTTCCAGCAGCGCGTCAAGCGCGCTCGCCTGCGTGGCGGTGCGCGGAAAGCCGTCGAAGATCACTCCGGCGCCGCCGGACTCGGCGGCCAGACGCTCATCCACGATGGCGATGACGATGGTGTCGGACACCAGATCGCCGCGCTCCATCACCGCTTTGGCGGCACGCCCGGCCTCAGAGCCCGCGGCCACGGCGGCGCGCAGCAGATCGCCGGTGGACAGCTGCGCGAGCCCGCGCGATTCCGTCAGGCGGCGCGCTTGCGTGCCCTTGCCCGCCCCGGGGGGGGGGCCGAGCAGGATCAGTGTCGACGTGGCAGGTTCGGTCCGGACGCCATCCATGACGCTCTCCTTCGATGTTGCGAGTGGGGGGGGGCGGGCCGCGCGGCGCCGGAAGGGCGCACGCGGCCCGGCGGGAGGCGTCAGCCCTTGCCGCTGGCGATCAGGTCGTCGACCACCGAAGGGTCGGCCAGCGTCGAGATATCACCAAGGCCATTCATGTCGTTCTCGGCGATCTTGCGCAGGATGCGGCGCATGATCTTGCCCGACCGGGTCCTGGGCAGGCTGGGCGCGAACTGGATCGCGTCGGGCTTGGCGATCGGTCCGATTTCCGTGCGCGCCCAGTTTTGCAGCTCGCGCAGCGGCTCGTCGCCGGGGGCCACCCCGTCCATCAAGGTGACATGGCAATAGATGCCTTGACCCTTGAGGTCGTGCGGATAGCCGACCACCGCCGCCTCGGACACCGCCTTGTGGGCGACAAGGGCGGATTCCACCTCCGCCGTGCCCATGCGGTGGCCCGAGACGTTGATCACATCGTCGACGCGCCCGGTGATCCAGTAATCCCCATCCGCATCGCGCCGGCACCCGTCGCCCGAGAAAAAGTAGCCTTTGAGAAGCTCGAAATTCGTCGACACGAACCGATCATGATCTTCCCAGATGGTGCGCATCTGGCCGCGCCATGAAACCGCCAGCGCCAGCACGCCCTCGCATTCGGTTGCCGTGATCTCCTCGCGCTTGTAATCAAGCACCACGGTGCGCACGCCGAAGAACGGCTTGGTGGCGGAGCCGGGCTTCAGCGTCATGGCGCCGGGCGGGGGGCAGCAGGTGGCCGCCGGTTTCGGTCTGCCACCAAGTCTCGACGATCGGGCGGCGGCCTTGGCCGACCACGTTGTTATACCAGTGCCACGCCTTGGGATTGATCGGCTCGCCGACGGCGCCGAGGATGCGCAGCTTGGACAATTCGTGCTTTTTGACGAACGACGCGCCCTTGCCCATCAGGGCGCGGATCGCCGTGGGCGCGGTATAAAAGATCGAGACGTCGTGCTTGGCGCACACCTCCCGAAACCGGCCCGCATCGGGCCAGGTCGGCACGCCTTCGAACATCGGCGTGGTGGCGCCGTTGGCGAGCGGGCCATAGACGATGTAGCTGTGGCCCGTGACCCAGCCGACATCGGCGGTGCACCAGAACGCCTCTCCGTCTTGATAGTTGAAGGTGTATTCGTGAGTCTTCGCAGCACAGAGCAGATAGCCGCCGCTGGTGTGCACCACGCCCTTGGGTTTGCCGGTGGTGACTGAGAACGTGTTTGAGAAGGTTCATGCCCATCACCTGAGGAGGGTTGCGGATGCTGCGATGGTGATGAGGGTTTCGACGACTGCTCCGAGTTGCTCGTAGTCCCGCGCAAGGCGG
>JBLIKI010000191.1:0-3987 GCA_047636235.1 Paracoccaceae bacterium | reverse complement strand
ACCAGATACGACCGCTGCGCCCACACCTTCATAAGCGCCATCTGCATCGCCGCGACCGTGACATTCTGGTTATGAGTCCTGAGCCTAGCCGCCTCCAAGAACACCAGCGATTGAACGCCGCCCCCTCTGCGGCGCTGGACGCCCGCGGGGTTGCGCCGCTAGTCTCAGGCGTTCGCGCCCGCGCGGGCCAGTCCCTTAATCGCCCGGCACGCCCGGGGCGCAACGCCGGAGAGCGACCCCTGTGACCATCTTGCCGCGCCTCGTCGCCTCACTTTTGCTCGCGTTTCTTCTGGCTTGGCCGGCGGCGGCGCAGACCCCCGGCCTTCAGCCCGCCGAGGGCCGAACCGCCGCGCTCCGCGACGTGGCCCCGGCCACCGAGGTTGAGGCGCGCGCGCTGCTCGGGACCCTCACGGACCAAGAGGTCCGCGACCTTCTGCTTCAGCAACTCTATCGCGCCGCCGCAGCGCAGCAGACCGACGCGGACGCGCGCGGTCCGGTCACGTTCTTGCAAGACAATGTGGTCGGCGCCCTGAAGGCGATGGAATTCAGCGTCACCGGCGCCCCCGAAGCGGTGCGGAATTTCGGGCGCTCCGTCAGCAATTTCGTGGCGCCGCGGGGCTTCGGCGGCACGCTCGGCTGGCTGGCATGGCTTGGCGCCGCGATGGCGGCGGGCGCCGGGGCCTATGCGCTGGCGCTGCGCGCGGCGGGCGGATGGCGCGACTATATCGCCAACGCGCAGCCCAAGACCTTGGGCGAGCGCATAGGCGTGTTGATCCGGCGTGTGCTGCTCGATTTCGGCGGGATCATTGCCTTCGCGGCGGTGTCCTTGCTGGTGGTCAACCGCCTGATGCCTGACACCCCGCGCCTGAACCGAGAGGTCGCGGACGCGTTCATCTCGCAGGTGATCATGCTGCCGCTTCAGATGGCGGCGGTCTCGCGCTTTTTGTCCGCGCCGCGGCGGCCCGAATTGCGCCTGCTGGCCATCGACGACGCCAGCGCGCCAGCGTTTCACAAATGGGTGGTGGCGCTCGCGGCGGTGCTCGGGTTCCAGAACTTCGCGGTGCCGTTCACCCTGTCGCATGGCATCCCGATCGAGGCGCCCAATATCGGCGTTGCGACCAATCTGGCGTTTTATATCGGCCTTGCGTGGATGTGCTGGCGGTTTCGTCATCAGTTGGAGCGGATGATGCGCGGCGGCGGCGCCGAAGCCGAGGTCACCCCCGGCGAGGCCGCCTTTGCGCACGCCTATTCGCGGCTTGCCATCGGCGCGGTGGCGCTGAACTTTTTCTTGATCATGATGATCCTCGGCGCAGGGATGTATCACTTGTTGCAGGGGCGCCAGAACGACGTGCTGTTTCTGGTGTTGATGGCGCCCGCGCTCGACGTCATGGTGCGCGCGATGGTGCGCAACCTGATGCCGCCGATGACCGGCGAGGGCGTGATCGCCCGGCAGGCCTATGTGCAGGCCAAGCGCGCCTGGATCCGCATCGGACGGCTGATCATCGCCGCGCTGGTGGTGGTGGTGGTAGCGTCGACCTGGAAGATCGGCCCCTTCGCCCCCGATGGCGCGGGGCCGGGCATTCTGGGGACCGCGGGGGTGCTGCGAGCGCTGATCATCCTGACCATCGGCTTTTTGCTGGTGGAGCTCGCCAGCCTGTGGACCAACCAGCGGCTCGCCAAGGAACAGACCGAGGCCGAGATCGATCCCGAGCAGGAGGACGCCGGCGGCGAGGGCGGATCGGGCAAGGCCGCCTCGCGGCTGACCACGGTGCTGCCGCTGCTGCGGATCACGCTCCAGATCACGATCCTGAGCTTGACGGCGCTGATCGCGCTTTCGAACCTCGGGCTCGACGTGACGCCGCTGCTGGCGGGGGCCGGGGTGCTCGGCCTCGCCATCGGCTTCGGCGCGCAAAAGCTGGTGGCGGATGTGGTGTCGGGCGTGTTCTTCCTGATCGACGATGCTTTTCGCGTGGGCGAGTATCTCGACGTCGACGGCGCCCTCGGCACGGTGGAGCGGATTTCGATCCGCTCGCTGCGCCTGCGCCACCACCGCGGTGCGGTGCACACGATCCCGTTCGGTGAGATCCCCAAAGTCACCAACTATTCGCGCGACTGGGTGATCGTGAAGCTGAAATTCACCGTGACGTTCGACACCGACCCAAACGTGGTGAAAAAGATATTCAAGCAGATCGGCAAGGACCTGTCTGCGATCCCCGAATTCGCGCGTGATATGCTTCAGCCCTTCAAGTCGCAGGGGGTGTTCGACGTAGACGATGTCGGCATCGTCGTGCGCGGCAAGTTCATGACCAAGCCGGGCAAGCAATTCACCATTCGCAAAGAAGTCTACCAGCGCGTCAACACCGCCTTTGAGGAGGCCGGGATCCAGTTCGCCCGCAAAGAGGTCGTGGTGCGTGTGGCCAAGCCGGGCGACATGAGCGCGGCGGAGGCGGGAGGCGCCGCAGCCATCGCCACCGAGGCCGAGGCCGCCTCCGCGGGCTGAGGGTGGCGGGTCGCGTCCGTCAAGGTGGTGTAAATTCTGGGGTGGCCATTCGAAGACATCGGTCGGGCGGTCTTTGTGGATATGCTTGGAAGCGGGTCGATCCGGGCGGCGTCGGTCTGGCGACAGGCCTCGACCATCATGTATCGATGCTGGCTCTGCCAGTCGTCATTTTGTTCGAACAGAACCGCGCCGATCAGGCTGATGTTGCTTTCTTTGTTCGGGAATATCCCGACCATATCAGCACGCCGCTTCACCTATTTGTTAAAATGCTTTAATAGGTGGTTCTATGCATCTTGGTGCGATGCTGCGCCGGGAGGGCCATGTAGGCCGACCCTTCGGCCGCGCTTTCATCCATAGGGTCGGTCAGCTTAGCCTCACGACTGGTAATCCCCCCATTTTTGACGGAGATCGATCATAAAATTCACGCGGCCGCGTTCAGCTTCTGGGCGGGGGGCATCCCGCCGATGTCCATGTTCGGGCGGTCATTATTGTAAGCCCATAGCCATTGCGTGGCGAAGTCCTGGGCCTCCTCGATGGTCTCGATGATGTGCTGATCAAGCGATTCGTGCCTGACGGTGCGATTGTAGCGCTTGATACAGGCGTTCTGCCGGGGCTTTCCCGACTGGATATGCCGGATCGAAATCCCTCGCGTTTCAGCCCATTCCATCAGCTTGCCGCTGATGTATTCGAGACCGTCGTCGACTCGTATGACTGTTGGCTCGTAAGCGGTGTCCCGCTCACACCTTGGTGGGATAGATCCAAGGCAGCAGTTCGCCAACGCGGCTCTGCGGATGGCCGGCGACGATGGCGCGCAGGGTGTCGGCGAGCCATGCGTGGGGATCCACGGCGTTGAGTTTGCAGGCGCCGATCAGCGAGACGATCATCGCCCAGTTCTCCGCGCCGGCGTCGTGACCGGCGAACAGGGCGTTCCTCCGGTTCAGCGCGATGGGACGCATTTCACGCTCGACGGCGTTGCTGTCGATCTCGACGCGGCCGTCGCCGAGGAAGACCTGCAGGCCCTCCCAGTGATTGGCGATATAGGCCAGGGCTTGCCCGAGCGGCGATTTGGATCCTGCGCGGGGGCGGTGCTCTGCCAGCCAAGTCTCGAACGCGCCCATGACCGGGATGGATAGCTCCTGCCTTGTAGCAAGGCGCACGGCGGGGCCCTGACCGCGGATCTTGGCCTCGATCCGGTAGAGCTCGCGGATCAAGGTCAACCCTTCTTCGGCGACCGGAGACGGGCCGGCGCGGGTCAGCTCGACCAGCTTGCGGCGCGCGTGGACCCGGCAATGGGCGAGCCGGATTTTCGGGCCGGCCCGCGTGGGGGCGATCAGGCGTGCATAGCCGGAATAGCCATTGACCTGCAGCACCCCTTTGAATCCGTCGAGGATCGTCTCGGCGTGCTTGCCGCCGCGGCCGGGGGCGTAGGTGAAGGCGACGTCGGGCGGCGCCATGCCGTCCCACGGGCGCTCGTCGCGGGCCAGCGC
>JBLIKI010000190.1:0-4003 GCA_047636235.1 Paracoccaceae bacterium | reverse complement strand
GCATGCAGTGGTTCAGCTTCGTCGTGATAACGCGTTGGGAACGCTGTATAATATCGTTGGGTTTCAGACCAAGATGAAGTACGGCGCGCAAGCCGCCGTGTTCGCGATGATCCCGGGGCTGGAGAATGCGAGGTTCGCCCGGCTGGGGGGGATTCACCGCAACACGTTCCTGAACTCGCCTAAATTGCTGGACGGGGCGATGCGGCTGAAGGCGGACCCGCGGCTGCGCTTCGCAGGACAGATCACCGGGGTCGAGGGCTATGTCGAAAGCGCCGCCATGGGGCTTTTGGCCGGGCGTCTGGCGGCGGCGGAGCGGTTGGGCGCGCCATTGACCGCGCCGCCCGTCACCACCGCGATCGGCGCGCTGCTCAATCACATCACCGGCGGGGCGGAGGCGACGTCGTTCCAGCCGATGAACGTGAATTTCGGCTTGTTCCCGCCGCTGGAGGAGGATATCCGCAAGGGCCGCAAGGGCAAGCGCGACCGTGCGGTCGCCTATACCGGGCGGGCGAAGGCGGAGTGGCAGGCGTGGCTCGACACCGCGTCTGAGAAAACGCCCGTAAACGCATGAACTAACGTGAGTATCGACGATGCGCCCCGGCGCATCGTCGCCCTACCATACTGCGCGAACAACCTTCGACATCAGCCTGAAACTACGACGAAATTCGGATTCCACCGCCTGTTCGGCGTAGAGGTCGAAACCGGGGCGCGCGGCGGCGGTCAGAACCGGCTCGGCGGTCCAATTCGCCACCATCGCGGGGATCGCGGCGGGATCGACGGCGCGCCGCTGCGCCCGCGTTCCCGCCAGCCGCGCCAAGGCCCCGGCCGCCAACGGGCGCAGCGCGTCCGCCAAATCAGGGGGCGTGCGACCTTCGGCCAGCGCGTTCCTATCCAGCCCCTCCACCATCACCGGATCGGCGCCTTGCGCATAGAGCGCGGGCAGCGCGCGGATCAACAGGCCGAGGCCCGTGGCGGCGCCGACCTGCCGCGCAACCTCGCCGCCCCGCGCATCCGCCCCAAGCGCCAGCGCGCCAAGCTGCATCAGCGCCCCGGCGGAGCCGTCCAGATAGACCCCGAGCGCCGCGTGATCCGCCAGCCGCAGCCCGTGAATGTCCCACGCGCGCGCGTCCAGCAGCGCGTCGAACGGCGCGCGCGGCAGACCGGCGTCAAGAATCACCTCCGCCAGCGGCGTCACCACCTCATGCCTGCGGGGCGGCTTGCCGTCGAAAATCTCTGCCACCACGTCGCGCCACCATTGCAGGCGAATTTCCCCGAGCATTGGTTCCGACACAGCCGCGGGGATGCGCGCGACCTCCAGGTTGAAGGCGTAAAGCGCATGAAGCCGCCACGCCCGGTCCCCCGCCAGCTTTGCCGCGCGGAACCGGTCGGGATCGCCTTTGGCGACCATGGCGGCGCAGGCATCCCGGCTCATGCGGGCACGCGCGCCGCCGCGCCGTCGCGGATCAGCTTCCAGATCACCCCGTCCAGCAGCGCCTGCATCGATGCGTCCACTATGTTCTGCGACACGCCGACGGTGGTCCAGCGATGGCCCTCGCCGTCGGTGTGGTCAATGGTGACGCGGGTTTTCGCCTCGGTCCCGCCCGAGGTGATGCGGACCTTGAAATCAACCAGCTTCATATCATCGATAAAGCTTTGGTACCGGCCCAGATCTTTTGCCAGCGCCCGCGACAGGGCGTTGACCGGGCCCTGATCAGCCTCGGTCACCGGGTCGTGCGATTCCGACACAGACAGCAGCCGCTCGCCATCAATGCGTGCGACCACGACCGCCTCCGACACGGTGATCTTATCGCCCTTGGCGTTGGTGCGCCGCTCCACCATCACGCGATAGCGCTCAATCTCGAAGAACCGCGGCAGGGCGCCGAGCTCCGCACGCGCCAGCAGCTCGAAGCTGGCTTGGGCGCCGTCATAGGCGAAGCCTTCTTCTTCGCGGCGCTTCACCTCTTCCAAGATCCGCGGCAGGCGCGGGTCCTTGTCGTCGATGGCAAGGCCCATCTCTGCCAGCCGCCCGCGCAGGTTCGACAGGCCCGCTTGGTTGGACATCGGCACGACCCGCTCATTCCCCACCGCCTCGGGGGGGATATGTTCATAGGTCCGCGGGTCTTTCAGGATGGCGGAGGCATGCAGCCCCGCCTTGTGCGTGAACGCCGCGGTGCCGACATAGGGCGCGTGGCGGTTCGGGGTGCGGTTCAGGATGTCGTCGAGCATTCGCGACACTTTGGTGATGCTCGGCAGGTCCGCCTCGGACACGTTGATCTGGTATTTGCTGCGATAGGGTTCCTTTAGCAGCAAGGTGGGCAGCAGGGTGACGAGGTTGGCGTTGCCGCACCGCTCTCCCAGCCCGTTGAGCGTGCCTTGGATCTGGCGCGCGCCTGCGTCCACCGCCGCCAAGGATCCGGCCGCGGCCATGCCGCAATCATTGTGGCAGTGGATGCCGAGGCGGTCGCCGGGGATCACCGTCAGCACGTCGGTGACGATGGCGTGGATTTCCGCAGGCAAGGTCCCGCCATTGGTGTCGCACAGCACCACCCAGCGGGCGCCCGCGGCCAAGGCGGCCGAAACGCAGGCCAGCGCGTAATCGCGGTTGGCCTTGTAGCCGTCAAAAAAATGCTCTGCGTCGAACAGCGCCTCACGCCCCCGGGCCACCAGATGGGCGATGCTGTCGGAGATGGCGTCGAGGTTTTCGTCGAGCGTCACGCCGAGCGCGGTGGTGACGTGGAAATCATGGGTCTTGCCGACGATGCACACCGCAGGCGTGCCCGCATTGACCACCCCCGCCAGCGTGTCGTCATTGGCGGCCGAGCGCCCGGCCCGCTTGGTCATGCCGAACGCGGTGAAGGTGGCGCGGGTGAAGGCGGGCGGGTTGGCGAAGAAATCAGCGTCGGTGGGGTTGGCGCCGGGCCAGCCCCCCTCAACGTAGTCCAGCCCCAGCTTGTCGAGGGCGCGCGCGATCCGTACCTTGTCGAGCGCGGCGAAATCCACCCCCGCAGTCTGCTGCCCGTCACGCAGCGTGGTGTCGAACAGATAGAGACGCTCGCGGGTCACTTCAGCCCCTCCAACTTCGCGGCGTCGAAATCGGCGGCGACGGTCCAGGTCGGGCCTGAGGCCGTGTCCATCACCGTCACCCCGGCGGCGGTCAGCCCGTCACGGATCGCATCCGCGCGGGCGAAATCGCGGGCGAACTTGGCCTGCGTGCGCGCCGCCAGCAGCGTATCTATCAGGTCGGCCCCGGCGAAGTCCTTGGTGGCCGACACGCGGCGGCCCTCTTCTTCCGCCTCATGCGCCGCGATCAGCGCGGTCATGGCGCCGTCCGCGTCCAGATCGACGCCGATCAGGTCGAGCGCCCAGATCATCTCCGCCGCCGCCGCCGCGTCGCGCTTATAGGCCCGCGCCGCCAGCTGATCGATCGCCGCCACCGCGAGCGAGGTGTTGAGGTCGTCGCAAAGCGCGTCGAACACGGGTTTGGAGCGCAGCCCGACCGATTTCCCGGCCTTCGCCACGGTCCAGCACCGCCCGAGCGCATCGCGCCAGCGGGCCAGCTTGGCCTCCGCCTCGGCGCGGCGCTGCTCGGACCAATCAAGTTCCGCGCGATAGTGGGTCATCAGGAACGCAAGGCGGATCGCGGCGCCGTTCATGGTTTCGCGCAGATCGTGGACGGTGGTGAAGTTGCCAAGCGATTTCGACATCTTCTTGCCGTCGATCTTGATCATGCCGTTGTGCAGCCAGACTTGCGCGAAGCTCGATCCGGGAACCGCGCAGCAGGACTGGGCGATCTCATTCTCATGATGCGGGAACATCAGGTCGGCCCCGCCGCCGTGGATGTCGAAATCAGCGCCCAGCGTTTCTTCCGCCATCGCAGAGCATTCGATGTGCCAGCCCGGGCGCCCCCGGCCCCAGACGCTGTCCCAGCCTTGCTGGTCCGGCGCGCTCGGCTTCCACAGCACGAAATCCATCGGGTTGCGCTTATAGGGCGCGACCTCGACCC
>JBLIKI010000189.1:0-4082 GCA_047636235.1 Paracoccaceae bacterium | reverse complement strand
CCCGCCCCCGTTGGTCACGCGTTGGCGGTCACGACTTTGCTGCCACCGCCACGTCAGTCAGGCCTTGGCGCTCACGCCCCCCGCTCAGGCCTTGGCAGGCGCCGGACGCTCCACCGCGAACACCGCGCAATAAAGCGCGGGCACGAACACCAGCGTGATCAGCGTGCCCGCGATGATCCCGCCCATCATCGCATAGGCCATCGGCCCCCAGAAAATCTGGCTGGAGATCGGGATCAGCGCCAAGGATGCGGCCGCCGCGGTCAGCAGGATCGGGCGGGCGCGGCTGTCGGAGGCCTCAAACACCGCGTCCCAGCGCGACCGCCCGGCGCGATACAGCACCTCGATTTCGTTCACCAGAATGATCGAGTTGCGGATCAGAATCCCGATCAGCGCCAGCACCCCCAGGATCGCGACGAACCCCAGCGGCGCGCCGGACGCGACCAGCGCCGCCACCACGCCGATCAGCCCCAGCGGCGCCGCGGCCAGCACGATGAAGCTGAGCCGGAAGCTTTGCATCTGCACCATCACCAGCGTCAGCATCACGATCAGCATCATCGGCACCACGGCGGCGATCGGCGCCTGACTTTCGGCGCTGGATTCCACGGTGCCGCCAACCTCGATCAGATAGCCCTTGGGCAAGGTCGCGGCATAAGCGTCGATCTGTCCGCGCATGTCCGCATCGATCGTGGCGGGCTGATCGTTGGTGGCGATCCCAGCCTTGACGGTGATGGTCGGCGCCCGGTCGCGCTGGTGGATCAGCGGCTGCTCGGTCCCCCAGCTCAGCGTCGCGAAACTGCCGAGCGGGATCGCCGCGCCCGACGCCGACGGGATCTGCAGGTTCCACAGCGCCGCCAAGTCGCCCCGGTCCTGCGACTGGCCGCGCACCACCAGGTCCACCAGATATTCCGCGTCGCGCAGCTGCGTCACCGTCGCGCCGTCGAAAATCGCGCTCAGCGCGATGGCGATGTCCTGGCTGCTCAGCCCCAATTGCCGCGCCTTGTCTTGGTCGAGGTCCAGCCGCACCACCCGCGCCGGCTCCGCCCAGTCGAGCGAGATGCCGGTGACCCGAGCATCCTCGGCCAGCACCGTCGCCAGCCCGCGCGCCGCATCGCGCAAGGTCGCGAAATCGGGGCCCGACACGCGGTATTGCACCGGCTTGCCGACCGGGGGGCCGACCTCAAGGTACTTGACCAGAACGTCGGCGGCGATCAATTCCTCACGCCCGAACGTATCCAGCGCGCCCTTCAGCCGGTCGCGCGCCGCAATGTCCGGCGTCTGGATCACGATCTGGCCCATATGCGCGCCCGGCGTCGGCACGTCATAGGACAGCACGAACCGCGGCGCCCCCTGCCCGACATAGGCGGTCCAGAAGCTGACGTCCGGGGATTTGGCCAGATACGCCTCGATCCGCGCGATTTCGGCGTTGGTGGCGGCGAACGACGAATTCTGGCGCATCGACAGGTCGATCACCAATTCGGTGCGGTCCGACAGTGGAAAGAACTGCTGCTCCACGAACTTCATGCCCCAAAGCGAGACCGCGAACAGCGCGACCGTGGCGGCGATGGTCAGCCAGCGCGCCCGCATCGCCGTGCGCAGCACCCCATGGAACACCCGCCGCGCCAGACCCGGCCCGCCGGCGTTGTGCTTGATCGTCTTGGGCAGGAACGTGACCCCTAGGATCGGCGCGAACAGCACCGCCACCACCCAGGACAGCAGCAGCGACACCGTGATCACCACGAACAGGGAGAACGTGAACTCCCCCGCCGCGGAGCTGTTGAGCCCGATGGGAATGAACCCCGCCACCGTGACCAGCGTGCCCGACAGCATCGGGAACGCGATCGAGGTCCAGGCATAGGACGCCGCCGCCTCGCGGGTCTCGCCCTGCTCAAGCCGCGAGATCATCGTCTCGATCGCGATCATCGCGTCATCCACCAATAGCCCCAGCGCGATGATCAGCGCGCCGAGCGAGATGCGCTGCAACGTGATCCCGAAATAGTCGAGGATCACGAAGGTCATCGCCAGCACCAGCGGGATGGTCATGGTCACCACCAGCCCGGCGCGAAGCCCGAGGCTGATGAAGCTGACCGCGAGCACGATCCCCACCGCCTCGATGAACGCTTTGACGAAATGGCCGACCGCCTCGTCGACCACTTTGGGCTGGTCGGCGACCTTGTGCATCTCAATGCCGATGGGAAGGGTGGCGACGACATCGGCCATCACCGTGTCCAGCTCAGCGCCGAAATTGAGGATGTTGCCCCCCGGCTTCATCCCCACGGTCAGGCCGATGGCGTCGCGCCCGCCATAGCGGAACAGATTGGCGGGCGGGTCGACATAGCCGCGGCGCACCTCGCCCAGATCCGCGAGGCTGTAGAACCGGTCGCCGACCCGCAGGTTCACGGCGGCGATGGATTGGGCGCTGTCGAACTGGCCGGGCACGCGGACCAATATCCGCTCGTCGCCCGCCTCGATCACGCCGGACGGCACGATGGCGTTCTGGGCGGCCAGCGTGGTGATCACCTGCTGGCGGTCGAAGCCCAGCGCGGCCAGACGGCGGGTGGAGAATTCAATATACACCACTTCGTCGCGCGCGCCCACCAGCCCGACCTTGCCCGCTTGGTCGAGCGCGATGACCTTGGTGCGCACCGCCTCCACCCGGTCGCGCAATTCGCGCGGGCTGAACCCGTCGGCGGTGAAAGCATAGATGTTGCCGTAAACGTCGCCAAAGCTGTCGTTGAACGAGAAGCCTTTGAATTCCTGCGGAAACTCCCCGCGGATGTCCGCCATCATGTCGCGCACCTTGGACCACGCGTCCGTGATCGCCTCCGCGCGGGTGGTGTCGAGCAGATCGACATAGACGATGGTCCGCCCCGGATAGGTGACCGAGCGGGTGTTCTTGAGACTGGGCAGCTCTTGCAGCTTTTTCTCAATGCGGTCGGTGACTTGGGTGACGGTTTCCTCGGCCGTGGCGCCGGGCAGCGCGGCTTGGATGATCATGGTCTTGATGGTGAAGGCGGGGTCTTCCTCTCGCCCCATGCCCATATAGGTGACCCCGCCCGCGATCAGCGAGACGATCAGCAGATACCAGACCAAGGATCGGTGCCGCAGCGCCCAGTCGGACAGGTTGAACTTGGCCATCACTTCACCCCCGGGCCGACGATCTGGCCGTCAGCTAGCGAATGCACGCCTTTGGTCACGATCTCATCGCCCACGCTCA
The DNA here is from genome assembly GCA_047636235.1 of Paracoccaceae bacterium. Classification (GTDB taxonomy): domain Bacteria; phylum Pseudomonadota; class Alphaproteobacteria; order Rhodobacterales; family Rhodobacteraceae; genus JBOCEF01. Next base: position 868 of record JBLIKI010000189.1, on the reverse strand, counting down.
GCCCTTCGGTCACGATCACCCGATCCCCCGGCGCATCCGGCCCCAAGGTCACCGCGATCAGCCCGACGCCGCGCGCGCCGGGCGCCACCCGCCAGACCAGCGTGTCGGCGCCGCGGGTCAGGATCGCGCTTTGCGGCAATGTCATCATCGGCCCGTCGCGGCCAACCGCATGGGCGCGCACCAGACTGCCGAGCCGCATGGTCGCGGGCGGGTCGATCAACGTGATGTGCACCCGGCGCGTGCGGGTGGCGGCGTCGGCCACCGGCTCTATCTCCGACACCGCGCCTTGGACGCCGCCCCCAGCGCCGGTGCGCGACGCGACCTCGAACCGGGCGCCGAGGGTCATGTGCCGCAGGGCGGGATCGCTGACGTCGATGACCGCCTCGCGTCCGTCATCCCCGGCCAGCGTCAGCACCGGCGTGCCCGCGGCCACCACGGCGCCCGCATCGATCAGCGTCGCCACCACCACCCCGTCCATCGGGGCGGTCAGCTGCGAATAGCCTTGGGCGTCGCGGGCGCGGGCCAGATCGGCCTCGGCGCGTTCCCGCGCGGCGGTGGCGGCGGCAAGACCGCGCTGCGCTTCCTCCTGCCGCTCGGTCGGGGCGACGCCGCGCGCCACCAGCTCCGCCGCCCGGTCGAGCCCGCTTTGCGCGGTGCGCAATTGCGCCTGCGCGTTCGACAGCGCGGCGGCGGCGGCCGCGGCGTCCTCGTCCAGCGTCACCTGATCGAGCCGCGCCAGCACCTGCCCGGCGGTCACATGATCGCCAAGGCGCACGTCCCGCTCCGCCATCCGGCCCAGCGTCTGGAACGCGAGGTTGAGCTGCGTCGCCGCCACCACCACCCCGGTGAATTCGCGCGCGCGCGCCAC
>JBLIKI010000188.1:0-4121 GCA_047636235.1 Paracoccaceae bacterium | reverse complement strand
CCCGGCGGAGCATCCCGCCCCTGTCATATCGCGCGAGCTGACGCTGCCGGGCGGCGGCACGCCGGCGCCGCCCGGCAGCGTCAGGTGCTCACGAAAGGCTTGGACACCCGCGGCCCGGGCCATCTGGGGGGCGATCCGATGCGCGCCACCGCGACCGAGCTGTCGCCGCCCTATTTCTACTGGGCCGAGAAAAGATTCTATCGCGGCGCCTGGCCGCCGCCCGCCGTGCGGATGGCGGCGTTGTTCGAACAAGGGGCGTTCTCGCCGCGAACAGGCAAGCGGGCCGACGATGACGCGATAATCGTCGGCATGGCCCCTCGGAGGCGCGGTGGCGCAGTGGATGTCCGCGGGGCAGATGGTGCGAGAGATCGCGGCGTTCCGCGCCAGCCTCACCGATCTGCGAGGGACGCGAGCGCGGAACACCCCCACGGTTGAGCGGGCGAATGAGGTGTGCGCGGCTCTCAAGGACGCGGCAGGCCCCGCCGCCGCCGCGCTGATCGCCAACGGCCCGCCCCGGGGGAGGCGGGAGCGGCGGTACGCCCGCGATCCGCTCGACATCGAGGTGACCGGCGACGGCGGCGCCGCCGTCCTGCCAAGCAGCCATTGGAACGGCGAGGCGGAGCCGATGATCCGCCCCGGCGCCTTCCCGCAGCGCGTGTGGCGCCCGGCGCCGTCAGAGCTGCGGGTCGACCGGACCGACGCCGCAGGGGCCCGCCATGGCGTGCGGATCACGCTGGGCGAGGCGGAGGTCTATGCAGCCCTTGGGACTCTGTCGGGCGCGTCGAAATCAGAGCCGGTGACGCCGGACCTGCGGGTCGAGCCGGGCGGGCGCGGCATGCACGCGACCTTGCGGCCCACCCGCGCCGCGCTTCGCCTGCGCGACGCGGCGATCAACACGATCCGCCGCAAACGGTTCCGCCGAAAATGACCGACGGCGCGCGCGGCGGATCCCCGTGCGCAGGCGGATCCCCGTGCGCGGGCGGATCGCGGCGCGCGGGCGGATCGCGGCGCGCGGGCGGATCGCGGCGCGCGGGCGATTGCGCCAGAGGGGCGGTTCGGTGCACGATCGCGCCAACCGCGCCTTCCCGGCGCCGACGCGCAAAGGCCCTGCCCCGATGACCGCACCCGCCTTCGATCCCGCCCCCTTCGCCGCCCGCCTGATCGAAGCGCACCGCACCGGGGCGCGCGCCGCCATCGACATGCCACCTCCCGTGACGCGCGCGGACGCGCTGGCGGTGCAGGCGGTCGTGGCCCGCGCGATGGGTCCGGTCGCCGGGTTCAAGACCGGGCGCAAACCTGACGGCGAGCATATGATGGCGCCGATCTACGCCTCGATGGTCCGCCCCGACGGCGCCGCGATCCCCTGCGCGCCAACCGAGAGCATCGGCATCGAGCTGGAGGTGGGGTTCCGCCTGACCGCCCCGCCGCCGCCCCTCGACGCGCCCGATTATGCGGGCGCGCTGCGCGCCGTTCTGCAACCGGTCGTGGTGATCGAGATTGTCGACACTCGCTTGGCCGGGCCGATGGCGGCGCTGTCGATGGCGCAGTTCGCCGACAGCCAGATCAATGCCGGCATCGTGGTCGGCCCCGATTGGCCCGATTGGCCCGAGGACGGCTATACTCTGATGGTTGCGCGCATGCAGGCTGGGGATCAGGTGCTGGTCGACGGGCCGGTGACGCCGCCGGGGGGCGATGCGTTTCAAAGCGTGCTGACGCTGGCGCGCGCCATCGGAGAGCATTGCGGCGGGCTGCGCCAAGGTCAGATCGTCATCAGCGGCTCGCTGCACCCGCTGACCTATGTGCCCGCCGGGACCGAGGTGACGGGCTATGTCCAAGGCCTCGGGGCCGTGACCTGCACCATCGGCTGAACGCCGGTTTAGGGGGGCCGAGATAATTTCCCACGCCGTCGATTTGCGGAGCTGACGCTTGCCCTCCCCCTCCGCCGTCCCCGGCCAAATCCCCGGCCAGATCTCCGCCCCGTCCGCCGCCCCGCTCCCCGGCCCGGAGGCCCCGCGCCCGCGCCGCGCCCGCACGGTGGCGCTGATCGTCGCCGTGGCGCTGCTGATGCAGAACATCGACGGCAGCGTGCTGGCCACCGCGCTGCCGCAGATCGCGCGCGACCTCGGGGCCGACCCGATCCACCTGAAATTCGCGGTCACGTCCTATCTGCTGGCGCTGGCGATCTTCATCCCCGCCTCGGGCTGGATGGCGGACCGGTTCGGGGCGCGGCGGATATTCCGCATCGCCATCGCGGCGTTCGCGCTCGGCTCGGTGGCCTGCGGCATGGCCGACACCCTGACCGAGCTGATCGGGGCGCGCGTGCTGCAAGGCATCGGCGGGTCGATGATGATGCCGGTGGGGCGGCTCATCGTGCTGCGCGCCGCCCCGCGCGCGGGGCTGGTGTCGGCGCTCGCATGGCTGACGGTGCCCGCGCTGATGGGGCCGGTGATGGGGCCGCCGCTGGGCGGGTTCCTCACCACCTATTACGATTGGCGCTGGATCTTCTGGATCAACGTGCCGCTGGCGGTGCTGGGGGTGGCGCTGGCGGCGCTGTTCATCCCCGACATCCGCGCGGCCGAAACGCGGCGCTTCGATCTGTTCGGCTTCGCGCTGCTGGGGCCGGGGCTGGCGGCGTCGCTGACCGGGGTGACGCTGGCGGGGCTGGGGCTGGCGCCGCTGGCGCTGGTGGCGGGGCTGATCGGCGGCGGAGGGGCGCTGATCGTCGCCTATGCGCGCCATGCGCTGCGGGTGCCGGCGCCGTTGATCGAATTGCGGCTGCTCGCGCTGCCGACCTTTCGGGTCAGCATGATCGGCGGCACGCTGTTTCGCATCGGGTCGGGGGCGCTGCCGTTCCTGCTGCCGCTGATGCTGCAACTGGGGTTCGGGCTGACGGCGCTGCAATCGGGGATGCTGACGTTCGTGAGCGGCGTCGGCGCGATGGCGATGAAGTTCGCGGCCCAGCCGATCCTGCGCCGGTTCGGGTTCCGCCGGGTGCTGATGGTCAACGCCGCGGTGTCGAGCCTGTTCATCTTGGCGCCCGCCGGGTTCACGCCCGACACGCCGTGGCTGCTGATGGCCGCGCTGTTGTTCGCGGGCGGGCTGTCGCGGTCCTTGCAGTTCACCTGCGTCCACGCCTTCGCCTATGCCGATGTGTCCGGCGGGCAGCTGAGCAGCGCCACCAGCTTCAGCGCCGTGATGCAGGAGCTGTCGGGATCGATCGGCGTCACCGTCGCCGCGCTGGCGCTGGAAGGGGCGATGGCCGCGAGCGGATCATCCGCGATAGAGCCGCAGCATTTCCCGTGGGCGTTCGGGCTGGTGGCGGCGGTGTCGCTGGCCTCGACCCTGGCCTTCGCGACGTTGGGGCCGCAGTCGGGCGCGGGGCTGATCGCGGCGCCGCGAGGGGGCGGACGGCCGGGCGGCATCGACGACGACCCGCAAAGATAAGCTTTATAAGAATTTGATGTCGCCGCAGAACGACCATGTTCCACAGAATTCCCTCTGTAATTTCGGGGAAATTGGGGTGTATTTATGAACCCTAAATTGTATTGCCTAAAAAATGCCCAACATTTAATTTGACATGCTATTTTTTTAACAAGGTTGATATATTGACTACACCGTAGTTGGTCATCCCAAAGACTGTATTTAAAAAATAAAATGTAAATAAAATTAAAAAGCCCTTTTCAAATTTTATACCCAAGATATTATTTGTGATTTTGTAACTATTTATTTATCTTGAATCATTATCAAAATATTATTAAAAAGTGCAAAGTCATTTTATTTATATACATGTATTAAATCCATCGTTTAGACGCAAAACTGCGCCATTCATGCAACAACTCCAAGGGATCTTTCGCGAAAGCCCACAGGCGCGTCATCTTCGCAGATTTTCCGCTAAGGTTTGAATGTCGCGGTCGATCATGGCGTTCGTCGCTCGGGAAATTTTCCAACGCCGTGACGCTGCTGAAAAAACACTTTGCTCAATATCCGGAGATGCAACACATGAACTCCCTCGCACACGCCGCGCTCAACAAGCGCACCGCCGCGCGCCGCTCCGCCCTTCTCAGCGCCGCCTGCGCCGGCGCGCTGCTGATCGCAGCGCCCGCCATGGCGCAGCAGCTTGA
>JBLIKI010000187.1:0-4127 GCA_047636235.1 Paracoccaceae bacterium | reverse complement strand
CCTCGCACCGAGGGCACGTCGAATTTCCCCACGCAGGCCGCGATTATATCGCCGTCGCGGTTGGCCGAGATCACCGCATGGGCGTTCAGCGCGCGGGTCTTCTGGCCGGGGATCGCCAGCAGCCGACCATGCCAGACCGGCACCAGATAGCGCCCGCTCCCGGACTGGATGGCGGCGCGGGCTTCGACGCCCTCGACCTGCCAGCGCACGGTGGCGCTGACCGCCCGGATATAGAGCGCGCCGAGGCTCGCCACCCCGGCGCGCAGCAGCGGCGAGGAGCGAATGCTCCGTAATATGTTGACCATGGGGTCGGCGCCGCCGCTCAGCGCATGTCGACGGTGCGCGAGGTCTCGTTCTCTTCGTCCTGCAGGCGGTGCAGATGGGCGATGAAATAGCGCATATGGGCGTTGTCGACGGTCTGCTGCGCCTTGGCCTTCCACACCGCATGGGCCGAGGCGTAGTCGGGGTACATCCCGACCATGTCGATGGCGCTCAGGTCGGTGAAGGTGGTGGATTGCGGATTCTCAAGCTCTCCGCCGAAGACGAGGTGCAGGCGCTGGACCATGGGGACATCCTTCGAGGCTGGGGCGGGGGCGGAAACCGGAGCGGAGGCTGGCGCGAAAAACCGGGGCGCAGGCGCGATCTCCTGACGACTAGCGCGGGCGCCGCCCCCGGTCAATCGGCCCTCGGGTCGCATTGATTGCATCCAGTGGACACGGGCGCGGCGCGCCCCTTGGCGCGCCCGGCCGAGAGGGGGGTCGATCCCCCCCGAGGCCGCACCATGCGCAGGCCCCCCTCAGTGAGGCCCCCCCGCGTTCAGCCCCCCGCGCTCACCCCCCCCTCAGTCAGGCGATCGGCGCCGCCAGCCGCTCCGCCAGCGCGGCGTGAAGCGCGCGCGGCGCCGCCACCATGCCCGGCACGCGCGGATGCTCGGCGTTATAGACCGCGCGCGCGCCGTCCTTGTCGGTGACGATGGCGCCCGCCTCGCGCGCGATCAAATCCCCCGCCGCCACGTCCCATTCCCAGGCCGGGCGGAACGTCAGCATCCCGTCGAACGCCCCCGCCGCCACCAGGCACAGCCGCCAGGCCAGCGAGGGGCGGAAATGCGGCTTGCCCGCAGGCGCCCCGCCGGGCCAATGCTCCGCCCCCAGATGCGGGCCCGAGATCAGCAGCCGCGCCGCGTCCGGGTCGGCGCAGTCCGTCGGCGAGACCGGCGCGCCGTTCATGAACGCGCCGCAGCCCTCGGCCGCCCAATAGGTCTCGTTCCTCGCGGGCAGATGCACCACGCCGACGCGGATCACCCCGTCCACCGACAGCGCCAGCGCATGGCTGAACCCGGTCTCTCCGGCGATGAAGGCGCGGGTGCCGTCGATCGGATCGACGATGAACACCCGGCGGCGCGACAGCCGGGCGGGGTCGTCCTCGGTCTCCTCGGACAGCCAGCCATGGTCGGCGCGCGCGGCCAGCAGCCGCTCGGTCAGCATCGCGTCGACCTCGAGGTCGGCTTCCGACACCGGCCCGAGGCCCCCGGCCTTGTCCCAGCTTTTCAGATCTCCGCGAAAATGGCGCAGCGCGATCTCTCCCGCAGCCTCGGCCGCGGCGCGCAGCAGCGCAAGGTCCGCCGCCCACACGCCGCCCGTCGGGTCGCCGATCCGATCCGACATCCCGGGGCCTGCGGGCCGATCAGCCCCCTGCAACCGTCAGCCCCCGCGGGATCATCAGGCTCGGCACGATCGCGCCGCGGTTGAGGTCGGCGTCATCCCCGGCCTCCAAGGCCGCCAGCATCGCGTGCAGATTGCCCGCGATGGTCAATTCGTTGACCGGAAAGGCGATCTCGCCGTTCTCGATCCAGAACCCCGACGCGCCGCGGCTGTAATCGCCGGTGTTGGCGTTGATCGACGACCCGATCAGCGAGGTGATCAGCAGCCCCCGCCCCATCCGCGCCAGCATCTGCGCCCGCGTGGACCCCGGCGCGGTCAGCGTCATGTTGGTCACCGACGGCGAGGGCGGCGAGGACATGCCCCGCCCCGCGTTCCCCGTCGTCGCCATCCCCAATTGCCGCCCGGACGCCAGATCCAGCGTCCAGCCCGTCAGCACCCCGTCGGCCACCATGTCGCGCGGGCGGGCCAGGATGCCCTCGCCATCGAAGGGGCGCGACGCCGGACCGCCGACCCGCAGCGGGTCTTCGCGCAGATCAAAGCCCTTGGGCAGCACCCGCTCGCCCAGCCGGTCCTTCAGCCACGACGACCCGCGCGCCACCGACGATCCGTTGGCGGCGCCCGCCAGATGCCCGATCAAGGACGCGGACACGCGCTGGTCGAACAGCACCGGCGCGGGGCCGGTCGGGGCGCGGCGGGGCGACAGACGCTCCACCGCCCGCCTGCCCGCCAGCGCGCCGATCTCCTCCGCGCTCGGCACCAAGGCTCGGGCGCGGCGGGTTTCGGCGGCGTGGTCGCTCTCCATCCCCAGTCCCTTGCCCGCGATCGCGGAGGCGAAGATCGTGGCGTGGGCGCGGGCATAGCCGCCGAAGAACCCGTTGGACGCCGCCAGATAGATCGAGGTCCGCGACCACGACGCGCCCGCCCCGCCGACCTGCGCCACGCCGTCGATCGCCGCGCAGGCGGCCTCTGCGGCCAGCGCGTCGGCTTCGAGGCTCTCGGGGCTCGGGGCGCCGTCCGGGTCATCCAACATCAGGCGCCCGGCGTCGCGCGCCGCCTCGGGCGCCAGTTGCGACGGCTCCGCCAGCCCGCACCATTTGTCCTCAGGCGCGACCTTGGCCATCGCCACGGCGCGTTCGGCCAGCGCGGTCAGGTTGGCGGGCCGCCGGTCCGAGGTGGAGATGCACGCCTGGCGCCGCCCCAGCAGGACCCGCAGGCCCAGATCGACGCCCTCGGCGCGCTCGGCATGCTCCAACCGCCCGTCGCGGGTTTCCGCCGACAGGCTTGTCCCATGAGCGATCACGACATCGGCGGCTTCGGCCCCTGCGGCGCGCGCAGCGTCCAAAAGCGCGGCGGCGAGGCTTTCTTGCGCGGCGCGGTCCATCACAGCGCCCCCATCGTATGAGCGATCAGCCCCAGCGCGGCCGCGATCTGCACAAGATAGGTAGTGATCATGCCCGCCCCGCGCTGCCATTGCGGCGCGCCGACATGGCTGAAATGCCAAGCATGCAAGCCCCGCCCGACCGTCAGCGCCAGCCCCAGCGCGTGCACCGCCATCGCGGGCGCCCCGGCCAGCGCGACGATCAGGATCAGCAGCAGCGTGATCGGAATCGTCTCAGTCGCGTTGCCATGGGCGCGGATCGCAAGGGCCAACGCCGGATGCCCGCCGTCGCCGATCGATACTTTCAGCGACACCCTGAGCCGCACGATCATCCCCGACAGCACGATAAGCAGCAGCATGTTGAGACCGGCATATAGCGAGACGGCCGCGAGGGCCGGCGTGATGGTCATGGTTGATCGCTCCAAGCCGTTGGCAAAAAGACACGTAGGCCCGCCCCCGCCATGGCAAGGTCGGACGAGGCGGACCGGGTCTACACCGGGTCGCACGGGCGGATCCCAGCGCCGCCCGCCCGCGCCGATCCCGCATCCGGTCGCGCCGACCGATGGCGCGTTGTGCGCCCTGCGACGGCGGCGCCGAAGGCACGGCCGCGCGGCGTTGATATCACTTCACGCTCCGCCCAAGATGAACGGAAGACGCACCGCCGGTTAAACCATGCCGCGCCGCCCATGGCGAGCGAATCCGCGCCCGAGCCGATCGGCGCCAAGCGATCAGCCAGCCAACTCGCCGATCCCGCCATGAGCCGCGGACCAGGCCAGCGGATCAGCCAGAAACGCCTCGACCTGATCGAGCGTGGCGGCGTCGAACAGGCCCGATTTGCGCGCTTCAGGCAGCACGTCGGCCCAAGTGGCCAGCGCGTGAAGCTCAAGCCCGTGGCCCGCCAGCCGCTCGCGCGTGCCGGGGAACGCGTCGTAGAAGAACACTACGAGGGTGTGCGCGCACTCGCCGCCCGCGGTGCGGATCGCTTCGGCGAATTTGACCTTGGAGCCGCCTTCGGTGGTCAGATCCTCGACCAGCAGCACGCGGGCGCCGTCTTTCAGGTCGCCCTCGATCTGCGCGTCGCGCCCGAA
>JBLIKI010000186.1:0-4196 GCA_047636235.1 Paracoccaceae bacterium | reverse complement strand
GGCGCACGCAGCACGACCGGCATTCGGGGCATTCGTCGGTGACGTGCATGTCGCCGTCCTGCCGCCAGCGGGCGTCGCAACCGGCGCAGAGGGCGCCGCGCAGCTCTCCGTGCATGTGGATCAGGCCGTCCGCAGGGCTGCCGCCGCGTTCGTGCAGGTCGTCGACGTTCTGGGTGACGATCAACACCTCGCCGGGCCGCGCCGCCTGCAGGCGCGCCAGCGCGACATGGGCGGCGTTGGGCGACGCGGCCACGCACCCCGTCCGGCGCGCGTTATAGAACCCCAGCACGAAGGCCGGATCGGCGATGTAGGCGTCCATGGTCGCCACCTTGTCCAGCGGCACGCGAGTCCAGATCCCGCCCGTGTCGCGGAACGTGCCGAGGCCGCTTTCAGCGGACACCCCCGCGCCGGTCAGAATCACGATCTCAGGCGTGCGGGGCATCGGCATGGTCGGTCCTTTCGGCGGGGCTGGGCGTTCTTTTTGGTAGCACGGATGTTGCGCCAAAGGGCGCGGCCCTGTTGACTGGCCCCCAATTTGAAAGGGGTTCGATGTCCTGTCCGCGCGTGCTGTTGGTGTGTCTTGGCAATATCTGCCGCTCTCCCGCCGCCGAGGGGGTGTTGCGCGCCCGCGCCGCCGCCCGGGGGCTGACGCCGTATGTCGACATCGTGATCGACAGCGCCGGGACCGGCGGCTGGCATGCCGGGGACCCGCCCGACCCCCGGATGAACCGCGCGGCGCTGGCCCGCGGCTATGACCTGTCGGGCCGGCGCGCGCGGCAGGTGACACAAGCCGATTTCCGCGCCTTTGACAGGATCGTCGCCATGGACCGCGCCAATCTGGCGGAGCTGCGCCGCCGCGCGCCCCAAGACACCACCGCCGTGCTGTCGATGATGCGTGATCATGGGGCGGCGCCCGGCGACGTGCCCGACCCCTATTACGGCGGCGCGGATGGGTTCGACGAGGTGCTGGACATGCTCGAGGACGCCTCAGGCGGGCTGCTGGACGCGCTGATCGCACGCACGGGCGCCTAGCCGCGCCCCTTGCGCCGCGCCGCGCGCGTGCATATCACCACCCGATGATACGCACCCCGCTTCCCTTCGCCAAGATGCATGGTCTTGGCAATGATTTCGTCGTGCTGGACGTGCGCGAGCATGGCCGCCGCGCCACCCCTTCGCTTGCGCGGGCGGTCGGCGATCGCCATCGCGGCGTTGGCTTTGATCAGTTGGCGGAGGTGCTGCCGTCCTCCGGCCCCGGCGCCGACGTCGATCTGGTGTTCTGGAACAGCGATGGCAGCGTCTCGGGCGCCTGCGGCAACGCCACCCGCTGCGTGGCGCAAATGCTGATGGCCGAGACCGGCGCCGACACCGTGACGCTGCGCACCGGCTTCGGGCTTTTGCGCGCGGTGCGCCGCCCCGATGGCGTGGTGGCGGTGAACATGGGCGCGCCCGATTTCGACTGGGCGCGCATCCCGCTGGCGCATGAATGCGACACCGCGACCCTGCCGTTGGCGGGCGCGCCCGGCGCCGCGTCGATGGGCAACCCCCACGTGGTGTTCTGGGTCGAGGACGCCGAGGCGACCGACCCCGCCGTCCACGGCCCGGCGTGGGAGGTGCACCCGATGTTCCCCGCCCGCACCAATGTCGAATTCGTGGCGGTGCTGGCCCCCGATCTGATCCGCATGCGCGTGTGGGAGCGGGGCGCGGGCGTCACCCTCGCTTGCGGGTCCGGCGCCTGCGCCGCGGTCGCCGCGGGCGCGCGCCGCGGCCTGCACGGGCGCCGCGTCACCGTGCGGCTCGATGGCGGAGAGCTGGAGATCGACTGGCGTGAGGACGGCGTCTGGATGGCCGGCGCCACCGCGCTGTCGTTCAAGGGCGCGCTGTCGCCGGCGCTGCTGGACCTCGCGGGGTATGACCGATGACCTCGGACATTTTCAACGACCCGAGCGATGGGCCTGGCGACCTGCTCCCCGCCCCGGCCGCCCCCGCCCCTTCGGCCCCGGCCCCGTCGGCCCCGGTGTTCGAGACGTTCGGCTGCCGTCTCAATTCATACGAGACCGAGGCGATGAAAGATCTGGTCGCGCAGGCGGGCATGGAGAACGCGGTGATCGTCAACACCTGCGCCGTGACCGCCGAGGCGGTGCGCCAGGCCCGCCAGCGCATCCGCCGCCTGCGCCGCGACAACCCCGGCGCGAAGCTGATCGTGACCGGCTGCGCCGCGCAGACCGAACCCGAGACCTTCGCGGCGATGCCCGAGGTCGATCTGGTGCTGGGCAATCTGGAAAAGATGCAGGCCGCGTCGTGGACCCGGATCGCCCAAGGCCCGGATTTCATCGGCGAGACCGAAAAGGTCGTGGTCGACGACATCATGTCCGCGACCGAGACCGCCGGTCACCTGATCGACGGCTTCGGCACTCGGGCGCGCGCCTATGTGCAGGTTCAGAACGGCTGCGATCATCGCTGCACCTTCTGCATCATCCCCTATGGCCGCGGCAATTCCCGCTCCGTCCCCGCGGGCGTGGTGGTGGAGCAGATCAAGCGCCTCGTGGGCCGCGGATACTTGGAAATCGTGCTGACCGGGGTGGACATGACCTCATGGGGCGCGGACCTGCCCGGCACGCCGCGGCTCGGCGATCTGGTGCAGCGGATCTTGCGGCTGGTCCCGGATCTGCCGCGGCTGCGGATATCCTCGATCGATAGCATCGAGGCGGACCCGGCGCTGCTGGACGCGGTGGCGAGCGCGCCGCGCCTGATGCCGCATCTGCACCTGAGCCTTCAGGCCGGCGACGACATGATCCTCAAGCGCATGAAGCGCCGTCACCTGCGGGGCGACGCGATCCGGTTCTGCGAGGACGTGCGCAAGGCTCGCCCTGACATCGTGTTCGGCGCCGACATCATCGCGGGCTTTCCGACGGAGACCGAGGCGATGTTCGAAAACTCGCTGAAGCTGGTGGAGGACTGCGGGCTGACCTGGCTCCACGTATTCCCCTATTCGGCGCGCAAGGGGACCCCTGCGGCGCGGATGCCGATGGTCGACAAGGCTGTGGTCAAAGAGCGCGCGGCCAGGCTGCGCGCAGTCGGCGATGCGGCGCAGGCCAAGTATCTCGCGGCGCAGGTCGGCGCGACGCACCGCGCGATCATGGAAAAGCCGCGACTGGGGCGGACCGAAAGCTTCGCCGAAGTGGTGTTCGATGAGGATCGCACGGTTGGCGAGATCGTGAACGTGGCTATAGTCGGCGTGGAAGGCGTGCGGCTGATCGGCGTCTGAACAGACGCCCGAGGAGGATGCCATGACCAACCGCCTTTTCGCCGTTTGCCTGTCCGCCACGCTGCTCGCCGTTTCCGGCTGCGCGGACGCCCCGGCGGCGCGCGTGGCAGCGTTGTTGCAAAAGATGATGGGCGCCGGGGTCGAAGCCGAGATCACCCTGTCAGGCTGTCAGTTCGACATCTCCACCACCCGCGCCCTGCCGGAAAGCGGGCCGTTGGGCCCCAGAATTCAGCAGGCGGTGATGCGCTACGATCTCAGGCTCTATGCCATGCGCAAGGCGAACATCCGCAAGACCGGAACCTTCGCTCAGCTCACCTATCAGCCGCTCCCGGTATGGGGCGCCATGCTGGATCAGGCCGAGATCTTCATGGCCAGCGTGGCATCCCCCCATGCGGCGGACACGTTCGACCGCGAGAGCATCCGCAAGCTGCTGGCGCAGCCGGGCGCGCGGCTGACGCAGACCATGATGGTGATTATCCCCAGCGACGGCGGCGCGGTGACCCTGGACCCCGACGGACCGGCGTTTCATCGTGAAATCGAGCGCCTGCGCGAGGCGCCCGCGCCGTTCTCTGTCGCCTTCACCGCGGATTGGCTGGACCGGGACGGCGCGCCCTCGCCCAAGACGCTCTTGTTGGGTTCGGCCCTGTTCCCGCCGCCGCTGGCCTTCGGCTCTCCGTCCGAGGACGACGTCAAAGCGTTGTTCAACGCCTTGGGCGAGCATGTCGCGGCGGAGTGTCCGATAGCCCTGCGCTAGCCCGCGCCCTTCCAAACCCGGCCCCCAGCGGCTATGTCGGACCGAACGCCATTTTCCCCGCGCCGGAGTCCGCCCCCATGTCCTTTTTCGGCAAGCTCAAACAGCGCCTGACGCGATCCTCGTCCAAGCTGGGCGAGGGGCTGGACGCGATCATCGAGGCCGCGCCCACGCCAGAGG
>JBLIKI010000185.1:0-4237 GCA_047636235.1 Paracoccaceae bacterium | reverse complement strand
CGTCTCGGCCAATCCAATAGCAGGCTGGAAGGCCGGTAGCGCTATGATCAGCAGCGCCAGCGTCAGGGGCGAGGTGTGGAGGATGAACAGGAGCGCCGCCCTCGCGCCCGCCACCGCCGAAGTGGTCGCGACCTTGGACGACGCGGGTCTTCGAGCGCGCCTTTACCGAACAATTCTGGCGTTTTAACAGGCGTTTGGGCGCCGTATCGGACGCGATCGACGCCCCCGCACCGGGGATCATGCCGATCACATGGCCGAGCGTTGAGCGGCGCAGGATCACGCTCCGAAAACCCTTGAGCGCGCCGAACGGGATCGCGTTCAGCCCGCCGAATGTGGCGCCGCGGACCTTGGTGGTGGCGCCTTCCTCGATCATCAACCGCCCTTCGGACAAGGCCCGAAGGCCGAGCGGAACCGGCGCCTGCGACAGGCGCGCGAACAGCTCATGGTTCCCGCCGGTGAAGCGCGGCACGCCGATCTGCGCGTCGAGACCGATGCCCATGCCCTTGATCAGCGATCCGTCCGCCAGCCCGGCCATCAGGCTCAGGCCCATCGGCGCGAGGCCGAACTACTCGCCGAGGCTGAAATTCAGCGCGACCTCCGACAACGGCGCCTCGGTCGAAATTGCAGGCCCGTGGACAAGAAGATGCCAACCGCTGAGGCGAAGACTGAGACGGTCGGCGCCGAGCGCCCTTGCTGCGGCAGCGGAAAGCCGCCCGAGGCCGATATCCATGGCGTCGAGCTGGGCGGGCGACGCCTGCGTTGACGGCGAATACGCCCGGAGCACCGCCAGCCGAACCGCGCAGCCGACCGAATCGAAGATCGGTTGCGTGCCGCTTGCCTCATCCTATCGGAACCGCCGGCCAGTGGTTCGATAGGGGTCTTCGTTCATGGCTTTGCGCCCCGAATCGTCCTCGGCATGTGTCTCAGGGGGCGATCCGCCTCCGTGCGCCGACAGACTGCATTCGGGAGGCGAGGTGAACCGAGCTTCGGTCACTGCATCGCTTTGCGCTGTATTAGCGTCAGAAAATCAACGGCATGGCGCGCCCCCTCAGCGCCGTTTGGTGAAAAACTCCGGCGATCGCTCTGATTCCTCCAGCAGCCAGTCGACGAACCGGCGGGTGTTGGTGCCGACCGACAGCGTGGCGGGCCAGATCACATGAAACGCCTGTCCGGTCATGGTCGGGGCGGCCAGCGGGGCGATCAGGCGCCCGGCGGCCAGCTCTCCCTCCAACAGATCGACCTGCCCGATGGCGAGGCCGAAGCCTTGCGCCGCCGCGCTATAGGTCAACAGCGAGCTGTCGAACTCCAGCCCCGCCAGATGGTCGACCGAGACGCCATGCGCGTCGCCCCAACGCTCCCACGCGCGGCGGCGATAGCGCGAATGCAGCAATTCGCCCCGCGCCACATCCGCGGGGGCGGTGATCGGCCCGACCCGCGCGGCATAGCCCGGCGCGCAGATCACGTCGACGCGTTCGTCGAACAGCTTGCGCGACCGGGCCTCGCGCCATGGCTCGGCCCCCAGCTGGATCGCGCAATCAAGCTGCGTACCGCGAAAATCCAGCGGCATCACCCGCGTGTCCATCCGCACCCTAAGGCCGGGATGCCGGGCCGTGAACCGCGACAGCCGCGGCAACAGCCAGAAATGCGCGACGCTGGGATAGACCCGCAGCTGGATGGTGCTCGACCGCTCAAGGTCCAACAGCCGGGCGGTGGCGGCCTCCAACCCGTCGAAATGCTCGGCGATCTCTTGCCCGTAGGCGCGGCCGATGTCGGTCAGCTTGGCCGAGCGCCCGTCCCGGTCGAACAGCTGAACCCCGAGATGGTCCTCCAGCAGCGCGATCTGGCGGCTGACGGCGACCTGGGTGACGCCCAATTCCTGCGCCGCGGCGGTGAAGGTTCGGTGCCTGCTGGCCACCGCAAAGGCCCGCATCGGGTTGAGCGGCAATCGCGGGAGCATCTTGTCCATGATCCAAGGTTCGCCTTCGGTGGAAATCGGGGGGGTATGGAAACCTTTGATCACGCTATCGCCGGGCGGCGCGGGTTGGCAAGGGCGGCCCGGCGCGTGGGGGGCGCCCAGACAGGGGGTGGGGCCGAGCGGACAATTGGTTGGGTTCAGCTTGGCCGCGATCGGGCTATGCTCCGCCGCAATAGGCGGGGCCATGGCGACCAAGCGGCGCCCGCGCCGCCCGCAAAGGATGCTTTTCGTGTCACCTCGTTGGATCGATCGCCTGACCTTGGCCTGCCTCTATGCCCTCGCCATCGGCGCGGGGGCGCTGTTTTCGTGGGTTGGCGTGCCGCTGCCGTGGATGATCGGGCCGCTGACGCTGTCGGCGGCGGTCTATATCAGCGGCGCGATCACGGTCCGGGTTCCGGTGAAAACCAGGCCCTTCGGCCAGATGACCATCGCCGCGCAAGTCGGGCTGGCGTTCACCCCGGCGGCATTGGCGGCGGTGGTGGCGCTGGCGCCGCTGCTGATCGGCGCGGCGCTGGTGACGGCGTTGCTGGCGGGCGCGACCGCGGTGGCGATGGCGCGGATGGGCCGGATGCCGCTGGCGCAGGCGTTTCTGGCCACCTTTCCCACCAGCCCGGTCGAGGCGGCGGTGATGGCCGAGAAGATCGGCTGCGACCCGGCGCCGATCGTGCTGTCGCAGACCATGCGGATCGCCGCGGTGGTGATTCTGGTGCCGCTGTCGGTCTATGCGGTGGATGGCTGGCCGGATCGCGGCGCCGCGATGATGGGCGCGGCGTTCGATCCGCTGGGCAACGGGTTTCTCGCCTTGCTGGCGATCGCGGGGGCGCTGACGTTCAAAAAGCTGGGGCTGGCGAACCCGTTCTTCCTCGGCCCGCTGGCGTTTTCGGCGGCGGCGGCGGCGGCGGGGCTGCACCCGGCCGCGTTTCCCGCCCCGGTGCTGGCGGCGGCGCAGATCGTGCTGGGCACATGGCTTGGCGCCACGTTCCGGCGCGATCTGCTGCTGAATGGCGGGCGGCTGGTCACGACCTCGGCGGTCGGGACGTTGTTGCTGCTGGGGCTGGTATCGGCGTTCGCGCTGGCGCTCGCGGCCCTGTCGGGGCTGAGATGGGAGGTGCTGGTGCTGGGCCTCGCCCCCGGGGGCGTGACCGAGATGGCGCTGACGGCCAAGTTCCTCGGGGTGGATCTGGCGCTGGTGACCGCATTTCAGCTGACGCGCATCTTCATCTTCATGCCCAACATCCCGTGGATCATCGCGCTGATCGACCGGTCGGAGCGGCGCTGGCGCACCCCCCGCCAAGGCCCCCCGAAGGGCTAGGTCGGGGCGGTCAGGCTTGGGCGCGGTCAGGGGGTGGTCAGGCGGGGGCGCGGCGCGGCGCGGCGGCGATCAGCGCGCCCGCCGCCGCCTTGGCGTCCGCGGCGGGGGCGGGGGCGCCCTCCATCACCGCGGTGACGATCGCGCCCTCTTTCAACAGCATCAACCGCCGCGCCAAGGCGCCCGGATCGGCGACGCCCGCCTCGGCGGCGATCCCTTCGACATAGTCGAGCAGCATGCGCTTGTGCGTGGCCGACTGAATGTGGATCGGGTCCTTGGGGTCCGGAAACTCCGCCACCGCCTTGATGAACATGCAGCCCCTGAAGTCGGGTGACGCGAACCATTCGTGCAGGGCGTCGAAGATCGCTGCCAGCCGTCCCTCAGCGGTGTCGGCAAGCTCCTCCACCCGGCGGCAGAACCAGTTGCGAAACCGCTCGTCGCGCAGGCGCAGCGCCGCGAGGATCAGATCCTCTTTGGTGCGGAAATGCTTGTACATCGAGGTCTTGGAGATCCCGGTCTCCGCCACCAGCTTGTCCATCCCGGTGGCGTGAAAGCCGTCGCGGTAGAACACCTCGAGGGCGTTTCGGATCAGCTCATCGCGCTTATTGGGCCGCATCTTTCATCCTGACATGTACTGAATGGTAAGCCTTTTACTGGGTTTCGCAGAATTTTTCCAGACTGAAAATCACAATTATTCCATATGTTTCGCGTTGATATCAGCAGGAAGTCATCATTTTAAAAAAAAAATTATGTTTGACATAGTGGACAGATCGGTTCACTTAAGGCGTGCAAGGTGAACTGATCGGTAAGAAAACCGTCTGATCCGCATCATCCGCCCCCTTGAAAGGAGACCGCTCATGTTCCCGCCGCGCCGCGCCCACGCCCTCGGCTCGCTGGCTCGCCCCGTCTGCGCCGCCGCGCTTGGCGCGATCAGCCTTGGCGCCACGATCGCG
>JBLIKI010000184.1:0-4344 GCA_047636235.1 Paracoccaceae bacterium | reverse complement strand
CGCGGTCGAGACGGGGGACGTGAACTCCTATGTCCATGTCTGGGTCTTCGCCGATGCGGTCGACCGCGCCGCCAAGCGCGCCGCCATGGCCGCCGATCCCGACTGGCTGGCCTATCTGACGCTGAGCGCCGAGGCCGGGTATCTGACCAGCCAGGTCACCGCCATCCTGACCCCGGCGCCGTTTTTCACGCCGCCGACCATGGCCTGACCGGGCCAAAACCGAAACCGAAACCAGAGCGGAGGCCAGAGCAAGCGCCGGGGGCGGATCACTGCGCCCCCAGCAACCGGCGCAGCGCGCCGCGGTCGGCCTTGCCGGTGGCGCCGCTGGGCAATTCGTCCATCACATGCACCGCGTCAGGCAGCTTCCACCGCTCCAACCTCTCCGCCGCCCAATCGCGCAAGGCGGCGGGGTCCAATGTCGCGCCCGCCCGCGCGACCACCGCAAGGTGCAGCGCCTCGCCGCGATCCGCATCCGGCGCCCCGGCGGCCAGCGCGGCGCTGACATCGGGGTGGGACAGGAACACGCCCTCCACCTCCAAGGGCGAGACCTTGTTGCCCGACCGGATCACCAGATCTTTGGCGCGCCCGATCAGACGCACCGCGCCGCCGTCCTCCGCCGCCAGATCGCCGGTGCGGAACCAGCCGTCGGGGCGGGCCTCCTCGGTCAATTCCGGCGCGTCGAGGTATCCAAGCATCCCCCACGGCGATCGGATCTGCAATTCGCCCCCGTCGCCGAGCCGCCAGTCGATGCCCCGCCCGGCGCGCCCGATGGTCCCGGCCAGCGCGCCGTAGTCCTCCGGCGCCACGAAGAAATCCGAGGTGCCGGTTTCAGTCAGCCCATAGATGTCGCCAAGCCCCGCGCTCGGGAACGCCGCGCGCACTCGGGCGCCGAGGGCGGCCAGCAGCGGCTCCCCGCCCGCCATGATCACTCCGTCGAACGGCGCGCCCCCGGCCTCGGCCAGCCGCCGCAGCATGGTGGGGGCGGCGGGCAGGCGCGTGGCGGTGACGGTCAACGCCAAAATCTCAGCTGGATCGAACCGCCCGCGCAGATCGACCCGCCCGCCGCGCACCAGCGTCAGCCACGTCGCCCATTGCCCGAAGCTGAAGGTCAATTGCAACGCGATCACGCTGCGCTCGCCTTCCTTCCAATCGGTCTGGGCGCCGATCATCGCCAGCTTGTCCGCAGCCCGGGCGCCCGACAGCATCACCCCCTTGGGCGCGCCGGTGGAGCCAGAGGTGAATATCACCGTCCCCGCGCCGTCGAACTGGCGGGCCGGGCCGTCGGCGATCCGGGTCGGCGCATCCTCCATCGACAGGCGGGCGCCGAGGCGGGCGCGCAGCCCCTCGGCCACCGCCGCAGGGGTGGTGCGGTGGATCGGGACCGCGCAGCCCCCCGCGCGCCAGACTGCCAGAAACGCCGCGACGTCCGCCGCGCGCCCTGACACCGGCACGATCACCGGCTCTCCTTGCGCCATCCCCGCGGCCGATAGCGCCTGCGCGCCGCGGTCGGCGGCCTTGTTCAGATCGCCATGGGTCAGCGCCTGCGCGCCGTCGTCCACCGCCACCGCATCCGCCCGCCCGGCGCCTGCGCGGCGCACCAGGCCTTCGATCGTGTCCGCCATCTTGCCACCCTCGCTCTTGCGTTCTAGCGTTACGTTACGCGCCACCGTCCGGCGTCGCCAGAGGGGTTGCCATGTCTGATGAAACCGTGTCCTCGGTCCTGCTGGAACGCCGCGGGCGGGTCAGCCTGATCACCCTCAACCGTCCCGCGCGCATGAACGGCATGGATCAAGCCATGCTGATGCGGTTGCTGGAGGTCGCGGAGGAGGCCGACGCCGACCCCGAAACCGGCGCGGTGGTGATCACCGGCGCGGGCAAGGGATTTTCCTCAGGCTTCGATCTGAAGGCGCAGGCCGCCAACCCGCCCAAAGGGGTGGCCGAATGGCGCCCGGTCCTGCGCCGTGATTTCGACGCCTGCATGCGGTTCTGGCACATGAAGAAGCCGACGGTCGCCGCCGTCCACGGCCCCTGCCTCGCCGGGGCTTGCGAATTGGCGATGGCCTGCGATCTGACGGTGGCCGCGACCGGATCGACGTTCGGCGAGCCGGAGCTGAAATTCGGCGCCGGGATCGTGGTGATGATCCTGCCTTGGGTGGTCGGCCCCAAGATCGCCAAAGAAATCATCCTGACCGGCGAGGATAGCGTCTCCGCCGAGCGCGCCCGCGAGATCGGCATGATCAACCGCGTGGTCCCCGAGGGGGAGCATCTGACCGAGGCGCTGCGCCTCGCCGCCCGCATGGCCGCCATGGACGACACGCTGGTGCGTGAGACCAAGCGCGCCATCAACCGCAGCTATGAGATCCGCGGCATGGCCGAGGCGCTGGAAAGCGCGCTGCAGATCGACACTCTGATCGAGGGCGAGGGCATGGAGACCAAGCGCCTGTTCCTCGAGATCGCGCGCGAGCAAGGCCTGCGCGCCGCGATCGACTGGCGCGACGCGCGGATGGCTGAGCGCGGGGCCTGAGGGGTCAGGCCTTGTCGACCACGCGGATCAGGGCGGGGAAATACTCCGCCCCCAGCCCCGCGGCCTTGGCGGCAAGCATCCGCGCCTCGGCCAATTCGGCCCCCGGCGCGCGCACCCCCATCTCCACCGCCAGAGCCAGCGCGTAGCTCACGTCCTTCAGCGCATAGTCGGTGGAGAACGCGCCGACCGGGAACGTATCGGGGACCATCGCTTTCAGCCCGTGATTGCGCAGCGCAAAGCTGTCGGCGGAGCCTTTGGACATCGTGCCCAGCAGGGCGGCGCGGTCCACCCCCGCCGCCTCGCCGATGGTGAGCGCCTCCGCCAGCGCCACCACCGTTTCAAAGAGCACCATGTTGTTGAGGATCTTGACCACCTGCCCGCAGCCGACCGGGCCGCAATGGGTCACCTCGGTGGCGGCCATGGCCAGCAGCGGCTCGATCTGCGCGAACACCTGCGGATCCGCGCCGACCATGATGCTGAGGGTGCCGTCGATCGCCGCCTGCCGGGTCCGCGCCACCGGGGCGTCGACGAACCGGACGCCAAGCGCGGCCATCTTCGCCGCCAAGTCGCGGGTCAGCCCGACCGGGCTGGTGGACATGTCGACGACGATCTGGCCTTCGCGGCCATAGGCGGCGCCTAGCACCGCCTCCACCTCCAGTCCGCCGGGCAGGCTGAGGAACACCAGATCGCAGGCGGCGAACACCTCGGCGGGGCTGGCGGCGGCCTCGGCCCCATCCAGCACCAGCCTTGTGACGGGGCTGGGCGATAGATCGCTGACCACCACGCGCAGGCCCGATTTGCGCAGCATGTTGCGGCAGATCGGCTCTCCCATCACGCCCAATCCGATGAAACCTATCGTGGGGGCTTGGGTCATCGCGCATATCCTCTCGCTGCTATCGTGGGCCGCGCACGCTGGGCGGGGGCGGCGGCTGCGTCAAGCGCCGCGGTCAGTCGTCAAAGCCGACGAAGGTGGCGACTTCGTCGACCGCGCGGCGGGTGGATCGCACGTCGTTGGCGGCGAAATCATCATCAGGCCAGCCAAGCGCGACACAGGTCATGATCACCTGGTCGTCGGGGATGTTCGCGTGCTCGCGCACCACCGGCGACTGCATGATCCCCTGCCCGTTGATCACCGCGCCAAGACCCCGGCTCCAGGCCGCCAGCACCAGCCCATAGGTGACCGCGCCCAGATCAAAATGCGCGATGGCGCCCCGGTCGTCCAGCGCGCGGTCATAGCAGACCACAACCGACACCGGCGCGTCGAACTGGCGGAACCCGCGCATCACCCAATCCTGGCGGCGCTCGGCGTCTTGGCGCTCAATGCCCATGGCGTTGAAAAGCTGGACCGCGATGGCCACCTGCCGGTCGCGGTGCGGGCCCTGGTAGGAGCCGTGGTCGTTGATCTCTCGCACCGGGGGCACGCCTGCCAGCATCCGCGACGCGTTGCCCTGGCGCACCGCATCCAAGGGGGCGCCGGTCAGCACATGCAGATGCCACGGCTGCGTGTTCATCGAGGACGGCGCGCGAACCGCCAGCGCGATGATTTCTTCGAGCAGCGCGCGCGGCACCGGATCGGAGTTGAACCCGCGAATGCTGCGGCGGCCGTGGATCACGTTGTCTAGGGTCGTCATAGGCGTCTCTTTCTGCGCCCGCATCGGGCGTTCTCAGGCGCCGCTCATCAGGCGGCAGGGTCAGCTCCGCGCCGCAACAGGGCGGAATCGCGCGTTGCCAGACCATCGCCCGAAAAGACCTGCGGGGTGAAGATGCAAATGCCGCGCCGAAGGCGTCGCCGCGGGTTCGCGGCGCGCCCCGCCAGCGCC
>JBLIKI010000183.1:0-4344 GCA_047636235.1 Paracoccaceae bacterium | reverse complement strand
TCCACCGGGTGCGCGGCCATGGCGCGAGGGGCGGTCACAGGTCGTCTCCCATCCGCGGGCGCCCGACGCGCGCCGCATGGCGATGCCAGCGCTGGCGGTTGCCAGCGTCATCGAGCACCGCCTGCGCCGCCGCCGCCATCGCGGCGCGCGGGGCGTGGGACGTGTCCATCCGCCCGCCAGCCGTCGCCATCACCCGCACCGGGCCGGTCCCGCCATGGTCCGAGGTCACCTCCACCATCGGCGCAAACCCGCGGGCGGTGCGCAGCGCGCGCCACAGGTCCTGGCGGATCTGGCGAGCGATCGCGATGCGATACCGCGTGGCCGACACCGGCGTGCGCGGCGCGTCCCAGGCGGCATGGACGGCAAGGTCCATGCGCGCCGGGCCACGGCCGGGGGCGATCCGGGCGACGTCGTCCTCGTGGGTGATGCGCCAACGATCAGTCATAAGGCGGGGGTGGCTCCGGTTTCAGTCAGGTGGGGATCAGGAGGGGCGGCGGGCGATGCAGTCGACCTCGACCAAGGCGTCGACCGCCAGCGCGGTGACCCCGATCGCGGTGCGGGCGGGCAGCTTTCCGGCCTCGAAATACTGGGTGTAGACGGTGTTGAACGCGGCGAAGTCCCGTTTGAATTCCGTGAGATACACTCGACACATCGTCACGTCGGCGAACGAGAGGCCAAGGCCCGCCAGCACCAGCGCGAGGTTGTCCATGACCCGGGCGGCCTGCGCCTCCAGCCCTTCGGGCAGGGGCGCGTCGGGCGCATCCGGGTCGGTGGGCATCTGGCCGGTCAGCATCACCCAGCCATCGGCCTCGGCCGCGTGGCAGAACGGACCCACCGGGCGCGGCGCGCCGGGGACGATGTGCAAATCGGGCATGGCTGGCCTTTCAGATCAAAGCGGAATGTTGTCGTGTTTCTTCCACGGGTTCTCGACCTTTTTGTTGCGCAGCGCGGCAAAGGCGCGCGCCACCCGGCGGCGGGTCGAATGGGGCATGATCACCTCGTCGATGAAGCCCTTTTCGGCGGCCACGAACGGGTTGGCGAACCGCGCCTCATAATCGCGGGTCCGCGCCGCGATCTTGTCCGGATCGCCGAGTTCCGACCGGTACAGGATCTCCACCGCACCCTTGGCGCCCATCACCGCGATCTCCGCCGTCGGCCACGCATAGTTCACGTCGCCGCGCAGATGCTTGGAGGCCATGACGTCATAGGCACCGCCATAGGCCTTGCGGGTGATGACCGTGACCTTGGGCACCGTCGCCTCGCCATAAGCGAACAGCAGCTTGGCGCCGTGCTTGATCACGCCGCCATATTCCTGCCCCGTGCCCGGCAAAAAGCCCGGCACGTCCACCAGCGTCAGGATCGGGATCGAGAACGCATCGCAGAACCGCACGAACCGCGCCGCCTTCCGAGAGCTGTCGATGTCGAGGCACCCGGCCAGCACCATCGGCTGGTTGGCGACGACGCCGACGGTCTCGCCCTCCATGCGGATGAAGCCAGTGATCATGTTTTTTGCGAACTCAGCCTGGATTTCATAGAAATCCCGCTCATCCGAGATCTTCAGGATCAGCTCTTTCATGTCGTAGGGCTTGTTCGGGTTGTCGGGGATCAGACTGTCGAGCGACGCCTCAATCCGATCCGGCGCATCGAAGAACGGACGTACGGGCGGCTTTTCGCGGTTGGACTGCGGCAAGAAGTCGACCAGACGGCGACATTCCTCCAACGCCTCGATGTCGTTCTCAAACGCGCCGTCAGCGACCGAGGATTTGCGGGTGTGAGTCGTGGCGCCGCCAAGTTCCTCGGCGGTGACCACTTCGTTGGTGACGGTTTTCACCACGTCCGGGCCGGTCACGAACATGTAAGAGCTGCCTTTGACCATGAAGATGAAGTCGGTCATCGCCGGCGAATACACCGCCCCGCCCGCGCAGGGGCCCATGATCAAGGAAATCTGCGGGATCACGCCCGACGCCAGCACATTGCGCTGGAACACGTCGGCATAGCCCGCAAGGGACGCGACGCCCTCTTGAATGCGCGCGCCGCCGCTGTCGTTGATGCCGATCACCGGCGCGCCGTTGCGCATCGCCATGTCCATGATCTTGCAAATCTTCTGCGCGTGCGTCTCCGACAGCGATCCGCCGAACACGGTGAAGTCCTGGCTGAACACATAGACCTGACGGCCGTTGATGGTGCCCCAGCCGGTGACGACGCCGTCGCCATAGGGGCGGTCCTGCTCCATCCCGAAATCAGTGCAGCGGTGGGTGACGAACATGTCGAATTCTTCGAAGCTGTCGGTGTCGAGCAGCAGCTCGATCCGCTCGCGCGCCGTGAGCTTGCCCTTGGCGTGCTGGGCGTCGATGCGCCGCTGGCCGCCGCCAAGGCGGGCGATGCCGCGCCGGGTCTCAAGCTCTTCGAGGATCTTGTTCATCACAGCCTCCGCATCGGTGGTTTCGCGCGACACTAGCGATCATTGCTCGCAAGCGAAATGATTGTTCGGCGGAGCTGCATAGCTTACAAAGCTGCGAAGCTGCAAATTGCGAATTTGCAAAGATGCCGGTCGGAAAGGTCGCCAGCGATGCGGTCCCAAAAACTATACGCCGGGGTGGAGCTGCGCGAAACCCGCCGGGCCCATGCCCTGACCCAAGCGGCCTTCGCGGAACGCTTGGGCATTTCGCTCAGCTATCTCAACCAGATGGAGAACAACCACCGCCCCCTTTCCGCCGCCGTGGTGCTGGCGCTGGCGGAGCGGTTCCAATTCGATCTGACCCGCCTGTCGGTCGGGGAATCCGACCGCATCGTCGCGGATATGCGCGAAGCGTTGGCCGACCCGGTGTTCGCAGGCGCGGCCCCGCCCTTGGCGGATTTGCAACTGGCCGCCGCCAACGCCCCGGCTTTGGCGCGCGCGTTCCTGACCCTGCACCGCGCATGGCGGCAATCGGGGGAGCGCCTCGCCAGCATCGACGCGGCCTTGGGGCGTGAGGACACCACCCTGTCGCCGCTGCCGTGGGAGGAGGTCCGCGATTTCTTCCACTACTGCGACAACTATATCGACGCCGTGGACATCGCCGCCGAGGGGTTCGCCGCGCAGGCCGGGCTTGGCGGACGGCTCGGGCGCGACCGGCTCGCCAGCCTGTCGGCGTGGCTGGGGGAGAAAAAGGGCATCTCGGTCGCGCTCAGCGCCTCCGGCCCCTTGCGCAGCTTCGACGGGCGCACGGTCACGCTGTCGGCCCGCGCGCCGGATTCGACCCAAAGCTTTCAGCTCGCCCACCAAGTCGCGCTGCTGTTCCACGGCGATCTGATCGAGGCGACGCTGGATCTGGCGGGCTTTCGCACCCATGAGGCGCGGGAGATCTGCCGCATCGGGCTCGCCAACTATTTCGCCGGGGCTGCGATGATGCCCTACACAAGGTTCAAAGAGGCGGCGGAGGCGGAGCGCCATGACCTAGAGGCGCTGTCGGATTTGTTCGGCGCGTCGTTCGAGCAGGTGGCGCATCGCCTGTCGACGTTGCAGCGCCCCAGCGCCAAGGGGGTGCCGTTCTATTTCATGCGCGTCGATCAGGCGGGCACGGTGACCAAGCGCCATTCCGCCACGCGCCTGCAATTCGCGCGCTTCGGCGGGGCCTGCCCG
Organism: Paracoccaceae bacterium; assembly: GCA_047636235.1. GTDB lineage: Bacteria > Pseudomonadota > Alphaproteobacteria > Rhodobacterales > Rhodobacteraceae > JBOCEF01. The sequence goes on along the minus strand of JBLIKI010000183.1, from coordinate 722 downwards.
CTGTGGAACGTCCACCAAGCCTTTGAGACGCCGGGCCGCCTGCTGCGCCAATTGGCCGAAACGCCCGACGGCGCGCGCTATGTCTGCCTTGCCATCGACGTGTCCAAACCCGGCGGGGGCTTTCGCCGTCCGATCCGCCGCTATGCCATCGCGCTGGGGTGCGAGACGCGCCACGCGGGCGCCCTGATCTATGCCGACGACCTCGATCTGACCCGTGCCGCCGCCTATGAACCGATCGGGGTGTCGTGCCGGATATGTGAGCGGCACGGCTGCCACCAACGGTCAGTCCCGCCGCTGAACGCCGCGATCCGGGTGGATCGGGACCGGCGCGATGTGCTGCCCTATGCGCTCGATGACATCGGCGGAGCGCCGCAGCGGACGGAATGATGCGCGGGGGCGGTTGACGCGCGCGCCCCGGCGCTGCAACCATCCGACCGAACACGCGCCGGCCGCAGGGTCCGGGCGCGACAGGAAAGGATGCACCACATGCCCATCGTATCGATGCGAGTTAACGGAAAAGCAGTCGCCGGGGATGTCGAGGGCCGCACGCTGCTGTCCGCGTTTCTGCGCGAAGATCTGGGTCTGACCGGCACGCATATCGGCTGCGACACCTCGCAGTGCGGCGCCTGCACGGTGCACGTCAACGGCCAGGCCATCAAAGCCTGCACCATGTTCGCCGCCGAAGCGCAGGGCGCGGATGTCCGCACCGTCGAAGGCATGGC
>JBLIKI010000182.1:0-4422 GCA_047636235.1 Paracoccaceae bacterium | reverse complement strand
AGCCAGAGCCAGAGCCAGCGGCGCGCCCCCGAGCCGGCTCCGGCGCGAAGGTCGCAGCGGGCGCCGTAGCAGGCTCGGAGGCGGCGACAGAACCGTCGCCCGCCTTTTCCTCGTTCAGGATCCGGCGGATCTCCGACAAGGTGTCGTCGGACTCCGGCCGCGGGGTGTCATCACTGCTCATGCTCTAGCCTCTCGTTCGGGGCGCAGCCCTGCGCGCAGGGCCGCCCCGGTCGCGCTGGGTCCGGTGCTCAGGGCTTGGCGTCGAAAAGCGACCATTCGCCCTCAGGCGCGACGCTTTCGTCCTCAGCCCACGCATAGGGCACCTGGCGAACCCCCTGCATATACGATTCGGGATCATAGCCCGGAACGTTCAACCCAAGATGCACCACCGTCAGCTTGCCGACCGCGGCCAGCAAGGTGTAGGCGGCGACGTATTCGTCGCGCTTGGAGGACACCAGCCCGACCCGCGCGTTCAGCAGTTCGGCCTCGGCGTCCAGCACGTCAAGCGTGGTGCGCGCGCCAAGGGTCGCTTCCTCGCGCACGCCGTCGAAGGCGATCTGGGCGGCGCGGATCTGCTGGTCGCTGGCGCGGATCGAGGACCGGGCCACCTCCATCGCCGACCACGCCACCGAGGTCTGCTGGCGGATCGTGCGCGCGACCTCATGCACCTGCGAGGTGCGCTGCGCCAGCGTCGCCTGCGCCTGACGCACCTGCGACGGAACCGACCCGCCGGTCCACAGCGGCACCGTCGCGTTCAGCGTCACGCTTGCGGAGTTGGTCTCGCCGCCGGTTTGGGTGACGCCGGAGTTGGTGTAGGACAGCGCGCCGCGCAGCTCCACCGTCGGCAGGCCCAAGGTGACGGTCCGCTTGACCGCATATTCCGCGCTGCGGGCGGTGAAGCGAGCTTGGGTCATCTGCGGATGCTCGGCCAGAGCCAGATCGACCGCGGACTGTTCGGACGCCGGAAGCGGCGGCAGGGGGGGCGGGGTCTCAAGGCCTTCGGGCAGCTCGCCCACCGCGGCCATGTAGGCCTGACGCGACCGCGCCAGCGCGCCGACCGCGCTGGCGAGGCTGGCGCGGCTGGCGGCGAGGCGCGCCTCGGCTTGGCTGACATCGGTGCGGGTGACCTCGCCGACTTCAAACCGGTCGCGCGCGGCGCGGACCTGCTCGCCGATCACGCGGACGTTGTTGCGCGCAAGGCTGACGAAGCTGATGTCGCGGCGCACGTCCTCATAGGCGGTGACGGCGGCGAGAAGAATGCTCTGCTCGGACCCGACCAACGCCGCGCGGCTGGCGCGCACATTCTCTTCCGCGCCGCGGATGCCATAGCGCACGCGCCCGCTTTGATAGATTGGCAGCGCGCCCTGCACGCCCAAGGTCACCGGATCGCTGTTGACGCGCCCGCCGCCGCCGCCGCCCTGCGACGCCGACAGACCGCCCGAGGAGCTGAGCCCGACCGAGGTGGTGCCGTTGATGGTGCCGAGGCCGGCGGCCTCTTGCTGCACCACCGCTTCATCGGCGACACGCAGCGCCGCACGGGCCGAGGTGAGGCTGGGGTTGTTCACATAGGCCTTCACCAACGCGTCTGACAGCGTCTCCGCAATAGCCGGGGCCCCTGCCGCCGCGCCGATGACGAGCAATAACGCCGCCCCGAGCTTTCCTCTGATCATATGGATACCTCAATGGCTGCTTCTACGGTCATGCGGCGCGTCTTCGTCCGCGCAGTGTAATCGCACCCTAGCCGAGCCAAGTGGCGCGCGCAAAGCGGTAAACGGCACGTCACGGCCGATCCGCACCGATGTCGTAAAGGCGGATCAGGGCGCCTCGGCGGCGGATCACAGCTCGAACGCGGCCTCGCGCGTAAAGCCGGGCAGGACCGGACCCAAGGCGTCGAAGGCCCGCCGCGCCGTCAGCCCGCCCGGCCCGCGCGTCCAGACGCAGGCGCGGCCGACCGCGCCATGGGCCTCGATCGCCACCAGACGGCCGCCTTCACGCAGCTGCGCGCCGAGGCTTTCGGGCAGGGTTTCCAGCGCGCCGTTGATGAAGATCACGTTATAGGGAGCGTGGGCGGGCGCGCCTTCGGCCAAGGTCCGCGTCTCCACCACCGCATTGTCGACCTCCAGCGCGGTCAGCGTCGCCGCCGCCTGTTTGGCCAGGCCCGCATCGCTTTCGACCGCGATCACCGCCGCCGCCAGCCGCGCGAGCACCGCGGTAGAATACCCCATGCCGCAGGCGACATCGAGCACCAGATCGCCCGGATCGATGTCCGCCGCGTCGATCATCTTGGCGAAGACCCGCGGGTCCAGCAGCATCCGCCCCGCCCCCAGCGGCAGGTCGTCGCCCGCATAGCACACCTGGCGCAGCGCGCTCGGCACGAAGCGTTCGCGCGGCACCGCGAGCATCGCCTCGATGATGGGGAAGCTGGTCACGTCCGAGGGGCGGACTTGTCGATCCACCATGGCGGTGCGGGCGGCTTCGAAATCGATCATCGGCTTGGCTCCGGCGCGGGTCTTTGCAAGGGTAATTCTGAGATGCCACAGCCGCGGGTGCGGCGCAATGCGGCGGTTGCGCGGCCCGCCCCCTCAGGCGGCGCGAACCGGCCTTGGTCCGGGCGGCGATCAGGCGGCATCGCGCAGGTCGTGCTGCAATTGCAGCGCGATCAGACCGGCGCCGTGCCAGCCCGCCGCCGTCGCCGCCACGCGCATTCCCGCCGAGGGCAGCGTCGGCAGCACCGAAGAATCGCACACCCATGCCCCTTCGATCCCGCGCACCCGCATCTGCGGGTCCACCGGCGCGCTTTCGCCCACGCCCATGTGGCACGACCCGGCCATCTCGCCCGAGGACGTGACCCGCCGGGCCACCGCCTCCGCCAGCGCCTCTTCAGAGCTGACGCGCCGACCGGGCACGGATTCGGCGTCGCGCCAGCCGTCGAATTCCTCCCGGTCGATCAGGCCGCGCATCCGGCGCAGCGCGACGCGCATCAACGCGCGATCGTCTTCGTGGGCCATCAGCGCCGGATCAATCCGTGGCGACAGGCGCGGATCAACCCCGGCCAGCCCGACGCGCCCCACCGAGCGCGGGCGGCAGATCCGCGCCTCCAGCGTCAGGCCGGGCCGCGCGAAGACCGACCCCGACGGCCAGGCAGGCTGCGCCAGCCGCAGCCGCAGTTCGATGTCCGGCGGGCCGGACCCGACCCCCGCGCGCAAGAACCCCCCCGCCTCGGTCAGCCCCAGGCCGAGCGGCCCGTCGCCCCCCATGCCCCAGACCGCCGCGGCGCCGAGCCATTTGAGCATTTGTCGCCAATCATATCCCGCTCCGCCATGGGGCCCCAAATGTACCGCCGTCATCATCGGGCGTACCTGCAAATTCTCCCCGACCTGCGGCGCGTCGGCGGCCACCTGGATGCCTAGCGCCCGCAGCCGGTCCGAGGGCCCGACGCCAGATCGCAGCAGAATCGCAGGCGTCTCCACCGCCCCGGCACACAACACCACGCCGCCTCGCGCGCGCAAGCGCCGGCCATCGACGAGCTCCACCCCCGCCGCGCGCCAGCGGCTGAACAGCACCCGCGCCACCCGCGTGTCGGATGCGATCGACACCCGACCCGACGCGATCAGCGGCGCCAGATACATGTCCGACACCAGCAGTCTGCGACCGTTAGCGATGGTCTGAGGCAACAGGCCGAGCCCGGTACGGTCCGGCTCCGGCGGCTCCGCCGGCGCGCCTTCGGTCTGGGCGAAGGCGTTGGACAGCCCGTGTGGCGAGGCGGCGGCGGTGGGGCGCAGCCGCCCCTCGGCGTCGCGCAAGCTGGGCAGCAGCGCGGCCCAGTTCCAATCCGGCAGGGTCCATCGATCGAAATCGTTCGGCGCGCCGCGCTGCCATAGCGGAGGCGCCAAAAGGTCCGACCCGCCCAGCCCGCGCCCCAACGCGATCGCGACGGAGCGCCCCCCAAGCCCCGCTTGCGGCGACGAAGCCCTGCCCCAATCCAGCGCGTCCTTGCAGTCGGGCGCCGCCTGCCACATCGGCAGCCGGCCGCGCCAGCCTATCGCGTCGCCTCCGGCCTCCAGGACGCAGATCGACGCCTTGGTGTCCGCCGCGAGGCGTGCGGCCGCCGCGGCCCCCGCAGGCCCCGAGCCGATCACCAGGATGTCGAAAGCCTCTGTCATGGGCGCTCTCCGCTCGTGCAAGCCTCGCCGCGCCGCACCTATCGTGCAGCGGGCGGGATCACCCTAAGCGCGCGAGAGTTAAGCGCAGGTTCCCGCTACGCCCGCCAACACGCGCAGGGCACGCAAAACCCCGCGCCCGCCTCTTGACGCCCTCGGGCCGAGCCCATAAACGATTGCTCGTGGATGGCGACGTGGCGGAGTGGTTACGCACCGGATTGCAAATCCGTGAATCCCGGTTCGATTCCGGGCGTCGCCTCCA
>JBLIKI010000181.1:0-4480 GCA_047636235.1 Paracoccaceae bacterium | reverse complement strand
CAGCCGCCCCGCAGGGGCGATCACGCAGCCGCCCCGCAGGGGGCGATCACGCAGCCGCCCCGCAGGGGGCGATCAGCCCTGCATCACATAGGTTCCCGGCGCGGCGCAAAGCGGCGGCAGGCCCGCATCCGGGCGGCCAGTCGGGGGCGGGGCCACCGGATCGCCAGACCGCTCCGCCAGCCAGGCGGCGAAGGCGGGCCACCACGACCCGTCCTGCACCGGGGTCGCGGCCAGCCAGTCGTCAGCGTCGACATAGGGCGCCTGATCAGCTCGGGTCGCGATGCGGTGATGGCGGCGGGGGTGGCCGATCTCAGACACAATCCCCGCGTTATGCCCGCCATTGGTCAGCGCGAAGGTTACGTCGGTGTCGGTGAACAGGTGGAACTTGTAGACTGAGCGCCACGGCGCCACATGATCCCATTCCGTGCCAACAGCGAAGATCGGCGCGCGGATGTCGTTCATCACGATCGGCCGGCCGTCGACCTCATAGCGCCCCGCGGTCAGCTGGTTGTCGAGGAACAGCTTGCGCAGATATTCCGAATGCATCCGCGCCGGCATCCGCGTCGCATCCGCGTTCCAGGCCATCATGTCGTTCAGCCGCGGCCCTTCGCCCATCATGTAGTCGTGCAAGATCCGCGACCACACCAGATCGTTGGAGCGCAGGATCTGGAACGCCCCCGCCATCTGGCCGCTTTCGAGATAGCCTTGCTCCCACATCATGTCCTCGAGGAACGTGACCTGGCTTTCGTTGATGAACAGCATCAACTCTCCGGCCTCGGAAAAGTCGGTCTGCGCGGCGAAGAACGACAGGTCCCGGAACCGCCGGTCGCCGTCCCGCGCCATCGCCGCCGCGGTGATCGCCAGCAGCGTGCCACCAAGGCAATAGCCGACCCCGTGCACCGGCACGTCGTCGCAGATCCGGCCCACGGCGGTCAGCGCCTCCAGCACGCCCATGGTGCGATAGGCGTCGAAGGGCAGATCGCGCATGTCGGGGCCGGGGTTGACCCACGACATCATGAACACGGTGAAGCCCTGCCCGGTCAGATAGCTGACCAGCGAGTTTTCTGGCGACAGGTCGAGGATGTAATACTTCATGATCCACGCCGGCACGATCAGGATCGGCTCTGGCCGCACCTGTTCGGTGGCGGGCGCGTATTGGATCAGCTCGAACAGCTCATTGCGAAACACCACCTCGCCCCTGCTGACCGCAAGGTTGCGCCCGACCTCGAAGTCTTCAAGCCCACGGGGCTTGCGGCCCGATTTCTGGCGCTGAAAGTCCGCCATCAGGTTCTTGGCGCCGCGGACCAGATTGGCGCCGCCCTCGCGCATGGTCTTGTCGAGAAGTTCAGGATTGGTCGCCAGAAAGTTCGACGGCGCCGCCATGTCGAGCATCTGGCGCGCCACGAACCCCACCACGTTTTCATGCTGCGGGGTCACGCCGCGCACCCCGACGGTGGCGTTGTGCCACCATTGCTGCTGGGCCAGAAATGATTGCGCCATCAGGTTGAACGGATATTTGCGCCATGCCTCGCCGCTGAACCGCTTGTCCTGCGGCAGGGGGGTGATGCAGTCGGCGTCCGCTTCGGGGTCGATCTGCGCGCCGGTCACGGCGGCGCCTGCGAAGCGCGCCAGCCGCCCGGTCTTGCGCGCCGCCTTGGTCGCCAGCATCGTCTGCTTGCCCGGCGAGATCGCCAGATGCACCGCCCAGTCGGCCCATGCCTCGGCCAACGCCGCGGGCGACAGGCCGCCGGTCATCCGCGCTATCCCGGCGTGGATTGAGCGGTCGACACGCTCCAACCCCGCCTGCGCCGGGTCGGAAGGATCGCATGGGGCCGCGGCGGCGGCGGCGCGGGCCAGCGTGGCAGCAAGGCTTGTCGACGCGACGGTCTGCGGCGCCGCGGCAGGCGCGCCTGCATCAGGCGCATCGGCGGCGGGCGCATCGGCGGCGGGCGCATCGGGCATGGCGACGCTCCGGTTGGCATCGGGCGACGACGCTGCGGGCGCTCGCCGCGCTTTGCGTTGAGACGCCGCTATGGGGTGGCTGGAACCTGCGCGTGCGGACATCGGGGGGACTCACTTTGATTGGGTCGTCAGGGCGGCGGATCTTGGCGCAGCCTGCGCCGGTCGATGCTGCGGCGCCATGATCCGCATCAACTCCGCGTTGCAACTGATCCAGATCAAAGCGGTGGCCGTGAGACACGTGCTTGGGTGCGCAAGCAAGCCAGCGATGGCGCCGCCGCGCCATGGCATGACCGCCGAGGATCCCCCTTTGATGACCGTCCCCTCCCCAGATGCTGGAACCGTGACCGCCGTGCGGGGCGCGGTGGTCGATGTGGCGTTCAACGTGCGCGCGCGCGCCCTGCCCCCCATCGACGACGCCCTGATCCTTGAGGACGACGGCCGCGCCCCGATCATGGTCGAGGTGCAGGCGCATCTGACCCTGTCGACGGTGCGCGCCATCGCGTTGCAGGCGACCGCGGGGCTGCGCCGGGGCGCCGCGGCGCGCCGGGTCGGCGGACCGGTGCAGGTCCCGGTGGGGGATGCGGCGTTGGGGCGGCTGCTCGATGTGACCGGCGCGCCCGGCGACGGCCTGCCGCCCCTGCCCGATGACGCGCCGCGCCGCCCGATCCACCGCGCGCCGCCCTCCCTGTCCTCGCGCACCGGCGCGCCGCGATTGTTCGAGACCGGGATCAAGGCCATCGACCTGCTGACCCCGATCGCCCAAGGCGGCAAGGCGGCGATGTTCGGCGGCGCCGGCGTCGGCAAGACCGTGCTGGTGATGGAGCTGATCCAAGCCATGGTGCGCGGATACGAAGGCATCTCCGTGTTCGCAGGCGTGGGGGAGCGGTCGCGCGAGGGGCATGAAATGCTGCTCGACATGACCGAGGCGGGGGTGCTGGACCGCACCGTGCTGGTCTATGGCCAGATGAACGAGCCGCCGGGCGCGCGCTGGCGCGTCCCGCTGACCGCCTTGGCGGTGGCCGAATATTTCCGCGATGAGCAATCGCGCAACGTGCTCCTGCTGATGGACAACGTGTTCCGGTTCGTTCAGGCGGGGGCCGAGGTGTCGGGCCTGATGGGCCGCCTGTCGTCGCGGGTCGGCTATCAGCCGACGCTGGCGTCCGAGGTCGCGGCCCTGCAAGAGCGGATCGCGTCGGTGCGCGACGCCTCGGTCACCGCGATCGAGGCGGTGTATGTGCCCGCCGATGATTTCACCGACCCCGCGGTGATGGCGATCGCGGGCCATGTCGACAGCATGGTGGTGCTGTCGCGGGCCATGGCGGCGGATGGGATGTATCCGGCGATCGATCCGATCGGGTCGTCCTCGATCCTGCTGGACCCGCTGATCGTTGGGGAAACCCACGCCCGCGTCGCCACCGAGGTGCGCCGGGTGATCGCCCATTACCGCCAGTTGCAAGACGTCATCGCGCTTTTGGGCATGGAGGAGCTGGGCCTTGAGGACCGCCGCCTTGTCGGGCGCGCGCGACGCCTGCAACGGTTCCTGACCCAGCCTTTCGCGGTGACCGAGGCGTTCACCGGCATCCCCGGCGTCACCGTCTCGTTGGCCGACACGGTGGCGGGCTGCGCGGCGATCCTGGCGGGGGAGTGCGACGGCTGGGACGAATCCTCGCTCTATATGACCGGGACGCTGGGCGACGCGCGGGCGAAAGAAACCGCCGCCACGGAGGCCGACGAAGCCGCGGACAGGGCCGCCGACAATGCCCCGAACAAGGCCCCCGACCCCGACAAATCCCCCGCGCAGGCCGCGTCATGACCGCCGCCATGCACCTGACCATCGCCACCCCGACCGAGGTGCTGCTCGACGCCGCCCCGGTGACCGCCGTGCGGGCCGAGGATGAGACCGGGTCCTTCGGCGTCCTGCCCGGCCATGTCGATCTGCTGACGGTGCTGCCGCCTTCGGTGCTGCGCTGGCGGGGGCCGGATGGGGGGCGGGGGTTCTGCGCGATCCAAGGCGGGGTGATGACCATGACCGGGGGCGCGCGCGTCGCCGTCGCCTGCCGCGGCGGGCTGATCGGCGACGATCTGCCGATGCTGGCCGCAGAGGTCGCCCGGATGCGCGCCGCCCGCATCGACGAGGACCGCAAGGCCCGGGTGGAGCAGACCCGCCTTCACGCCCGCGCGGTGCGGCAGTTGACGCTGTACCTGCACCCCGGGGCGGCGGCGCCCCTCGACGGCCCCGCCTTTGCGGAGCGCGGGGCATGACCGACCCGCGCCGCCCCGGCCCGCGCCCCGGCCCGCAAACTGACGCGCAAACTGACGCGCCGCCTGACGCGCCAGCTGACGCTTCGGGCGGCGAAGACCGGCTCGCCGCCGCCGCCCGCCGCGCCGCCGAACGCGCCGCGCGGGGTGAGGCCGACCCCGAACCGTCCTTGGGCGCGCGCCTCGGCCAGATCGGGGCGCTCGGCTGGATGTTCGTGGCGCCGATGCTGGCGGGCTTGTTCCTCGGGCGCTGGATTGA
>JBLIKI010000180.1:0-4501 GCA_047636235.1 Paracoccaceae bacterium | reverse complement strand
CAGCGCGGCGGCGGCGAGCCACGGCATGAAGCTGGCGTTCTCCACCGGGTCCCAGAACCACCAGCCGCCCCAGCCGAGCTCATAATACGCCCAGTAAGAGCCGAGCGCGATCCCGATGGTCAGCGCGATCCAGGCCCCAAGCGCCCAAGGCCGCACCCAGCGCGCCCAGGCGGGGTCTACCCGCCCCTCGATCAGCGCGGCGATGGCGAAGCTGAAGGTCATCGAAAGCCCGACATAGCCGAGATAGAGGAACGGCGGGTGGAACGCGAGGCCCGGGTCTTGCAGCAGCGGGTTCAGGTCATTGCCATCGAGCGGCGGAATATCCAGCCGCACGAACGGGTTGGAGGTGAAGAGCATGAAGGCGAGAAACCCCGCCCCGATCATCCCCTGCACCGCCAGCGTGCGCGCCTTGAGGCCCGCGGGCAGCGCCTCGCCGAACCAGCACACCATCGCGCCGTAAAGCCCGAGGATCAGCGACCACAGCAGCAACGAACCTTCGTGGTTCCCCCAGACGCCCGACACTTTGTAGAGCATCGGCTTGGCGGAATGGGAATGCGCCGCCACCAGTTTCACCGAGAAATCCGAGGTGACGAAAGCGTGGGTCAGCGCCGCGAAGGCGATGGCGACCAGCACGAATTGCAGGTTGGCGGCGGGCACGGCGAGCCGCATCCAATCCGACCAGCCTTTTTGCGCGCCCACCAGCGGCGCGACCGATTGGATCAGCGCGATCATGAACGCGAGGATGAGGGCGAGATGTCCGAGTTCGGCGATCATTGGGCGGGCCTCCGGCGATGCGTCGATCGGGCCGCGCGCGGAGCGATGCGCCTACGGTCCGTGTCCGAGTTTATAGTGGTGGGCGCGGGGCCGCCATGCAATTCAGCCCTGCGTGATCAAAGGGTCGCGGCTGGCGGGTGCGGCGGTTGGGTGTTGTGGGGGCCGGCGCCGGGTGCGGGCGTGTGCTGCGGGGTGCGGCGCCGGGTGCGGCCGGGTTCGGGGAGGGACGGGCCCTCCCGCTCACCCGCCCGCCCGCGCCCGAGGGGCGCGGGGGCCCTGCCTCGGATGGGGGCGCGGATGGGCGCGCGGATGGGCAGTTGGGGCTGCGGAGCCTAGGCGAAGTCAACTCGGTCCGCGAACGGCATCTCGCGCAGGCGCATGCCGTTCAGCGCGAAGATCGCGTTGGCCAGCGCCGGCGCCGCGGGAGGGGTGCCGGGTTCGCCCACGCCGCCGATATGGGGCGAGTTTTCCAGCAGCGCGATCTCGATCGGCGGGGTTTGCGCCATCCGTAGCGCATCGAACCCGTCGAAATTAGTCTGTTGAACGCGCCCGCCCGCGAAGGTGATCTTTTGCATGATCGCCGCCGACAGGCCGAAGATGATCCCCGATTCCATCTGCGCGGCCACGATCCCGGGGTCCATCACCCGGCCCGGATCGGCGGCGCACCAGACCTTCTCCAGCTTGATCTTGCCGCCTTGGTCCGACACCTCGATCACCTGCGCCACCCAGGTCCCGAACGACAGGCAGAAGGCGACGCCCTTGGCGCGGCCCGGCGCGACCTCGCCCCAGTTCGACATCTGCGCGACCTTTTCCAAGGCCAGCCGCGCGGGGCGGTGCTCATCACGTTGCATCATCGACAGGCGCATCGCCACCGGGTCCAGCCCGGCGCGATGGGCGATTTCATCCATCAACCCTTCGTGGAAGAACCCGTTGTACGAATTGCCCACGGATCGCCAGAACCCCGTCGGCACCCCCAGATTGACCGGAATCCCCTGATAATCGGCGTTGACCACCGCATAGGGCTGGTTGAACAGCCCGTCGAGGATGGTCTTGTCCGGCCCCGAGGCAGGCAGGGACGGGAATGTCCGCGCCATCACCGACGCCATCACCGAGGGCGCGGCCACTCGCATCTCGATCGCGGTCGGAACCTCGTTCGGGCGAACATGGGCGCGGAACCGGCCCATCGCTGCGGGGCGGTAGGTGTCGTGGGTGGTGTCCTCTTCGCGCGACCAAGTGACCTTGACCGGCCGGCCGTCGGCCTCGGCCGCCAGCAAGGTGGCGTAGATCGCGACGTCCAGTTCGAACCGCCGCCCGAAGGCGCCGCCCATCGGCAGCGTGGTGACCGACACGTCGTCCTCGGACAGGCCGACCAGCGGGGCGCACACGGTCTGGATCAGGGTCGGCGATTGGTTGCCCGACCAGATGCGCAGCGCGAGGCCGGATAGCTGCGCGGTGGCGTTCATCGGCTCCATGCAGGCGTGGGCGAGGAACGGGGCGCGGTATTCGACCTCCAGCACCTCGTCCGCCGGGGCGGCCTGAAAGGCGACGGGGGCGTCGCCAATCACGCCCATCTCAAACGCGCCCGCGGGGGCGTTCTTTTCATAGGCCTCGGCCAGCGCGGCCCACTGGGCGGCGTTGTCGGCGGGATAGGTCGGGGCGGGCCATTCGGGGGCCAGCGCCTCGGCCCCCTTGAACGCCGCCCAAGTGGTGCGCGCGAGGATGCCGAAGCCAGCCCCTGCGGCGGTGCGAAGGTCCACCACCTTCACCACGCCCGGCACGGCGAGGGCCGCGGCGCGGTCCGCCGACAGCGGCTCCGCCCCGAACACCGGCGACATGGCGACCGTGGCGTGCAGCATATCGGGCAGTTCGACGTCGATGCCGTAGATCGGCGCGCCGGTCACCTTCGGGCGCAGATCGACGCGCACCTGGGTCTTGCCGAGCAGTCGCCAGTTCGCGGGATCGGTTAGCGCCGGCGCGTCCACGGGATCGCGCAACGCCGCGTCAGCGGCCAGATCGCCGAATGGGATGCGCCGACCCGATTCGGTGTGGACGACGAATTTGCGGTCGATGGCGAACCCGACGGCGGCAACGCCGAGCCGCTCCGCCGCGGTTTCAATAAGCGCGATCCGCGCCATCGCGCCCGCCTCACGCATCCGGTCGAACCCGTCGATCACCGAGGTGCTGCCCCCGGTGACCTGCAAGCCGACCAGCCGCGCGCCGAACCGACCCGCGCCGCGGGTCAGCTCGGCGGCGAAGCCGGTGTCCCAGGACGGGGCCGGGCCGGCCTCGGCCAGCGAGGCGCCGTTGTAATAGATCGCGCCGGGGGGGCCGTGCTCAACCTTCACATCGGCCAATTCGACCCCCAATTCCTCCGCCACCATGGCGGCCAAGGTGGTGTGGACGCCCTGGCCCATCTCAGCGCGCGGCACGATCACGGTGATCTCGCCGGATTCGGAGATGGTCAGCCACGGGTTGAGCACCGCCGTGTCACCGGGAACATGCCCCAAAAGCGGGTTGGGATGGGTCTTGGTGGCATAGCGCACGCCGACCGCAAGGCCGCCCGCGACCGCGACGCCAAGCCCGAGGAATACCCGTCTGGTGATCTTGCCCATGGCTCAGCCCTCGGCGATCTGGCGCGCGGCGCGGTGGATCGCGGCGCGGATGCGCGGGTAGGTCCCGCAACGGCAAAGATTGGTCATCGCGTCGTCGATGTCCGCATCGGTGGGGGCGGGGGCGTCGCGCAGCAAGGCGGCGGCGACCATGATCTGGCCCGACTGGCAGTAGCCGCATTGGGGGACCTGCTCGGTCTCCCACGCGTGCTGGACGGCGGACAGGACCGAGGCCGGGTCGCTGGACGGCATCGCGGCGGGCAGGCCCTCGATGGTGGTGATCTCGCCGGTCACCACGCCGACGGGCATCACGCACGACCGGGTTGGAACCCCGTCGATCCATACCGTGCAGGCCCCGCAGGCGGCGATACCGCAGCCGTATTTCGGGCCCTTGACATTCAGCAGGTCGCGCAGCGCCCACAAAAGCGGCATCTCGGGGTCCGCGTCGATCTCATGGACCTCGGCGTTCACGGTCAATTTCATGACGGCCTCGTTCAGACTGCGCGCGGGGCGCGGGGCGGTGTGCGCGCGAGGCGCGGGGCAGTGAGCGCGCGGGGCGCAGGAAATGTCCGGCCGGGACGACGCTCCGACCGACTTCAACATGGCGGCGTCGGCGTTCAAGTCAATAAGAGAACACAGGTCTCTTGCGCGCCACGCCGTCGCGGCCTAAGCTGCCCGCCATGCCAGAACCCGATTTCCAGCGCGCCCGCACCCCTGAGCGCAAGGCCGAACGCCGCGCCGCGATTCTGGTCGCGGCGGGCGATCTGCTGGATGCGGGCGAGCCGTCGGCGGCGACGCTGAGCGCGATCGCGGCCAAGGCGGGGGTCGTGAAATCGGGGCTGTACCGGTATTTCGAAAGCCGCGAAGACATCTTGATCCAGCTGATGCTGGCGGGCATCGAGGGGGTGGTGACGGCGGCCGAGGCCGACGCCGCGGCGCTGGCGGCAAGCGGCGCGGCCCCCGGCTATCCGGGCCGGGTGGCGCGGGCGGCGGCGTTGGTGGCGGCGTGCTTCGCGGGGCGCCCGCGCGTCTGCCTGCTGATCGCAGAGATGGCCCCGACCTTGGAGCGCAACATATCCGTCCCCGGCATCGTGGCGCTGAAGCTGCGGATGCTGCCG
>JBLIKI010000179.1:0-4537 GCA_047636235.1 Paracoccaceae bacterium | reverse complement strand
GTCGATGACGTCTCGGTCCAAGGCGGGCTCCCGTTTTTCAGCCTTGAATCATCCCGATGCTCCTGTGGGAATCCCCTTTGTCCACATGGCCTAGGGCTCGCGGGGCCGATCTGCCGTTTGGGAAAGCGCAAATCGCAACATTCATGGGTCGACGTATCCAGTGTGAAACCGCGCCAAGAGCCCGATCATAAGCGGCGTCTCGGCGCTGCTGATGAAAGCCTGCCGGTCCTTAGCCAGATCGTGGGATCGCCCGAGCCAGAGATCGGTCCACCGTACCGCTCAAGGCCTTGGCAGGACGCGGCGTGCTGCGGTGGCCTCGGCCTTTCCCGGTGGGACGTTCTCGAGGGGCTCGGCCGGTGGCGGTCGTTGAGCCGGTCGACCCACCGAGAGGCGCGCTTCACGGCCTCATGGCTGTGCCAGCGGCGGACCTTGGCGTCGACCAGACCCGTTGAGTTGACCAAGGTGGTGTCATCGCTGTCTCCCACACTGCCGAGCGAAGGCTGCTCCCTCCGGCCGCTCGCTGTATCGATCTGGACAGGTGTTGACCGCCGCGATCGATGCGACGGAGCAGGCCCGCGCCCGCTGCCGGACGCCGCTGAACCACAGCCTGCTCCCGGGCATCGAGACCGACCCCGGCATGGGCCGATATGCTGAGCGCCAAGGCGCCTCCGCAGGGCCCGCCCGCGCGCTTCGGCCGACACCTTGGCCCCGGTCGTGGCCATGACCGCTCCGCCCCGCTCAGACGGCGGAGCCTCCGGCAAGCCCGGCAAGGGGTCAGATCGGTCTTGGTCATCGGAGCATCGGCGCGGTCGGTGGATCCTGCCGCCACGCTCCCGCTCGGCCATGCATCTCGGCAGCCATCTGCGATCACACGGGACGGGCTGATGAAATTACCTCGCCTGCTCGGACGCCACCCGCGATTGGCCGCTTGACGCGCGAACCTCGGATCATGCCTACTTTGCCACGCCGTCCGCCGTGGGGGACAACGCGTCAACGCTCAAGCGCGCCCCTTGGCCGCGCCCGGCCGCTGCGTATAGGCGGCGACGCAGGCGTTCGCGGACGCGGGCATGGTGAAATGTGCACAGGATCCGACAGATATGCAGGTGTTTTGGTCGGACGTTCAGATGGGCCACGACGGCGCGCGGTTCTTGAAGGCCGGGCGCCTGACGCCAAGCCCCGAAACCCCGCGGCGCGCCGATCTGATCCTTGGCGCGCTGTCCGGGGCCGCGTTCGAGGTGGTGACGCCTGACGATCTCGGCCTCGACCCGTTGCTGCGGGTGCATCCGGGCGTCTATCTCGAGTTTTTGCGCGGCATCGCGGGGCGGTGGGCGGATCAGTTCGGCGCCGACGCGGCGGTGCTGCCGAACGTGCTGGCGGGCGGCGCCTTGGCGCATGTCCCGACCGGGCTGGTCGGCGCGCTGGGCTATTATGTCAACGATCTGGCGGCGGAAATACGCGGTGGCACTTGGGCTGCCAGCTATGCCTCGGCGCAATGCGCGGCCAATGCGGCCAGGCTGGTCGCCATCGCCGGCGCGCCTGCCTATGCGCTCTGCCGTCCGCCGGGCCACCATGCGGGGGCGAGCGCGGCGATGGGGTTTTGCTATCTCAACAACGCGGCCATCTCGGCCGAGGAACTGCGCCGCGTCCACCCCCGGGTCGCCATCGTCGACATCGACGTGCACCATGGCAACGGGACGCAAAGCATCTTCTACGACCGGGGCGACGTGCTAACCGCGTCGATGCATTCCGACCCGTCCGAATACTATCCGTGGCACAGCGGGTATGAGGACGAATGCGGCACGGGCGAGGGCGCCGGGTGCAACGTCAACGTCTGTTTCGCGGGCGATGTCGACGATGCGGGGTTCGCGCGCGCGTTCGACCGGCTTGCGGTCTCGGTCGCCGCGTTCCGCCCGGACGCCATCGTGGTCGCGCTTGGGATGGATGCGCTGCGCTCGGACCCCCATGGCGGGCACCGGATAACCCCCGACGGCTATGTCGCGCTGGCCCGCCGGATCCGCGACTGGGGCCTGCCCACCGTGATCGTGCAAGAGGGCGGCTATGAAAGCGATGAGCTTGGCCCGACCGTCGCGCGGTTCCTGACGGCGCTCAAGCATGGATAGGCCGACGCTGCTGATCCTCTCGGTCGGAGAACTGGGATCGTCGGTGCTGGAGGCCGCCGCGCGCTCCGGCCTGTTCGCCCGCATCGTCATCGCCGGCCGGGATGAGGGCAAAGCGGTCGCGCGTGCCAACTCCGCCGCGATCGGCGCTGGGCTGGAGGGATGGTATCCGAGCGTCGTCGGCGAGAGGCTCGATGTTGACGACCCTGCATTCGTGCCGCGGATCAGGGCGATCGCGCCGGACATCGTTCTGACCACCGCGACGCTGATGCCGTGGTGGCAGGTCGACCGATCAACCGCGGCCAAGCTGCCGTTCGGCGGCTATGTCTCGCTGCATCTGGCGGTGATGAAGACGTTCCGCGACCGGCTGGCCGAGGCGGATCTGAACGCGATCTGGATCGGCGCGTCCTATCCCGACGTGCTGAACCCGATCCTGCACCGCACCGGCTTCGGCCCGCTATGCGGGATCGGCAACGTGGCCGAACCGATCCCGAAGCTGATCGCGGGGCTGAGCCGCCGCCTCAACACCTCGCCCGGGGCCATCGCGGTCAAGCTGGTCGCCCAGCACGCGTTCGAATACCACGCCTTCGCGGACGCCCCGACCGGCGACGCGCCGCCCTTTCTGCTGCATGCCGAGGCGGACGGCGCCGACGTCACCGCCATGGCGCGCGAGATGCTGCTGGCGCCGTTCCCGTTCACCTATGATCTGTTTTTCAACCGGGTCACCGCCTCGGCCGCCATTCAGGCGTTCCGGGCGTTCCTGTCGCCGGGTCCGACCGCGACGCATCTGCCGGGCGTCAACGGGCTGGTCGGCGGCTATCCGGTGATCGTGCGAGATGGCGCCGCGACCCTCGACCTGCACCCATCCTGGTCCGAGACCGAGGCCATCGACACCAACCGCCGATCCTTGCCCTATGAGGGTATCGAGAGCATCGGCCCTGACGGCGAGGTCGCCTTCACCGAAGCGGCCCAAGCGGCGTTCCACCGCCTGCTGGGCAAGCGCGTTGAGAGGGTGACGATTGAAACCGCGGCGCATCAGGCGCACGACTTGCTGCGGGCCCTGACCTAGGGGCGCGCGCGCATCAAGCAGACGAGGACGCACCGATGAAGACCGAAAAGTCAGCGCAGCACTTTGACCGCGCCATGAAGGTTCTGGTCGAGGGATGCAGCTCCGCCTCGCGCGGGCCGATGAATTACAGCCCCCATCCGCCCTATTTCCGCAAGGGTCGCGGCGCCCGGCTCTGGGACGTCGATGACAATGAATTCATCGACTGGCAGATGTCGTTCGGCTGCCTGCCGCTGGGCCACGCGCACCCGAAAATCGTGGAAATCATCCGCCAGGAGGTTGAGAACGGCACCCATTTCGCCACCGCTCTGGAGGTCGAGGTGGAGGTGGCCGAAAAGATGGTCTCCATGCTGCCCCATGTCGACAAGGTCCGCTTCGCCAACACCGGGACCGAGGCCTGCATGACCGCCGTGCGCATGGCCCGCGGCATCACCGGCAAGCGCAAGGTGCTGAAGTTCGAGGGGCATTATCACGGCTGGTATGACGGCCTGCTGGTCAGCACCAACCCCCAGCCGGTCACCACTTTGGGCCACCCGAACGATCCGGTGCGGATCGCTGACAGTTCGGGCCTGACGCCGGGGTCGTGGGAGGACACGCTGGTCAGCATCTGGAACGACATCGACGCGTTGGAGCGGGTGTTGAAGCGCAGCGGGCACGAAATCGCCTGCGTGATGATGGAAGGGGTGATGTCCAACATGGGCGTGATCCCGCCCAAAAGCGGCTATCTGCGCCAAGCGCAGGATCTATGCCGCAAATACGACGTGCTGTTTTACTTGGATGAGACGGTGACCGGGTTCCGCGTCGCGCCTGGCGGGGCGGCGGAATTGTATGGGTTGCAGCCCGACATCGTCACCTACGGCAAAGCGCTGGGGCAGGGGTTTCCGGTCGCCGCCATCGCCGGGCCAGCGCACATTATGGAAAGCATCGAATACGGCAAGGTGCTGCATTACGGCAGCCAGAACGCGCCGCGCCTCGGCCTATACGCCGTCAAGGTGATGCTGGAGGAGATGACCAAGGACGACAACGCCGGGTTCAAAAAGCTGACCGCGATCGGCGATCAGATGACCACGCGGCTGAACGCGGCGGCGCGTGATGCGGGCCAGAACATGCGGGTGCAGAATGTCGGGTCGATGTTCCACCCGATCTTCACGGATCTGGAGGAGATCGGCGGGTATCGCGATTTCTGCGCCTCGGCGGATCTGGCGAAATACGGGGCCTTTGCGGCGGGGCTGCGTGAGGAGGGCATTTTCTTCACCGGCAACAAGATCCTGCACAACCTCAGCTCCACCGCCCACACGCAAGAGGATATCGAGACAACCCTCACCGCCGCCGCCAAGGTGCTGCACGCGCTGCC
>JBLIKI010000178.1:0-4584 GCA_047636235.1 Paracoccaceae bacterium | reverse complement strand
AGCATCACACGTCGCTTCGTGGGTCCGTTCAGACGGACCAGCCTGACCGTTCCGAGCCTTCGGATCGATCGGGCCGACATCGTGCGTCCTGCGCCATGAATATGGCCGACTGCGACCGCGAACCATGAAATATTACAGGGAGTCCTCATCCATGGAGAACAACCCCGACAAAGGCTACGTCGCCATTCTCGGCTGGAGCCTGAACGCCATCGCCGCCATCGACCGCTTCGACCGCCGCTATGTGGTCGTCGCGCCGTGGTGGGCCGAGGAATACGCGAAAGAGCACGGCATCCCCTACATCAAGTGGGATTTCGACCGGCTCAACGAGCGGTCGCACCAGATCGCCCAGATCCTCAAGGACGAAGGCTGCGACGTCGCCATCCCGATGTTCGAAGAGACGGTGGAATGGGCCGGCGCCATCAACTCGGTGCTGCTGAACAACCCGCGTCTGCTTGGCCAGTCGATGCTGTTCCGCGACAAGTCGCTGATGAAGCGCCGCGCGCAGCTGGCCGGAATCCGGGTCGGCATCTTTGAGGAAGCCGACAACCACGCCGACGTCATCCGCTTTCTCAAGCGGGTGAACCAGACGCTGCTAAAGCTCGACGGCGACGTGAACGACCCGATCCACTTCAAGGCCTTCGACAAGGCGGGCTGCCTCGGTCACCGGACCATCCGCACGGTGGAGGATGTCGAGTCCATCTCCAACGATGAGTTTCCCGCCTTGCTGGAAAGCCATCTCGACGGCTGGGAATTCGCGGTCGAGGCGTGGATCTTCAACGGCAAGATCCAGTTCCTGAACATCTCGGAATACGTGACGCTGGGCTATTCTGTGTTCGTGCCGGCGACGCCGGAGCTGGAAAGCTGGCGGGCCAAGATCACCGAGCAGATTGAAAAGCTGATCGACGCCTTCGACATTGAATTCGGCTTCATCCACCCGGAGTATTTCGTGACCTCGGATGGCACCATGTACTTCGGCGAGGTAGCCTATCGCCCGCCCGGATTCAACGCGCTGGAGCTGATCGAGCGCGCCTATGGCTTCAACGGCTATCAAGGCATCGTCGCCTGCTTCGACCCCAAGACCAAGCAGGAGGAGCTGGACGCCATGTTCCCCGAGGAGGTGACCGGCGCCAAGGGTCACGCCGGCTGCTTCGGCGCCTATCCGCGCCGCCGCGTGGTCAGCGAGCTGAAAGTGCCCGACGAGACCGCGAACCACCCGTATTTTGAGTTCCACGAGCTCGCCCCTCCGATGCAGGAGAAGGTGACCAAGCGCACCGCCTTCGGCACCCATTGGGGGCTGGTTTACTTCTTCGGCGAGGATCCGCATCGTCTGCGCGATCTTCTCAAGGCCCAAGAAGAGCTTGATTTTTATGTGTGAGGACCGAAAACGCGCATGACATCCGGTAACGACCATGATGATCGGGCTTCACGGTCGGCGGCGGATGCGCCTGCCGTCGCGGACGCCTCGCGGCTGACGACGACGCTTTTGGCCGCGACCGAACGGCTGGAGGCCGAGCGCAGCTTTGGCAAGGCGAGGATCCAGCCGCAAGTGCTCGACGTGGCGCGGCGCCTGCTCGCCGCCCCCGGCGGCGTCGAAGCGCTAGCGCGGCTGGCCCCGCGGCTCGACGCCGCCGGGATCTTCGCAGGGTCCGATTGGGACGCGCCGCAGTCGCTGTCGCCTAAGCTGGCGGCCGCGACGCTCGATGGCGCGCCCCCGGCCACCGTGACGCTGGAGGCGCTGAGCCTGCTGCGCCTGCTGGCGATCGCGACCGGCGCGACAACCCATCCCCAGCTGCACGCCGATGCCGCCCGCCACCACTTGGCCCAGGTGCTCGCGCTCAACCTCAAGCGTCTTTTCGGCGCCCCGGACGAGGCGCTGCGCGACCGCCCGCTGGAACCAGCGCTGCGCGAGCTATTCCGCCACATGGCGGATCGGATCGGCTTTCACGACGTGCTCTCGGGACTGGTCGCCGAGATCTGGCGCATTCTCGTCCAGCGCCCGCTGCAGGTGAACGCGGTCAAGGACATGATCGCCCAGATCGCGGTGACCATGGCCGAACGCGGGGCGGAGCTTGGCGACGGCCGTCTTGGCGCCGACCGGCTGGTGTCGGCGCTGTTCGGCCCGACCCGCACCTGCGCCGACGATCCCGGCCTGCCGCTTTACCGCGAACGTCTGGCCGCGATGGACGAGGCCGCCCTGCTGCAAGAAGCCCGCGGCCTGTCGCGCGCCATGCACGACACCGGGCTCGTCTCCGACTACCACGTCGCCTTCCTGACACGGACGCTGGAGGGCGACCGCGCCACGCTCGCCCCCGAGGCGCTGGGTCTGACCAGCGTCGGCCTCGACTGCTGGCGCCGTCATCGGGCGCTGTGCCATGACCTGATCCGCGTCGCCGTGCGGCTGGAGACGCCGCAGGCGGTGCTCGGCCTCGCCAACCTGCTCGAGCGCGGCGTGCTGCATCACCCGCCGGTGCCGCCTGCGCTGCGCCGCCAGATCTCGCTGACCTTGTCCGAGGCGACGGCCGCGCGGCTGACCGCGGCCTTCGGGCCGTCCGCCCCGCCGGGCGCGCTGCTGCTGGCGGGCACGCTGCAGGTGCTCGGCCAGCCCTTGGGCGTCGGTCAGGGCGCGAACCCGACCTGCCAGTCCGCCCGCGCCATCGCCATGTGGGGGCTCAACGACCCCGACTATTTGCTGCACCTGATCGCGCAGGCTGCGCGCTATGACACCGTGCAGATGCATTTCGAAGGGCAGCCCCTGTCGTCGGCCGAGCTTCCAGCAGGCCTTGCGGCCTTCACGCCGCTCGATGCGGACCCGGTGTCGGTGGCGCTGGTCCCGCATCTGGACCGGATCTACGCGGCGATGGGGCGGCTTTGCGCCGACCGCGGCGACGATCCGCATGTGTGGATCAACCCCGAGTTCCACGGCTGGTGGGTCGGGCGCGACTGCGCCGTGGCGGTGGACGTGCCGACCGGCAAGCTCGCCGACCTCGAAGGCTTCCTCAGCCGGTTTCACGCGGCCTACCACCCCGACTTCAATGGCCAGGAGCCGGTAATCCACCCCCAGCCCGCGGGCATCGGCGTGACCGACGCCACCGCGCGCTTCATCGGCTGGCACGCCATCGCCATCCTGCGCATGGCCCGCGATCAGGCCGGGGTGATGCGAGTCTATTTCTACAATCCCAACAATGACAGCGGCCAAGACTGGGGTGCGGGCGTGGTGGTGTCGACCGAAGGCGCGGGAGAGCGGTATGGCGAAGCCTCGCTGCCCTTCGATCAGTTCGCCTCGCGGCTCTATCTCTTTCACAACGACCCGGTCCGCCCGGTGCCAGCGGCCGAGCCGGACGAGGCCATGATCCGCGACATCGCCCGCCGGGCGCGCGAAAGCTGGGCCGCCGGGCGCGAGGATCTGGCCGCCGCCGCCGCGACCGCAGCCGTGGTCGCCACAGCCCTCCCCGACGGAAGCTGAACGCGCGCCTCAGGCGTCGCCGGATGCTGCGTGAAGCGGCGGCACGCGTCTGACGGTGATGCCGACATGGGCGCTGGGGCGCCTCGCCTCGGCGCTTGGCATCGGGGCGCTCCAGTCCTTCGCAAGGCGGCAGCGCCCGCGCCGGAGCGGTCCTCTCGACCGCCCATCGACGCCGCTTTGCCGTGTCGCAGCGCGCGATGGCCTCGATCCGCCCGTCGACGTCGCGCGTCATGGAGCGCCATGGTTTCAGCCCGGCATAGGCGCTTTCGGCGATGACATGGCGCAGCCGCAGCCCGCCCTTGCGGAGGTAGCGCAACGCCATCGGCGCCACGCCGCAGTCGTGCACGCTCGTCGGATAAGCCACCGCGCCAACCCGCCAGCCGACGCTGCGGCGGGCCACGTCCAAGCCCTGCTTTCGCACCTGCCGCCAGACCTTGCGCAGGCCGCAGACTTGCCGGGTCGCATAAAAAACATGGCGGATATCAGGCCGAAGCGCCCCATCCCACGTGGCGCGCTCCGACCGCTCGGTCAGCGGGCGCGATAGGGGGATGGGCCTCGCAAATCGGCTCTCCCCCATGTTCCTCTCGATGTTGGTCGATGAAGCCGACCATCGCTTTGACCGGCGGCCCTGCTCCGCCGGCGAAAGATACGCGGGGGTATTGCGCTGGATCTCGGTCGTCGCGGCAAAACCTGGCGGATCCAGCATCCTCATCCGCCTCACAGTGGCGCAGGTTGCGGGTTTCGCGCTCCGGCGCCGTCATCTGCGCGGCCCTTTAGCCCAGGATGCACGCCCGCCGACCGCGGTTCGCATCAGCCTTCTTGGGCCCGGCGTTCAGCGTGTGCGCCGAGCCTACGATCTGAACGGAGACCGAGGCGATCGCCTTCCGGCGAGACCCATGCCGGTCCGGATTGTCGAGCGCCATCCACACCGCACGCGCGCGGACATCAGGCGGAAACTTTGTCATAATGGCTCCATCCCATGCAGCGATCGAAGCCTCCCGGCGCACCCGGCGCGGTTCAGACGCCGCACGCGTTGCGGCTGAGTATCGCGCATCTGAGCCGATCGTCCCGGCATCGATACCCATAGCGTCACAGAACCTCGCGCCTGCCAGTCGGCAGCG
>JBLIKI010000177.1:0-4656 GCA_047636235.1 Paracoccaceae bacterium | reverse complement strand
TCATCACCGTGGTTCTGAGAATGAACACTTTCTTCCCATCGACTTCGGTAAGGGCCAGGTTCGCCGCGATGCTCGTCAAGTTGAACTCGCTGACGGCTTGCGACGTCATTGCGCCGGGGGCGAGCGAGGAGATCACATAGTTGATGACATCGCATGATCTATTCGCCCGACACCCGGCCGTCGCCACGGAAAATGGCTTGCCCACGATCATGGAGCGGATCCGAGCCGGGCCGTTCGCGGCCGTCTTGACCTCGGCGCTATAGCCGGTCCGCCTCATCGCGTTGGCGAACTGCGCCATTTCGGGCGTGGCGTGGATCAGCTCCGCCGCGGCCAGCGAGGCGGTCGAGGCCAGCACCAGCGCGGCCGCGGCAAGGAGGCGGTTGAAAAGCATTGCAGCGGCAATCCTGAAGCTTGGGAAACAACCTGGCCACCCTCGGCAGACCCTTCGCCGCTTTCAAAGCAAAACGGCCCGCAGCGATGCTGCGGGCCGTTTCATTATCGCGCCATCTTGCGGATCACGCTATCAGCGGGTCTCAACTTCGGTGTAGTCGCGGTTGGTCGGACCGGTATAGAGCTGGCGCGGACGCCCGATCTTGCCCTTTTCTTCAACCATCTCCTTCCACTGCGCGATCCAGCCCACGGTGCGGGACATGGCGAACAGGGCGGTGAACATCGAGGTGGGGAAACCCATCGCCTCGAGGATGATGCCCGAGTAAAAATCGACGTTGGGATAGAGCTTTTTGTCGACAAAATACGGATCCTCGAGCGCGATCCGCTCCAGCTCCTTGGCGACTTCAAGCGTTGGGTTGTTGGTGATGCCGAGCAGCGCGAGCACGTCGTCCGCGCTTTCCTTCATCACTTTGGCGCGCGGGTCGAAGTTTTTGTAGACCCGGTGGCCGAAGCCCATCAGACGGAACGGATCGTCCTTGTCTTTGGCGCGAGCGACGAATTCGGGGATCCGGTCGACGGTCCCGATCTCGCGCAGCATCATCAGGCACGCTTCATTGGCGCCGCCATGGGCGGGCCCCCACAGGCACGCGACGCCGGCCGCGATGCACGCGAACGGGTTGGCGCCCGACGACCCGGCCAGACGCACCGTCGAGGTCGAGGCGTTCTGCTCATGATCGGCATGCAGCGTGAAGATCCGGTCCATGGCTTTGGCCAGCACCGGGTTCACATGATATTCCTCGGCCGGGGTGGCGAAGCACATGTGCAGGAAGTTGGTCGCGTAATCGAGATCGTTGCGCGGATAGATGAACGGCTGTCCGATGGAGTATTTGAACGCCCAGGCGACGATCGTCGGCAGCTTGGCGATCAGGCGGATGGTCGCCACTTCGCGCTGCCACGGATCGGTGATGTCGGTGCTGTCGTGATAGAACGCCGACATCGCGCCGACCACGCCGCAGACCACCGCCATCGGGTGCGCGTCGCGGCGGAACCCGCGGTAGAAGTTCTGCATCTGCTCATGCAGCATGGTGTGGCGGGTGACGCGGGTCTCGAAATCCTCAAGCTGGGCGGCGGTCGGCAGCTCTCCGTAGAGCAGTAGGTAGCACACTTCGAGATAGTGGGATTTCTCGGCCAGCTGGTCGATCGGATAGCCGCGATACAGCAGCTCTCCCTTGTCGCCGTCGATGAAGGTGATCGCGGATTCGCACGCCCCGGTGGACGTGAAGCCAGGGTCGAAGGTGAAAACGTCCATCGTGCTATAGAGCTTGCCGATGTCGATCACGTCCGGACCCAGCGTGCCGCTGCGGACCGGCAGCTCCATCGATGCGTCGCCCAGCGTCAGGGTCGCCTTCCTGGGGGTCTGGCTCATCGGGTTCACTCCTCCTCGATGGCGCGCGGTGCGCGCCGTGATGGGCGCAGGGGACCGCGGGGCGCGGGCCTGCGAGCGAGAACGGCGCTTGGGGGGCGACGTTCATGTGGCTGGCGATCGGGCCTCGCGGGCTGATCGCCGGGGTGGCTCGGCGGCCAGGCCGGGGCCGCCGCTGCGTCGAAAACTTCGCCCGAGGGGGCCTGCCGCCGCCAGACCGGCCCCTCCCCGCCTACCGCGCGAAGGTTGCGCGGACATTAACGGGCGTTCGGGCCGGGTGGCGGCAAGAAAAGAGGTCCGCGGAAGGGAGCGTTGGCGCGGCAGGGGGACTGGCGGCGCGGGGCGCCGGCGACCGTCCCCGCCGCGCATTACGCGCCGTGCGCCGCCGCGGCGTCCAGTCGTGCCAAAGAGAGATCGCGGCCAAGAGTGACGAGGACGTCGAACACGCCGGGAGAAACCGCGCGACCGGTCAGCGCGGCGCGCAACGGCTGCGCTGCTTTGCCAAGCTTCAGTCCCTCGTTCTCCGCAAATGCCCGCACGATCCCCTCCAGTTCTTCCGAAGTCCACGCGGTAGCATCACGCAGTTGCGAAGTCAACTTAACCAACATCGGAGCGGTGTCTTCGGCCAGCAGCTTGGCGGCCTTGGGGTCGAAATCAAGCGGGCCATCGTGCAGAATATAATACGCCAGATCAAGGAGTTCGACCAGCGTCTTCGCCCGATCTCTCAACCCTGGCATCGCTTGGCCCAGCATGGTCAGGCGCGCGGGGTCGATCGCGGCGCCATGCTGCGCTGCAAACAACGCGGCGGCGGCCTCGGTCAGCGCATCGGGATCGGCGGCGCGCATATGCTGGCCGTTGATATGCGCAAGCTTATCGAAATCGAACCGCGCGGCGCCTTTGTTGATGCCCGGCAGGTCGAACCAGGCGATTGCGTCCGCGTCGGTGAAGAATTCATCGTCGCCATGGGACCAGCCGAGGCGCGCGAGGTAGTTGCGCAGCGCCTCCGGCAGATAGCCCATGTCGCGATACGCCTCGATGCCGAGCGCGCCGTGGCGCTTCGACAGCTTGGCGCCGTCCGGCCCGTGGATCAGCGGGATATGAGCGAAGATCGGCACGTCCCAGCCAAGCCCGCGATAGATCAGCGTCTGGCGCGCGGCATTGGTCAGGTGGTCGTCGCCGCGGATTACATGGGTGACGCCCATGTCGTGGTCATCCACCACCACCGCCAGCATATAGGTCGGCGACCCGTCCGAGCGCAGCAGGATCAGATCGTCCATCTGGTCCGCCGCCCAGGTGACATCGCCCTGCACCGCGTCGTTGACGGTGATCGAGCCGTCCGTCGGCGCGCGCAAGCGGATCACATAGGGCTGATCGGCGGGGCCGTCCGCCACGTCGCGCCATGGCGAATGAAACATTGGGGGGCGCCCCTCGGCCTTGGCGGCCTCGCGGTGGGCGTCGATTTCCTCTTTGGTCGACCAGCAGCGATAGGCGTGGCCGCTGGCCAGCATCATCTCCGCCGCCTCGCGGTGGCGCGCGGCGCCGTCGAACTGGCTGACCGCGTCGCCGTCCCAGTCGAGGCCCATCCAGCGCAGCCCGTCAAGGATCGCCTCGGCGGCTTCGGGGGTATAGCGGGCGCGGTCGGTGTCCTCGATCCGCAGCAGGAACTTGCCGCCGCGGCCGCGGGCGTAAAGCCAGTTGAACAGCGCGGTGCGCGCGCCGCCGATGTGCAGATAACCGGTGGGGGAGGGGGCGAACCGCGTGACCACGGGGCGATCCGCGGCGGCGGCGGCGGAGGGAGCGGTGTTCATAGCTATCATATGTCCGGATATCGTCTATTGTCGGGCTGAGTTATGGCAACCCGGCGGCGGGAGAACAAGCGCGTTGCGCGGGATAAAGTCACCCGATCCATCGGCGACAGGGCAAAGCGACGATCCGCGCGGCGGATCGCGGGGGCGCGGCATGCTGCGCCATGCTGGCGCGCTGGCCGCCGCGGCCGTCCCGACGCCGGACCGGATGATCCTGTGGGCGCCGGTGGCGTTCTCGCTCGGCATCCTCAGCTATTTCCATGCGGCGCGCGAACCTTCGGGCTGGACCGTCGCCATCGCGATGGCGCTGGCGGTGGCGGCGACGCCGCTGATCATGCGGGGGCCGCGTGGGTTCATGTTCGGCTTTCTCGCCGCCGCGCTGATCTGCGCGGGTTTCGCCGCTGCGGCGCTGCGCGCGCAGATGGTGGCGGCGCCGGTGCTGGCCGCGTCGATGGACGCAACGGTCGAGGGGCGGGTCGCGGTGCTGTCGCGGTCCCGCTCGGACCAGTTGCGGGCGGAACTGGCCGATCCGGTGATCTATGGCCTTGCGCGCTCCGCCACCCCCCAGCGGGTGCGAGTGTCGTTGCTGGAGGGGGACTTTGAGCGCCCGGTCCGGGTCGGCGACCGGATCACGCTTTACGCCCGCCTCAGCCCCCCCGGCGCGCCGGTTGAGCCGGGGGGCTTTGATTTCCGCCGCCTCGCCTGGTTCCAAGGGCTGGGCGCGGTCGGCTATGCCCGCGGCCCGGTGATGATGGCGGAGCAGCAGGCAGCCACCGGCCCCGCCTCGCGGCTGTCGCAGGCGGTGGCGCGCCTGCGCGATCGCGCCGCGACCGCGATCATGGACGCGCTGCCCGGTGAGCGAGGGGCCTTCGCCGCCGCGATTCTGGTCGGGTCGCGCGCCGGCGTCGGGCAGGCGCCGCTGCAGGCGCTGCGCGACAGCAATCTGGCGCATTTGCTGGCGATCTCGGGGCTGCATATGGGGTTGCTGGCGGGGATGGTGTTCGGGGCGGTGCGGCTGGCGCTGGCGCTGGTCCCGGT
>JBLIKI010000176.1:0-4666 GCA_047636235.1 Paracoccaceae bacterium | reverse complement strand
CCAGCTTGCGCCCCAGCCAGCCAATCACCGCCGCCCCCCACAGCCCGATCGCCAGCACCGCCTTCAGCACGATATAGGCCACCGCGGGGATGTACCCGATCGACGCCGCCAGCGGCCCGCCATCTTGCAGCATCAGCGCGGGCGTGTAGACCGCCATGAACGGGATCACGAAACCGGCGGCGGCGACCTTCACCGCCTCCATGGATATCTTAAGCCCGCTTTCCTTGGCGATGGGGGCCGCGGCGAAGCACGCCAGCGCGACGGGGGGCGTCAGATCGGCGAGAATGCCGAAATAGAACACGAACATGTGGCTGACGATCAGCGGCACCCCCAGCTCCATCAACGCAGGCCCGGCGATGGACGCGGTGATGATGTAGTTGGGGATGGTCGGGATCCCCATCCCGAGCACGATGCAGGTGATCATGGTCAGGATCAGCGATAGGAACAGGCTGTGCCCGCCCACCGCCACGATGAACTGGCCGAAGGTGTTGGCCGCCCCGGTCAGGGTCATGGTGCCGATGATCACGCCGACCAGCGCGCAGGCGATGCCGACCGAAAGGGCGGTCTTGGCGCCCTCGGCCAGGCTGTCGCGGCAGATGATCAGCGTCGCGCGCCCGCCATTCGACAGCGCGCACCACGCCACCATCACCGCGACCGCCGCCAGCACCACCATGACGCCGAACTTGAAGAACATCGCCGCGATGACGCCGAGCGCGATCCAGAACAGCGTGCGGATCACGCCCCCCGGCAGCCCCAGTGCGATCGACCCGCCCAAGATCAGCATCACCGTCAGCGCCAGCCCGATGGTGCCGGCGAAAAGTGGCGTGTAGCCGGTGAACAGCAGGTACACCAACACCGCCAGCGGCAGGATCAGATGCCACCCGTCGCGCAGCGCCTTGCGCGGGGACGGCAGGTCCTCGACCGCCATGCCGCGCAGCCCGTGGCGACCGGCCTCAAGATGCACCATCCAGAACGCGGAGGCGAAGTAGAGGATCGCCGGGATCAGCGCGGCCTGCACCACCTCAATGTATTCCACCCCCAGCGTCTCGGCCATGATGAACGCCACCGCGCCCATGACCGGGGGCATCAGCTGGCCGCCCATCGAGGCCGTCGCCTCAACCCCGCCCGCGAACGCGGGGCGATAGCCGAAGGATTTCATCAGCGGAATGGTGAACTGTCCGGTGGTGACGACGTTGGCGACGCCGGACCCCGAAATCGTGCCCATCAGCGCCGAGGACACCACCGACACCTTGGCCGCCCCGCCTTGCTTGTGCCCGACCAGCCCCAAGGACACGTCGGTGAACAGTTTGATCATCCCGGCCTTTTCCAGGAATGCGCCGAACAGGATGAACAGGAAGATGTAGGTCGAGGACACATAGGTCGGGATGCCGTAGATCCCCTCGGTGCCATAGGCCATATGCTCGACCACCTGCGCGAAGTCATAGCCGCGATGGTTCAGCGGCGACGGCAGGTATTCGCCGAACAGGCAATAGCCGAGGAACGTGCCCGCGATGATCGGCAGCGCCGGGCCCATCAGCGCCCAGGCTGCGGCGAACACCGTCGTCAGCGCGATCACCCCCATCACGATGTCGAGGGTCAGCGGGTCCCCGGCGCGCAGCAGCAGTTCGGTGTATTCGACCCATTGGTAAAACGCGACCGACACGCACAGGGCCGCCATGCCCCAGCCGACCCAGCGCCACGTCACGCCGGCGCCCCGTAGCGCCAGCAGCAGCGGAAAGCCCAAAAGCCCGAGGAACCCGACATGCACCGCCCGGGTCACCTGGCTCGGCATATCCAGCAGATGCGCCGCGGTGGCGATCTGAAAGCTGGAGAACGCGATGGCGATCCAGAACAGCAGCCGCCCCTCGGTCCCTTTGGGAAAGCTGTCCGACAGCGGGTCATGGAAAGCGTCGACGGGCGCGGGCGCGGGCGCTCCGGCGGGGCGGTGATCTTGCATCGGTCTCTCCTGGGGCGGCGCGGCGCATCCTTCGATCGGGCGCGGCGCATCGGGCGCGCGATCGTGCTGCGGGGGGCGACGCGCGCCGCCCCCCGCTTGATCAGGATCGAAAGGCGTCGATCACTTGATCAGGCCGACCTCGCGGTAATACCGCTCCGCGCCCGAATGCAGCGGCAGGGGCATGCCGTTGATCGCGGTCTCCAGCTTGATCGACGCGGCGGCCACATGCGCTGCCTCGAGCTTGGGGAGATTCTCGAACAGCAGCTTGGTCATCTGATAGGCGGTCTCATCCGACACGCCTTCGTGGGTCACGAGGAAGTTGACCACGGCGACGGTCTGCACGTCGGCGGTCTGGCCCTCATAGGTGCCGGCCGGAATGGTCGCGGCGATATAGGGGGCGCCGAGGGTCTCGATCACCGCCGAGGGCACCGCCACCACGTTGATTGCCACCGAACTTGCCAGATCCTTGATCGACGCGACCCCGAGGCCCGCCGACTGCAACGTCGCGTCCAGCTGACGGTTCTTGATCAGCTCGACCGATTCCGCGAAGGGCAGGTATTCGACCTTGCCGAGATCGTCATAGGACTTGCCCGCCGCGGAGAAGATCTTGCGCGCGTTCAGCTCGGTGCCCGATTTGGCGGCGCCGACCGACAGGTTGCGCCCCATCAGGTCCGCGAAGGTGGCGATGCCCGATTCCCGGCTGGCCACGATCTGGATGTAGTTGGGATAGACCGCCGCGATGCCGCGCAGCTTGGCCAGCGGCGTCTTGAAACCGGCTTCGGCGTCGCCCTCCCAGGCCAGCTTGACGCTGTCGCCGAGCGCGAGCGCCAGCTCGCCCTTGCCCTGCTGCAGCAGGTTGAGGTTTTCCACCGACGCCTTGGTCGACTGCACCTGAGTGCGCGCGCCGACGATGCCGTCGGCGTAGATCTTCGACAGCCCGACGCCCAGCGGATAGTAGACGCCTGAGGTGCCCCCCGTCAGGATGTTGATGAATTCCTCGGCCTTGGCCGTGACCGGCCCGAGGGCCAGCGCCGCCCCGATCGCCAGACCGCCGAGCTTGGATGAAAGTTTCATGGTATCCTCCCTGAGTGTCGACCGGTGACGTTGCGCCGGTCGTTCGTTGGCATTGGTTTCAAACCCGCGCCATGATCTCAATGCATTCCGGCCCTGCGTTGCAAATTAATTGGCGAAAATCTGCGCGGCCCGACGCAATAATCCGCCCCGACGCTTGGCGTGGAACCGCAATCCGCCTGCCGGGGACTTGTGGCGCTGGCTTTTGGTGGAGCGGGCGAGGAGGGGGCGAGCGAGGAGGGGGCGGGCGAGGGCGCGCCTAACGCGGGGTCGGGGACCACACCTCCAGCGGCTTGGCGCGCCCGCGAAGCGTTTCGGTCGACAGCGGCGCGAAACCCGCATCCCCGCCCGCGGCGTCCACCAGCGCGCGCGACACCGCGAACGCCGTGCCGTGGCGCTTGGCGACGTCTTGCAGGCGCGCCGCGACATTGACGGTATCGCCGATCACGGTCAGGTGCCGCCGCCCGGCCCCGCCCAGATCGGTCAGCGCCATCGGTCCGTGATGGGCGCTGGCGCGCAGCCGCGGGCCGCCCGCAACATCCCTCGCCGTGGCCATGGCGCGCCCGAACGCCAGCGCCGCGCGGGCGCCGGGGCGCGGGTCGCGGTCGCCAAGCCCGAACACCGCCAGCGCGCCATCGCCCATCACCTCGGCCACCACGCCGCCATGGGCCTCGGCCCCTTCGGCGATCAGGCGCTGCACCGCGCCCAGCAGCGATCCGGCCTCATCCGCGCCTATGCTTTCGGCCAGCGTGGCGGACCCCTCGAGGTCGACGAACACCGCGCAGCCGGGCAGGGGGCGGGCGGCGGCGGGGCCCAGCCGCTCCGCCGTCGCCAGCAGCGCCGAGACATGGGGGGCGAGGGCGGCGGCGACGCCGCGGTCTCTGCCCCGTCCCAGCGCCCAGAACCACAGGGACGCGGCCAGCGTCGCCCCCAGCGCCGCGGTCGCGTCGATCCAGATATGGGCGAGAAACCCGGCCTGCACCGCCCCCGCCGTCAGCGCCCACACCGCAAGCGTCGCCGCCGCCGCCAGCCCGACCCGCCGCAGCCGCGCCGCCGCCCCGGCCATCGCCGCGCCTGCAAGCGCTAGCGCGAGGGTCAGCCCCCCCGCCAGCGGCCCGGCGTCAAAGCCGCGCCCGTCGATCAACTGCGCGGCGGCGGCGGCCAGCGTCTCCACCCCCGCGACATCGCCGCCGAACGGGGTGGCCGCCAGATCCCCGAGGCTTTCGGCCGTGGCCCCCAGAAATACCGCCCGCCCCGCCAGCGACGCCGGCGCAGGGCCCGCCAGCAGCGACAATAGCGGCACCGTCAGCACCGTCCCCGCGGGGCCGAGATGGTTGAGGATCAGCCGCCCCCCCGGATCGCCCGCGATGAATCGGTCGCCGATCCGCACCCCCGCGCGCGCGCCGTCGCCGCCCTGTCGAAACGTGACCGCGCCCGCCGGAAGGCTGAGCGTGAGGCGCGCCGCGCTTAGCGGCAGCGCGGGCAGCATCCGCCCGCCCCCCGCATCGATCGCCAGCGGCAGGCGGCGATGCACCCGATCAGGATCGCGAGTGACGTTGACATGGCCCAGCGTCGCCGCCGCGGCCAGCGCATCGGCGGGTGCGATCAGCGCGGGCGGGGCCGAGGTCCCCTTCGCCG
>JBLIKI010000175.1:0-4759 GCA_047636235.1 Paracoccaceae bacterium | reverse complement strand
GCGACGGTCCCGTCGGCGCCCAAATGCAAGGTCGGCGCGGGCGAAGCCTTGGGCGCCGCGGCCACGCCCGGCGCCCGCAATTGCACCGGGGTCGGCGCGACCAGCGTCGCGCTCATCAAAAAGAAGATCAGCAGCAAGAACACCACGTTGATCATCGGAGTGATCGCCTCGGCCCGGCGCCGGGGCGGGGCGGGCGCGCCAAGGCGCAGCCCGGTCACGGCGTCACCGCCACATCCGCGAAACCGGCCCGCGATAGCGCCAGCGCCGCGTCGGCCAGATCCTGCACTCGGGCCCCATCAGCGGCGCGCAGCACCACCAGCCGCCCCGCCGGACCGTCCCCCGTCAGCGGCGCAAGCGCGTCGGCCAGATCCGGCGCGGGGATGCCGTTGACGCGGAGCGCCCCGCCCGGCGCGACCTCTATCAACCGCGGCGGGCCGGACCACGCACCGCCGCCCTGCGCCGCGCCCAGCATCGCCGCCGCCCCCGCCCCGCCGAACCGCGACGCGAGCATGAAGAACACCAGAAGCAGGAACACCACATCGATCATCGGCGTCAGCGAGGGGCGGCGCGCGCGACGCGGCGCGCCAAGGGACAGCCCTCGCGCCACGATCAGGCCGCCGCCGCGTCGCCCCGCCCGCCCAGCCGCAGCGAGGTCGGGGCGTGGGCGCGCACCGGCGCGGGGGCGGCGAAGATCAGCGCGCCGATGTCCTCAAGGTCAAGGCGCAGCGCGTCAACGACGCTTTCGCCCCACGACAGCGCCAAGGATGCCGGGATCGCCA
Source organism: Paracoccaceae bacterium (assembly GCA_047636235.1). Lineage (GTDB taxonomy): Bacteria > Pseudomonadota > Alphaproteobacteria > Rhodobacterales > Rhodobacteraceae > JBOCEF01. The sequence goes on along the minus strand of JBLIKI010000175.1, from coordinate 3,980 downwards.
CCGCCATCCCCGCCGCCGTGGTCAGAAGCGCCTGCCAGATGCCGCCCGCCAACGCCGCCGGGTCCGCCCCGGCGCCCGCGCTTTGCAGGGTCTGGAACGCCTCGATCATGCCCATCACGGTGCCGAGCAGCCCCAGCAGCGGCGCGATCGCGGCGATCAGCTCCAACGCGCGCAGCCCGGTCCCGGCATCGGCCAACATGCGGCGGCCGACGCGCTCAGCCTCTTCGCGGGCCCAATCGTCGGTCATCGCGGGGTCGAGCCGCGCGCGAAGCGCCGCGGCGGCGAACCGGGCGCGCAAGCCAGTCCCGGCCTCAGCCTCGGCCTGCGCGGCGGCGGCGGCGCCACCGCGCCACAGCGCGGTGGCACGGTCGGCGCGCGCCCGGCGCCAAACGCCAAGCCGCGCGAAGGCCGCGATCTTCCACAAGATCAGCGCAAGGGTCGCCACCGACAGCAGCGCGATCGCCCAGATCGCCGGACCGCCGAGGACAAGAAACTCCGCCGCCGCCGCAAACGGCCCCGCCGCCTGCGCCACGCCCGCCCCGCCATCGATGATCGTTGTCTGGTCCAGAGCCGCCGCCTCCGTCCGTGGGGCGCCCATGGCCCCGAATAGCGCTCGATCTACCGCAAACCGGCCGGTTTCGAAAGCCCGGCGACGCCGCAACGCAAAACGGCCGCCCCGGGGGGGCGGCCGTTGTTTTCAATCGAATGTGGCGGATCACACCGGGTCGCGGACCCATACTTCGACGCGGCGGTTGATCGCGCGGCCGACGAGGGATTCGTTGCAGCCGACCGGCGCAAGCTCGCCATAGCCGAGCACGCGGATATTGACCCGGTCGAGCAGCGCCTGGCCACCCTCTTCGACGATCGAACGACGCACCTGATCGGCGCGGCGGAACGACAGCGCGCGGTTGAGGTCGGCGCGGCCCACGCTGTCGGTGAAGCCGACCAGCAGCACTTCGCGGCCACGCTCGTCTTCCTGGCTGAAGTATTCAATCACGCGCTGCACGTCGCCCTGGGACTTGTTGTCAAGCTGCGACGAGCCGGGGTTGAAGCGGAACGTGGTCGAGAGACGATAGCCGTTGATCAATTCGGCCATCAACTCACGCATCTGCGGGTAGGAAAATTCTGGCGACGGATCGGTGAAGGCCATGGCGAAGCGCACGCCCTGGTCGTTGACCGGGATGAAATCAACGCTCTGGTCCACGAAGCCGGCATCGGCGATGACCCGCTGCGCTTCTTCAGAGCGAGTGTATTCGAGCAGCTTGGCCACCTGGGCGGGCTGCGGCGCGCCGGAGGTGTAGAGGTAGAGGCGGCGAGCAAGCGGATATTCTTCCGTCTTGATGCCGAAATTGGTGGCCGAGGCAATCAGGCCGCACTCAGTCTGGATCGCGAGCGGCTTGGCGGATCGAATATAGGCCAGGCCGGTGAAGCCGATGCCGCCGCGGTTGACGGTGACTTCGTCCGACAGCAGCTCGTTGCTGTTGACGCGCTTGGCGCTGGCGGCAAGCGTCGCGCCGCTGGGCCGCAGGATCTGCAGATCAAGCTCGGCCAAGGCGCCCGAGCCTTCTTCGCCAGCGAAAACCGTGATCGGCAGATCGGGGCCGCCGACCTCGTTCCAGTTGGTGATCACGCCCGAGAAGATGTCGGCGATGTCCGGGGTCGAGAGGCTGGTGACCGGGTTGCTCGGCGACACGATGACAGCCAGACCGTCGAGCGCGAGAACCTGTTCACGCTCGGGGGTGGTCATGCCGGGGAACCCGGCGGCGGCGAAGGCATCCACCTCGCTGTCACGCATCGGCCGTGAGGACATGCCGATCGCCGCTTCGCTGGCGAGCAACGCAGCGACGCCCGCGCCCGAATCAACGCTGGTGATCCCAATCTTGGCCACTTCGTCGCCATTGGCGGCCAACATCTGGATGTCCATCGAATCAGCGCCGGAGACGCCGCGGGTCTGCACCACGTCGGCGTCCAGCTGATCGGCGAAGCCCAGCAGCAGCGCGGGCATCAGCGCCGCGCCGATGGTGTCCGACCCCTTGATGGAGAACACGCCGCCCAAGGCGATCTCCGGGCAATCGGCGCCTTCGCAGCTGACCTGTGACGCGTTGACCGCAATTTCACCGATGAGCGTGGAAAGGTAGTAAGTGTTGTTCTCGAACCGAGACAGGTCGCCAGTCAGCGCGACATTGCCGTCGTAGGATTTGAGAGTAACGGTGCCGGCCGTCGCGGCCGAAGCCACCATGGCTAGCGCGGCGGCGCCGGCGGCTAGCCGGGCAAATCTGGTCAACAACATTTTACTGTCCTCGCTCCCTTACGCTTCACTCGATTCACGCCGTGGACGCATTTTTCTATAACGGCGGAACTATGTTCAAAAATCAACGACCAACCACAAGGATGTCCTGCACCAGGCCCCTGCGGTAAATCTCGGCTTCCGGCAGCGCCACGCCACAGGGCACGGCGTCGAAAATCCGCCCCACGCCCCGATCGATCACGCCGCGATCGAATCGGTGGACCCGGAACGATGGCGAGGCAAGCGGATCCGCATCGCAATAGGGCGTCTGGGGGACGACCCTGCGCGAGGCGAATTCAACCGCCAGAACGATTCGGCCCCGAGGGGTGCGTCGACCGGGGTTGAAGCTGTAGAACTCCGTCGATTGCCCCAAGCCGTCCAACGCCGGAAACCGCGTCATCAGGCCGTTGGCGCCGCGGCGATAGCCGCGGTCGTCGCCGGGGGCGCCGGACCAGATATGGCCCTCATCGGTCGCCCCGGCATCGAATTCATACGCGTGCAGCGACAGCGCGACCGGGTCGTCCCAGACCAGCGCCACCCGCTCCACCCCAAGGCTGTCGAGCAGGGTGATCGAGGCGGAGGCGATCGCGCCGTCGGCGGTCACCAGCTTCAGCTGGTGATCACGGCCGGCGCCGGGCACGTCGGTGTCGATCACGCCCGCCGCATCGAACCGCAGCGCGATTCGCAGATCCTCAAGATGCAGCACCGCAACGCGGCCGGCGCGGCACGGCGAGGTCGCCGAAACCTTGATCATCGCGCCCAAGGCCGGGAAGGCCGAGAACCGCACCGGGCAATCGACGCCCGGCGCCGCGTTCGGGGAGGCGGCGGGCGCGGCGGCGGCGGGGACGGCGGCGGCGGCGGCGATGGTCGCCGCTGGGGCCGTGTCGGCAGGCGTCGCAGGGGCGGGCGCAGGATTAGGCGTGGCGGCGGCGATGACCGCAGGCGCGGCGATGGCGACGGGCGCGGCGACGGGCGCAGGCGCAGGCTCGCGCCCGGCGGCGATGGTCTCGACGCGCGCCTGCTCCACGCTCGGCGAGTTCGGATCGCTGGACAGATAGCGCGGCGAGATCTCGCGCTCGAACGCCGTGGCCGGGCGGCCCGCGATGCCGGGCGAGGCGAGTTCCTCATACCGGCGCACTCGAAGGCTCATCCGCGGGGTGCCATAGAAATCGGGCGTCATCCGCACGCGCTGCGACAGCAGGGGCGGAAAGGTCCGCAGGCGGCGCAGGTTGGCCGGCAACGGCTCGGTCCGCTCCGCCCGGTCCAGATCGCCGGGGCGCTGGTCAAGCAGCACCAGCCGCAGCGACTGCGCGCCCTCGATCGACAGCACCTGGAAGTTGCGGCGCGCCTGCCCCGGCACGTTGCGCGCGCCGGAAATGGTCTGGCTGACCTGCAACCGTTGCGGTGGCATGGCGGCGGCGATGGCCGTCCAGCCCGCCAGGCTGGGCGGCAGCGGCTCGGACAGTTCTTTGACCATCGCGGCGATGGCGTCGCGATCGACCCTAATCGCGGACATCGCTCCTCCGGCGGCAAGGGCCGGCCTCGGCGCGAACGCCACGCCCGCCACTCCGCCGTCTTGCGGCGTGGCGAAGGTGAAGGTGGCGGGCGTGGCGCCCAGACGCGCCAGATAGACGGGCGTGGGCTCGGTCGGCTCGCGCAGCTGCGCGGGGGTCGCTCCCTCACGCTCAGGGAT
>JBLIKI010000174.1:0-4777 GCA_047636235.1 Paracoccaceae bacterium | reverse complement strand
GCGAGAATGTAGCCCAGCACCGCCGACAGGGTCGCAATGCCCACCGACCACCAAACCTGCGCGGAAAGGCGGTTGGTCATCAGACGCGCCGCGGCAGGCGGGCAGATGAACATCGCGATCACGATGATCGAGCCTACCGAGTCGAAGGCCGCAACTGCGGCGATGGCGGCTGTGATCACCAGGCCAAAGCCGAGCGCCGATGCGGGGATGCCCAGCGACTGGGCGAACCCTTCATCGAAAGTCGCAATTTTCAGCCAGCGCCAAAATACCAGCGTCAGCGCGGCGATAAAAACGCAGACGGCCGCCATGCGGCCAAGTTCGGGCGGCAAGTCTGCCAGCGCCACGGGATCAAGAAGCGACCCCCAACCCGAAGCGCGCAACCAGATCAGCGATTCAAGATTGCCCATCAGCGCGTGTTCCACGTCGAGGTGAACGGTGGAGGTATCGCTCTGCTCCAACAACAGCACGCCGCCTGCGAACAGCGTGGTGAATACCACGCCCATCGCCGCGCCGGGCTCGATCTTGCCAAGGCGCTTGACAGCTTCAATCAGGATCACGGCGACAATGGCCGCCCCCGCCGCTCCGATCAGCATGGGAATGGCGGCGACGGCGCCTGTCAGCAGGAAGGCCACGACGATACCGGGGAGCACGACATGGCTGATCGCATCTCCAATGAGCGCCTGACGGCGCAGGATCAGGAAATTTCCGGGCAGCGCGCAAGCGATTGCGGCGAAGATCCCGATCAGGATCGGCGTCAGCGAGAATTGGACGAATTCGGATCCCATTCAGGATCTCCTGTGTTCAAGCGATGCCACTGATTCCCTTGGGCGCCACCCGAGGCGGCGGCCGTCCAGATCGCGCAGCGAAGCGATCCACGCGGGACCGAAAAGATCAGCCAGCCACACCGCCGCGGCAGGCATGGAGGCCGTGACCTCAGCCGTTAGCGTCCTGTCAGCGAAGCGCCTGCCAGTGCGGCCGCTCGTCAGGTGCAAGGACATGCGCGCACGGGCATTGGGTGACAATGGCTGCTCCTAGACAGCGACCGGGGCGGCGATCCGCCGGTCGAATTCTTGGATCTCGTCGCGGGTGAAGACTTCCTCAATCGGGGTCAGGCCGTCATAGCGCCCGGTCAGCCCCGAATCCTGATGGACTTCGCGGGCGACAGCCCAGCGGTGTTCGTCCCGCGCGATTTTCGCGGCCTGCGCGCGCCCCGTTTCGGTTGCCACGCCATCGCGGCGGATCAGACCCTCGCGCGCCAAAAGGCGCAAGGTATAAGGCTCGCGGATCGGCTCGTGCCGCGAAAGCGACAGCAGCCCTTGTCGACGATGCACCCGCACCTGAAAGCGTCGGTGGCGGATCAGGGCGGCGAACACCCCGCGCACCGGGGCGAAGAACATGGACAGGACGAAGAAGCCCGCTGTAACCAGCACAATGATCGGACCCGTCGGCATGGCCGTGGCGGAGGCCGAGATCGCCGCGCCGACATAGGCCGCGACACCGCCGATGCATCCTGCAATCCAGATCACGCGGTCCGAGCGCTCGGTCCAAAAGCGGGCGGTGACGGCCGGGGTGATCAGCATGGCCACGATCAGGATCAAGCCCACCAGCTTCAGCCCGATCACGGTGACGGTCATCACAAGCCCCATCATCATCAGGTCGATCTTGCGCACGTCATAGCCGAGGGCGGCTGCATATTCCGCGTCGAACGATACAAGGGTCATGGGTCGGCGCATCAACCACGTCGCGAAAACCGCCAGCGAGCCGCCGATGGCGATGACGACCGCGTCGCTATACAGCATTCCCGCGGTTGACCCGAGAAGGAACCCCTCAAGCCCGGCCTGCCGTCCCGCGCTCATCGACTGGATGATCGTCAGAAGGACGATCCCGATGCCGAAGAACACGCCCAGCACCGCCCCGATTGCGGCATCCTCCGCCAAGCGAGTGCGCCGCGTGATCCACTCGATCATAAGAAGGCCGATCCAAGCGGTGACCGCCGATCCCAGAAGCAGTCCGACAAGGCTTCGACCGTTCCCGCCCAGCCCCACCATCACGATGAAGGCGATGCAGACGCCGGGCAGGGTCGCATGGGCCACAGCGTCGGAGACAAGCGCCCGTTTGCGCAGGAACATGAACGTTCCCGACGACCCGGCCGCGAACCCCAAAAGACCCGCGCCGATCGCAACCAGCGCGGCATTGTAGCCCGCCTGAAGCATGAGCGCGTCCAGCAGTCCGCTCATGCGGCGCCCCCGGTCACGGTCAGCTCGTTGACATGCGTGGCCGACAGGCGCCCGCCATAGGTGGCGTTGAGATTTTCGGCGGTGAAGGCGGTGTCCGCCGGCCCTTCGGCGACCCGCCGCACGTTGATGAGAAACACGTGGTCGAAGTAGTCCCTGACCGTTGACAGGTCGTGATGGACGGCTACCACCGCCTTGCCCTCGGATTTCAGCAGCTTCAGCACGTCGATGATCGCACGCTCGGTCGCCGCGTCCACCCCTGCGAAAGGCTCATCAAGCAGGTAGAGATCGGCATCCTGAGCCAGCGCGCGTGCAAGGAACACCCGTTGTTGCTGGCCGCCCGAAAGCCGGCCGATCTGGCGATGCGCGAAATCCGCCATGCCGACCCGGTCAAGGCAATCATGCGCCCGCGCCGTCATCTTGCCCGTCAAGCGCCCCAAAAGCCCGACCTTGCGGTAAAGGCCCATCTGGACGACATCCATCACGGTGGTCGGAAAGTCCCAGTCGACGCTTGCTCGCTGCGGGACATAGGCGATGCGGTCCCGCGCCGTTTCCAGCGGCGCGCCAAACACCCATACCTCGCCGGACAGACGCGGGATCACGCCCAGCGACGCCTTCAGCAGCGTGGACTTGCCTGCGCCGTTCGGCCCGATGATCGCGGACATCGACTGCGCCGGGAACGTGGCGTCGACGGAAAAAACGGCGGGCTTCTCGCCGTAAGAGACGGTCAACCCGCGCACGACCAGCGGGCTCTCCGCTGGCGGCATGGCCGGACCAAGGGCCCGACCATCCTCGGCTGCGATCGCCACGGCGGTGCGTTTCATGAAGGGATCCATCAGTTCAGAAGGTCCGCCATCCCGCGCACGGGCGCCTCGCCCCCAAGCGCGCGGGCGATAACGGTCGCGTTGTGGTCGATCATGCCAAGATAGGTGCCCTCATAGGTTCCGTCCGCGCCCATGGCGTCGGAGAAGAGTTCGCCGCCGATGACAACCGCATGGCCCCGTGCCGCCGCGCCTTCGATCAACGCGCGGATGTTGCGGTCGGAAACGGAGCTTTCCACGAAGACCGCGCCGATATCCCGTTCGACCAGCATGTCGACCAGGTCGCCGATGCGCTGAAGGCCTGCCTCGGATTCAGTCGAGATCCCCTGAATGCCCATCACCTCGAACCCGTAGGCCAAGCCGAAATAGTTGAAGGCGTCATGGGCGGTCAGAAGCACGCGACCTTCGGCGGGCACCGACGAAAGAACCTCGGCGGCGTACCGCGCAAGGTGGCGAAGCTTTTCCAGGTGGGCGTCGGCATTGGCGCGGAACGTGGCCTCTCGCTCAGGCTCGACCGCGATCAGCGCATCGCGCACGGTCAGCACGACGCGAGACCACAGGTCGGGGTTCATCCAGACATGCGGGTCGAACTTGTCGTCGTAATCATCGTGTGCGATCAGCAGGTCGCGCGGCAGGCTTTCGGCCACGGCGACGATGGCGCCGCGATCTTCGAGATCGCGCATGAAATCTTCCATCTGCGCCTCAAGGTAAAGGCCATGCCAAAGGACGAGGTCCGCCTTGGCCAGAGCCACGATGTCGGTGCGTGTCGGACGATAGGCGTGGGGGTCCACGCCAGACCCCATCAGCGCGCGCACCTCGACCAGATCGCCGCCGACCTCGCGGGCGGCATCGGCGATCATTCCGGTCGTGGCGACCACATCCAGCCGCTGCTGCGCTGCGGCCCAGCCGGTTGGCAAGGTCATCGCCATGGCTGCAAGCGCGCTCAGGACAATTCTCTTGGTAAGATGCATGCGTGCGGCTCCCTGATGAGTCGCCGCCGGAAACGGCCCTCGCGCATCCTGATAATGAGAAGCGTTCGCATTGTAAATGCTTTTGCGACGCATTCGCAAAACACCTTGTCAAGCAGGCGCTCCCTGACGCATTGTGTGCGAATGAAACGGCGCTTCGACAGCAGAGACGGGGATGACCTGCTACGGCAGGCGGACTTGCGCATCACCGCGCAGAGGCAGGCGATCACCCGCGTCTTGCTCGAGTCCGAGGATCATCCCGACGCGGAGCAGGTGCTGGCACGAGCGCTGGAATGCAATGCCAGCGTCAGCCAAGCCACGGCGTATCGGACCCTCGCCGTTTTGGTCGATAAGGGACTTCTGCGCACCCACACGTTCGACGGCGGCGCCACCCGCTTCGAACTGGCCGATCGCCCGCACCACGACCACATGATCGACCTCGACACCGGTCAAATCCGTGAGTTCGTGTCGGTTGAAATCGAACGCCTGCAGAGACGGATCGCTGAAGAACATGGCTATGAAATCGTCGCGCACCGGCTTGAGCTTTATTGTCGGAAGCAGAGTTAGCGAAAAGCGGGTGTTTTCTAAGCAGTGTGGACAAAGCGCATCCAGCGATGGCTCGCGGCGAGTTTCACGAAGCTAGGCTCAGGACTCATAACCAGGATATGACGGTTGCGGCGATGCAGATTGCGCTCATGAAGGTGTGTGCGCAGCGGTCGTATCTGGTTGCGATGCGTCGCCAGTCCTTGAGCCT
>JBLIKI010000173.1:0-4933 GCA_047636235.1 Paracoccaceae bacterium | reverse complement strand
AGCAGGCATTTGGCCTCATCATTCGTCACATAGGGCAGCACCGGAGAGATCGAGCCGCCATAGATGTCGACATGCCCGCCGAGGAAGTTCTGCAGCGTCTCGCCGGCGCCGCCGAACGGGATCGCGACCGCCTTGATGCCGCGGGCCTGAAAGATCCGCTCGGCCGCCAGCTGCGTGGTGCCGCCGATGCCATCATTGCCATAGGTGTATTTATCAGGATTGGCGGCAAGCTCCGCCAGCAAGCTCCGCCAGCAAGCTCCGCCAGCAAGGTCGCGCCGGTGTCGGCGGGAAAGTCCTTTTTCACGCACAGCGCATAGGCGGTTTCCGAGGTCGACGCGATCGGCGTGAAGCTGTCGATGTCATAGGCGACGCTCTGCACCTGCGGCACGGTGGTCAGCGGGCTGTTCCAAGTGGCGAACAGCGAATAGCCATTGGGCTTGGCTTGCATGAACTGCGACGCGCCGACCGACCCGCCGCCGCCATTGATGTTCAGCACCGCGATGGACTGGCCCAGCTTCGCCTCCAGCAGCGGCGCCAGCTTGCGCGCACTGGTGTCGGCGCCGCCCCCGGCGCCGGCGGGAATGGTCATCTCGATCGCGCGGTCGGGGTATTCGGCCAGCGCCGGGGCGGCCAGCGTCGCCAGCGCCGCGGCGCCGAGCGGTGTTGCGTGAAGTTTGATGCCTCTCTCCCTGAAGCGGTTGTTTTTGTCAGTTGATGTCGCTGCGATAATGGAATCGCGCGGCGCTGCCTTTGGCGATGCGCCATTCCACCGGTCTGCCCTCCGGATCGAAGGCGGTGCGCCGGATGATCGCCACCGGGTCGCCGGGCGCGATGTTCAGGTGGCGCGCGGTCTCGGCTTCGGCCACACCGAACGACAGATCGTCGGTGGCGCGGGTCACCAGCACGCCGAAATGCTCAAAATATAGCGGATAGAGCAGCGGCCCCATCTGCGCATCCCCCAGCCCCTCGAACCCGGCGAAGCGGGCGGCGGGGATGTAGATCGTCTCAAACAGGATCGGCTGATCGGCAAGGTTGCGCACCCGCACGATGCGGATCACGTCGGACGTGCCGAGCGCGGCCCTGACCTCCGGCGGGGCCTCGACCCGCGTGCGCAGGATCAGCTTGCTGGACGGGATCGAGGGTTGCGCCCCGTCGCCGCCATGCAGCGAGAAGAACCGGAACAGCGTCACGTCAAAGGATGGGCGGCGCAGATAGGTGCCTGAGCCTTGGCGGCGCTCCAGCAGCCCTTCGGCCACCAGCCCGTCGACGGCCTTGCGCACGGTGCCGACCGAGACGCCGTACTCCTTGCTCAGCCGCGCCTCGGATGGGATCGGCTGATCCGGCCCCCATTCGACGCTGACGATGCGCGACGCCAGCGCATCGCGAAGCCTGACATAGGCGGGCAGGCGATCATCCGAGGGCGGTCCGACGTGCGGCATGAAGCATCTCCTTGAAATCTGCGTAGCGGCGTTGACTGATAAAGTCAACTAGACATATGTATGAATTAACTGCGGAGCGCTCATGATTGAATTCGACTGCCACGCCCATGTCTATGAGCGTGTCGCCGCCGTGGCGGGGGCGCGCTATGAGCCGGGCGCGCCCGCGCCGTTGGCCGCCTGGCGCGACAGCTTGCGGGCGCACGGCCTGCGCGGCGGGGTGATCGTGCAGGTGAGCTTTCTGGGAACCGACAATTCTGAGCTGTGCGCCGCGCTGGAGGCGCTGGACCGCCGCCGGTTCGCGGGGATGGCCGTGGTCGCGCCCGACGTGGCGACGGCGGAGATCGAGCGCCTCGCCGCCCTTGGCGTGCGCGGGTTCCGCTGGAACCTGGTGCGGGGCGCGCCCTTGCCGGATCTGGCGGACCCGATGGTGCGCCGGTTCCTCGACCGAGTGTTCGAGTGGGACATGCACTTGGAGCTGCACCTCGAAGGCCCACGCCTTGCGCCTTGGATCGGTTCGCTGTTGGCGGTTGGCGGCAAGGTGGTGGTTGATCATTTCGGCCTGCCGTCCGACCCGGAGCCGTTCGCCGATCCGTGGCTTTCGCGGATCGACCGGCTGCCGGATGTATCGCGCCTTTATGTCAAGCTGTCGGCGCGGTATCGGACCGGGTTTGAGCTGACCGCCCACGCAGCGTATCTCGCCGATCATCTGGCCGCGAACCGGCTGGTGTGGGGCAGCGACTGGCCGCATACGCAGCACGAAAGCCGGGTGGGCCACGCCTTGGTCGCGGCGGATCGGGCGCGGCTGGCGGGGCTGGGGGACGCCGCCGCGGTGGCGCAGCTGTATCGGTTGACACCGGGCTGAGTATGTCGAGGCCCCACGCAGACGCGGTCTCTCTGCGTGTGCGTGGGGAGGGCGCGCCGCTTCGCCCTCGATCCGTGCGATCCTCGGCGCCGACCTAGGGGTTCGCCATGCCCAGGCTCACCGCTGACAATCACGGCGATGACGACTGCTTTTTTGGCGAGATCGCCGCCGGACTGGCTCGGTTCGGGCGAAGTGAAAGCAGCCATATGGTGCGCCAGATGGCGCCCGCCGGCGTCTGTCAGATCGTCTCGGGCGCCGACTGGGCGGCGTATCTTGAGGTCGGGCCCGCCCACATGGCCGGAAACGGCCCCGAGCCGATCGCGATCGGGACCTGCCGGTCTTTGGGGGCCGACGGCTGGCCGTGCGGGCGAGTGTTCGCCTGCGTGGGTGAGGGCCGAGCGCCAAACCTGAGCCAGGACCGGCGCCGGTGGCCGACGGCCCCCGCGGCCGGACGACGAGGTGAAGATCCGTTCCCTCAACATCGGCATGGGCGACCGCACGCTGCTGGTGTCGCGCGTGCGGCTACGGCGTGCCGGTGGATCCGGGGGTCGGTCAATGGCAGCATCGGCATGGCGGCCGATGCGGATGCGCTGCGGTGCTCGCGCACCAAGCGGTTGCGACAGGCCGGCCGCCACGGCACGCTACCGACCATCGGCGGGCTGCAGTTCACCCATCCCGACCCGAAGCATAAGAACCGCGTCGCCTCGACGGGCGAAGATCTGCTTGTCGGCAACGGCCATCTCGGCGGCGCTGACAAGGCGTAGGGCATCGGCGAACGCAAGGGCGCGGGCGACCCGGCGAAGCTGCGCGCGGCCGAGCGCCTTGGCCGGTTTCTGACGCTGCCGGACGCGGCGACTATCCCGACCTGAGCCCTGAACTGCGTCGCCTTGGGCGATGCGCCCGTCCATCCGGGCCTGATGGTGAGGAGCGAGTACGCCCCGCCGCTCGGCGCGTCGGCTCGGCGCGTCATCCGGGGCTGACGCCGGGCGCGCCGTCTGACCGCAATTCCATCGCGCCGGGCGTGACGCGGCGGTGCAAGGGCGGGGCCTCGGTGTTCGGCATGTCGATGGCCGACGCCGAATTCGAGACGGAGCGCCGTATCGTCAAGTCCCGCCACGCCGAGCCGCCGGCAAGCGACCGGGGCGCGCTGCGCGGCGATTTCCCCAAGCTCGGCCATCACCGCCCGCGTGGTCGTCAGCGACGACATGGCATGGAGCCGCTCCTGTCCTGAGGCGGCGTCCCGCGCGATCAGGTCCGCTCCCTGCTGCGAGAGAGAGCGCACGCGCTGATCGCCAGCCCACAGTTCGGGTGCGAAAAAAGGGTTGAGTATCGCGAGCATGACGTCGATCCGGCTCATCTTGAGCAGCATGGCTCAGATGATCGCGGCGCCCGTGCGATCAACCGCGGACCTCGCCGAGGTCAATCGCACAGGTCCCCCCGGCTGGTGCGGATCGACGTTCGGACGGCGTTCATGGGCGCGACCTAGCGCAGCGGCGATGATTTCATCATGGGGTTCTGGTATCCGGTCTCGGCGGGGGGGCTGGCGTGGGGGGGCGCCTTGCAATCGCCTGGTCCATGGCCGATAGGGGCTTGGGCCGGGCCCGATGGCGCCGCGCCCGCTTCGGCCGCTTCACCGCGAAGGACCACCATGCCCGATCCGATCCATTTCTTCGTCCACGTCCCGAAATGCGCCGGCACCACCGTCGAGACCCATTTCCGCCGCACCTTGGGCCCGGGCGGGTTCGCGCTGGCGCCGCGCTGGAAGAACCCGCTGCGCGACGTGCTCGGCAACCGCGCCGCGCTGCCGCCCGAGGTGGTCGCGGGCGGCAAGGTGATCTCGGGTCATTCGCTGGCGCGTTCGATGGCGTCGCAATTTCCGGGGCGCGAGTTGCGTGAATCAGTGCTGCTGCGCGATCCGGTCGGCTGGCATGTCAGCTTCTACAACTATCGCCTGTGGCGCGCGCAGGATCGCGGCCAACCCGCGCCCCCGCCCTTTGACGACTGGATGCGCGCCCAGCGGCGCAACCCGATCGCGCGGTTCCTGCTGATGCGGTATTTCGAGGTCGGCTATCCGATGATCTACGGGCTGTCCTCACGCGATCGGTTCCGGCGGCTGGAATCGCTGCTGGCCGGGTTTCACTTCGTCGGCGGCCATGAACGCTGCGATGAGGTGGTCGCGGCGATTTCGCGTGATCTGGGCGTGGACGATGCCGTCGAGGCGCGCAATGTCGGCGGCGGCCGCGCCATCGCCGGGGCGATCAAGGCGGCCGAGCTTTCCGACGCGCTGCGAATGCGGATCGAGACGACCCACGCCATCGATGCGCTGCTGCACCGGCGCTGGCGCGGGCGCGGTTTCGCCGGCGCGCCCGACGGGGCCGAGGCAGCGGCGCTGACCCTGCCTGATGACGACCGCGCGCTGATGCTGCGCTCTGACGGCGAAACGCTGTGGCGCAAAAAACGCTGGCGGTGACCTGCGCGGCGCAATGCGGCGCCATGGGTCGCAGTTGCGGCGGGGGGGGGGGGGCGCATCACCTCTCAGGCAGGCGCGTCATCTGCCGAACCCGGCCGCGGCGGGCAGTCAGGTCGCAAGCTCCGGCATGGTGTTCAGAACGCCCATCGCGCACCGCATCAG
>JBLIKI010000172.1:0-5024 GCA_047636235.1 Paracoccaceae bacterium | reverse complement strand
CGATCCCGCGCCACCGCCCATTCGCGGTCCCCCGGCGCCATCACCGTGGCGCCCGGCCGCGCCGCAGAGGCGCGCAGCAACGCCAGATACCGCGTCACCCCGGCCTGCACGATGTCCGCCCCCGCGAAGGCGCCCGGGTCCAGCGCGATCATGAACGCCCCCATGCCGCGCGGCGCGCTGAAATCGGGCCCGATCATCGGCGCGATGTCCGGCGACAGCTTCATGCCGGTCATCACCGCCGACAACAGCTCCGCCACGCCGCCAAGCCCCGCGCCCTTGAACCCGAACGCCCCGCCGAGCGGCGCCAGCATGTCCACCAGGTTCGGATCCGTCGTGTCGGCGCCTGCGGTGTCCGATGCCACCCCGCCCGGCAGCGTCGTCCCGGTGGAGCGGTAAAGCTCCACGCGGTTATAGGGCACAGCGCTGGTGGCCATGTCCAAAAGCCACGGATCGCCCGGCGCGGGACAGGCGACCGAGAGCGGGTTGGTGCCGTGAAACCGCTCCGCCCCGTCATGCAGCCGCACGATGCTGTCGCTGTTGCAGGTGGCCAGCGCCAGATAGCCCCGCCGCGCCGCCCGAAGCGCATAGGCGCCGGCCGGTCCGAAATGCGACGTATTCGTGATGCCAACGGCGCCCACCCCGGCCTCGGCGGCCAGATCGCAGGCATGGTCCATCGCGGCATAGGCGGCGCGGGCGCCTTGGGCGTGGTCCCCGTCCAACATCCCCGATCCGGCCCGCGTCCGGGTGAACCGCAGGTTGGGCGCCTTGTTCAGCCGCCCTCCCTGCAGCGCCTTGGCGTAGTGGCCCAGCAGGCGCACCCCGTGGCTGTCCACCCCATGCAGCGAGCCATGCATCATCGAGTCCGCGCAATCGCGCGCGGTGCCGGCGTCGGCGCCCGCCGCGGTGAGCACGGCGCGGCAGAAACGGGCCAAGTCGTCGGCCGATACAGACGAGGTCATGTCGCTCCTAACGATAGATCAATGTCGGCAGCCACATGGTGATCGCCGGAACGAAGGTCACCAGCAACAGCACGATCACCAGCGGGATCAGGAACGGCGCGGTGCCGACCACGCATTGCTCGAACGGGATCTTGGCGACGCGCGCGAGAACATAGAGCACCATGCCCACCGGCGGCGTCAAAAGCCCGAGCATGAGGTTGAGGACCATGATCACGCCGAAATGCACCGGGTCGATCCCCAGCACCACGGCGATCGGCAACAGCACCGGCACCATGATGGTGATGGCGGCCACCGTCTCCATGAAGCAGCCGACCGCCAGCAGGATCAGGTTCATCAACAGCAAGATCACCCAAGGCCGGTCCGAGATCGCCAGCAACCCGGCCGCGAACTGCTCCGGCACCCGGTTGGACGTGAGGATCCACGCGAACACCGCCGCGGCGCCGACGACCAGCAGCACCACCGCCGTCGTCTCGATGGTGTCGAAGCTGACGCGCAGGAACCGCGGCAAGGTGAGGGTGCGATACACCGCCAGCCCCAGGAACAACGCCCAGGCGCAAGCGGCCACAGCCGCCTCGGTCGGGGTGAAGGCGCCCGACAGGATGCCCCCCACGATGATCACCGGCGTCAGCAGCGACAGGAACGCGCGCTGGAAGGTCGACCACAGCACCGACCAATAGAACGGCTGGTCGCGCCCGAACCCTCTGCGCCGGGCCATGACCGCGATCATGATGCTGAGCGATCCCGCCATCAGCAGCCCCGGAATGAACCCCGCGACGAACAATTGCCCGATGCTGGCCCCGGCGACCACGCCATAGATCACCATCGGCAGGGACGGCGGAATGATCGGCCCGATGGTCGAGGACGCCGCGGTGATGCCAACGGCGAATTTCACGTCATAGCCGGCGTCGCGCATCGCCTTGATCTCGATCGCGCCAAGGCCCCCGGCATCGGCCACCGCCGCGCCGGACATGCCCGCGAAGATCACCGACGCGCCGACGTTGACATGGCCGAGGCCCCCTCGCATCCAGCCCACAAGCGCCAGCGCGAAGTTGAAGATCCGTTCGGTGATCCCGGCCGTGTTCATCAGGTTGCCGGCGAGGATGAAGAACGGCACCGCCAGCAGCGGAAAGCTGTCGACGCCGTTGATCATGCGGTGCGCCACCACCATCGCCGGGGTCGAGCCGCTGAAGATGATGAAGATCGCCGACGAACCGGCCAGCGCGATGGCCACGGGCATCCCAACCACCAACATGCCCGTCAGCATTACGAATAGCCAGATTATGTCCACTGGGGCCTGCTCCTAGTCGATGGCGCGGATCTGGTCCGCGTGCAATTCGGGGTCGATCAGCTTGCTGGTGCCGGTGCGCAAGTGGCGCCAGGTGTTCCAAGCGGAATAGAGCGCCATGCACACGAAAGCGGCGGCGACGATCCAGTAGATCATCGATTTCGGAATCTCGAGCGACACCATCAACTGCCGGGTGCGCCCGGCGATCTGCCCGCTCAGCACCGCGAGCATGATGAAAAAGCCGGTGGTCAGCAGATCGATCACGGTTTGGGCGATGCGCCGACCCGTGCGCGGGATCCATCGATAGATGAACTCAACCGCGATGTGGCTTTGCTTTCGGGTCGCCATGATCGCCCCGATGAAGGTGACGCCGATCAGCAGATAGCGGGCGATCTCTTCGGTCCAGGCGATCGAATCGTTCAGGACGTATCGCGTGAAGAACTGAAGAAACACCACAAACGCCAGAAACCAGAACAAGATCAGGATGACGGAGTCGTCCCAAGTCTGGTCCGAAAGGTCGATTTTCTCTTCTTTCAGGCTGATCGGCGCCGTCACTTTTTGCTCAGACGACTCATGTCCGGTCATAACGTATCCTTCGGGGAATGGGGTGCAGGCGGGCAAGGACGCCCGCCTGCCAAGCGGGGACGCTTACTTGATCGCCTGAAGCCGATCGTAGGTGGCCTGATCCCATGTGGCCATCTTGCCGTTGTGCATCTTTTTGACCGCCTCGATGAACGGGCCGCGGTCGACATCGTTCACCCTGACGCCCTGGCCGCGGAACCACTCGGCCAGTTCGCCTTCGGCCTTGATGATCGCGTCGGTGGCGCACACGGAGGTGTCCTTGGTCACCTGCGACAGCACGGCCTGATCGGCGGCGTCCATGGCATCCCACGCCGGGCCGCCGACGATGGTCAGCAGCGCGTCGGTGATGTGGCCGGTCAGGTTGATGTCGCTCTGCACTTCGTAGAATTTCTTGGCCTGGATCGTCGGCAGGGGGTTTTCCTGCGCGTCCACGGTGCCCTGCTGCAGCGCCAAATACACCTCGGCGAAAGCGATCGGGGCCGGGTTGGCGTCGGTGGCCAAGGGGAACATCATGTAAAGCGGCGCGTTGGGCACGCGGATTTTCAGGCCATCCATGTCGGCGGGCGCCAGGATCGGCTTGTTCGAGGTCACATGGCGCGCGCCATAATAGGTCATCGCGGTGATGTGGTTGTTGGTCGCCTTGGTGTAGCCGTCCGCCATTTCCGCGAACAGGTCGGAGTTGCGGTATTTGTCCCAGTGATCCCAGTCACGGAACATGAACGGCGCGCCGCCAATGGCGATGGGGCCGAACGAGCGCCCGGCGAACAGCTGTCCGGTGTAGATGATGTCGACGGTGCCGAAGCCGAGGCCTTCGTTGATGTCGACCTCTTTGCCCAAGGACGAGGCCGGGAACACTTCGATCCCGTATCGGCCCGCGGTGGCGTCCATCAGTCGGTCGTTCGCGGCCACGGCGCAGGTGTGGTAGGGCTCGCTTGATTCATAAACGTGCGCCCATTTCAGCTTGGTCTCCGCGGACGCCATGGACGCGGACAGCCCCATCAAAGCGACAGCCGAGACGGTTGCGGCCAGAATGTTGTTGAGTTTCATGTTCTTCCTCCCTGAGGTGGCGCGGCTTGACCAAGGTGGCTGCTGCGCTCATGGGCCCACCTTATGCGGTAGGCGGGGTTTAGCAAGCGGCCAGATCGGGGTTTGACTCGTTTTGTCAGTAACTTGCGGGGTTATTGTTTTGCGAAAGCGCCGACTACGGGCGCCCCTTGGCCGTCAGGCTTTGTTTAGTGGACGAAAATGCCCCACGCTGATTTAACGTCTGTGAAGCGAAAGCCTCACCGCACAAAATATCAGGCGACTGAACGGCGGCGCTCGGCCGATTGTGTTGAAAAACCCCGCAGATCCCCGCATGCGCTTGCGGCCGCTGAATTCCGCCTCATCAATAGAATTAAAGGCGCGCCAAACCTAAAATAAATGCACTTATTGCGACGAATCGATGAACACTATTTTTCCTTGCCGCCAAGGAGGAGCATGCATGACCTGCTCCCCGAAATTTCTTCGCTCAGAGGGTGGTTCTGTTCGGGCTTTGGTCCTTGCTTGACTGGTTGAGGAGCCCGCTCGGTGCGAGCCCGTCGAGGCTCGACTGCCGGTCGCGCGGCACGTGCGGGTCGATCCGGCCATCGCCGGTCAGGACCGTCTTGCGGCAATAGCCATTGCGGCGGGCGGATCGCGGTCCATCTCGGCGTTGGGCGCCGGCTCGGCCAGCGGCTGCTTGCGGCTGTCGAGCAGCCGGTCGCGTTGCAGCGCGGTCCTCGGGTCCGCCGCCGGCCAGCGGTTGGTCAAGCGGCAGCCTCCACGGCTCTGGCGCGACCGATCCTTGATGTGCGCCGACCCGAGCATGTCACTGCCCCGCCTGCGGCTGGCGGGGCGATTGCGGATGGCCTGCATCCCTCGCGGGCCGACGGTCAGCACACGGCGAAGCCGGTCGACGGGAACGGCCCCGGGTTGTTCTTCAACCAACCTGAACCTAGGGACTTTTCACTCGCGAAGAACCGCATGTCGCGCCGAAGCGGTTCGTTCTTGCGCGCAAGCCCGCGGCCCTTCGCCGACCCCGCATCTGTGTGGCGGCGCCCCATCACCTAGGTGGTCCGGGTCGACATGCCGACCCCAAAACCCTCCGCAACCTGACGCCGCGAACGCTGCTCGCGTTCGTCAAGGCGGTGTAGTTTTTAGACTAGGCTCAGGACTCA
>JBLIKI010000171.1:0-5047 GCA_047636235.1 Paracoccaceae bacterium | reverse complement strand
CCGTCATGTGGACCGTCTTGCGGGCCTTGGTTCAGGCTTGGGTCCAGGCCGCGGCGTGTCGGCGCTGCAACATGCGGTTCAGCAGCCAGAACGCCACCATCCCCGCCAGCATCGCTGCGAAAAAGATCGCCGTCGCCGCCCCGCCGAAGCCAAGCGCCACCAGCGACGGCCCCGGGCAGATCCCGACCAGCCCCCAGCCGATGCCGAAGATCGCCGACCCGGCCACCAGCCGCGCGTCGATCTTTGGCGAGGGCGGGGACGGCATCGCCCCGCCCAGCAGCGTCGTCGCGCGGTTATGGCTGACCAGCCACGCGCCCGCACTGATCGCCATGGCGCCGCCCATCACGAACATCAGCGTCGGGTCCCAGGTCCCCGAGGCGATGTCCGCGACGTCCAGAAACGCCCGCACCCGGGCTGGGTTCACCATGTCGGAAATCATCAGCCCGAGGCCGAACAGAAGGCCCGAAAGGGCCGCGATCGCAAAGCGCATTTCTCTCGCTCCCGCTATCAGGCCTGGCCGCCCATGATCGCCACGGTGGCGATCGCGGTGGCCATGAAGGTCGCCATCGCGACCAAGGATCGTTTCGACAGCCGCGCCGACCCGCACACCCCGTGCCCCGACGTGCAGCCGGACCCGAGCCGCGAGCCGAAGCCCACCAGCAGTCCGCCCGCCACCAGCAGCGCCGCGTCCGGGGTCACCGACACCGTCTTGTCGCCGAACAGCGCCAGATATAGCAGCGGGCTGACCAGCATCGCGCTGATGAAGGCCGCGCGCTCAGCCCACATCTTGCCCGACGACGTGTCGAGAAGGCCGCCAAGAATGCCCGAGATCCCGGCGATCCGGCCGTTTCCAAGCAGCAAAAGACCTGCCGCGGCGCCGATCAGCGCCCCTCCGACAAGGCCGTTCATCCAGTCAGGGTTCATGGGATAACCTCGGTTTTGACATCTTTGAATTTATATATGTGTCGCTCGTGGGAAAATCCAGCCTTGTCTCGGCGTCTTCGCGCTTCATTTGAAATTGGGTGATCAAAGAAACAAGGAATGCGCCATGTCCGGTCGGAACATTCTATGCAGCTCGGCTGCGCTCAGCGCCGCGCTGATCGCCGCAGGGATGGTGTCGGGTCCGGCGCGCGCGGCTCCGCCCGCCCCGCCCGCCGCCGTCACCTCGCCCGTCGCCGAGGCGCCGGCCGCGCTCCACGAGACGATCGATCGCCAGATCGCCGCGATCGCCCGCAAGGATTACGATGAGGCGTTCAGCTACGCCTCGCCGCAAATCCAGCGCCGGTTCGTCACCCCGGAGAATTTCGGCGAGATGGTCCGTCTCGGCTATCCTATGGTCCAAGGCGCGCAACGCCACGTGTTTGGCGCGATCCAGCCGATCGGCCCGCGCCTGCGCCAGACCGTGGTCATCACCGACCAGACGGGCCGCGCTTGGATCGCCGATTATGACATGATCGAGATCGATGGCGCTTGGCGCATCGACGGCGTCCAGCTTCGCCGCGCGGTGCAGATGGGGGCCTGAGGCGGAGGCGCAGCCGCGCTTTCGCCGCGCTGTCCCGTCCTAGGTCCCGTCCGACGTCCGGGTATCGCCACGCTGCGCTAAAACTGAGATTACCGCCTCGCGCAGCGCCTCCATGTCGACGGGCTTCAGCAGCGTCGAGCGCACCGCGTCGGGCATCGGCGTCCGCAGAACCGACTGGTCGCCGGTCAGCACCACGATCCTCGGCGTCAGCATTCGTTCGGCGATGGCGCTCACCAAGTCGGTCCCGCTCAGGTCTGGCAGGTTCAGGTCTAGCAGCACTAGATCGGGCGGTTCGGCGGCAATGGCGGCCTGCGCTTCGGCCGCAGTCGCAGCCTCTGACAGATCAAGCTCCAGCGAATCGAGCATGTGGCGGACCACGGCGCGGTTGCTAGCATCATCGTCCACGATCAGCACTCGTCCCCCGACGCCCCGGTCGGGTGCGGCGCCGACCGCGACCTCAACATGCAGGGTGAACCGCGCGCCGCCCTCGGGCGGCGTGACGGCAATGACATCCCCGCCATGCAGCCGCGCCAGACGCCGCGTCAACGCCAGCCCGAGGCCCGATCCCGGCAGGTCCGCATGGACGGGGCCGCGCACGAACGGATCGAACAGTGTTCCGGCCAGCGCCGGATCGACCCCTGCGCCATCATCGGTCACGTGGACCAGCAAGCTGCGGCCGTCGGCGCCCATGGCGCCGCGCACTTCGATCAGCGACCCGCTGGTGTAGCGGACGGCGTTGGAGATCAGGTTGCTCAGGCACTGGCCGACGCGCAGCGCATCAAGGCTGAGCGCGTGCGGCACATCCGGCGCCACGAACACCTCGATCTCGATGTTCTTGGCCTTGGCCAGAGGGCGCCACAGCGCGGCGGCGTCGGCCAGCACCGCGCGGGGGTCATGCTCGGCCGGCGAGAGCGCGTCCTGGGTCAGCGCGTCTTGCGATTGCACGATGGTCGCGCTCAGCAACTCGATCAGCGCGGCGCCCGATCGGCGCAGCGTCAGCACCATCTCATGCTGCTCCGGGGTCAGATTTTGGTGCGACAGCACCTGCGCCATGCCCAAAAGGCCGGTCAGGGGCGTGCGCAATTCATGGCTCAGCTCCGCCATCTGGGCGGCCCGGGCCTCAGCCCCCCGTTCGGCCCGGTCCAACGCGCGCATCAGATCGGTCTGGCGGGCGATCTGGGCGGACATGTCCACCATGATTGCGACGAATTCGCCGTTCGGCAGCCGCGACAGCCGCGCATCGAGCGGCGCGCCATCGTCGCCGCGCACCCGCGCCCGCGCCCCGGCTTGGAACGCGGCCTCCATCTGGCGGGCGATCCGGTCGGCCTCGGCCTCGGTCAGCGCGGGACGCAGGCGCCGGGTCGCGGCCGCGGCCGCTTGCGCGAAGGTCGCGCCGTCGCGCAGCTTGGCGAGGAACCGGCCCAGCGAGCGCTCCGCCTGCGCGTTGGCGAACAACAGGCGGAAATCGGCGTCGCAAATGATCACCGCCTCCGCCATCGAATCGACGGCGGCACGCAAGATCGTGTCTGCGCTGGGGGCGGCGTCAGTCATCTTGGCGGCGGCTCTCCAATCCATGCGGCGTCTTCTCGCGCGGCGCTGCGTGACTGACCCTGCGCCCCGTGCGTGGATAAATCGTTTCCGCCATCCGGTCCGATGCCGCCGATACCGAACGAACTGGGCGCATTCATGACGAGTTCATTGTCATGGCGTCGGGCGAGCGCGCGGATTTAGCGCTGAAGTTGCGAAGGATGCAAAGCCGCCCCGGCAACGAAAAAGGGAGGACGCTTGCGCGTCCCCCCCTCTCATCCTTCGTCGCCCGAAGGCTGTCGGATCAGTTCTTGGTCTTGTCGACCAGCTGGCCGGCGGCGATCCAGGGCATCATTGCGCGCAGCTTGGCGCCGACTTCCTCGATCTGGTGGGCGTCGTTGTTGCGGCGGATCGCCTTGAACATCGGCAGCCCGGCCTTGTATTCACGCATCCATTCGGATGTGAAGCGGCCGTCCTGAATGTCGGTCAGCACTTTCTTCATCCGCGCTTTGGTCTCGGCGTAGGGAAGGATCTGCGGCCCCGAATGATACTCGCCGAACTCCGCGGTGTTGGAGATCGAGTAGTTCATGTTGGCGATGCCGCCTTCGTAGATCAGGTCCACGATCAGCTTCACTTCGTGCAGGCATTCAAAATACGCCATCTCGGGGGCATAGCCCGCCTCGACGAGGGTCTCGAAGCCCATGCGGATCAGCTCCACCAGGCCGCCGCACAGCACGGCCTGCTCGCCGAACAGGTCGGTCTCGCACTCTTCCTTGAAGTCGGTCTCGATGATGCCGGAACGGCCGCCACCGATGCCCGAGCAGTAGGACAGGCCGATTTCAAGCGCGCGGCCCGAAGCGTTCTGGTGCACGGCCACCAGGCAGGGCACGCCGCCGCCCTTCTGGAATTCGCCGCGCACGGTGTGACCGGGGCCTTTGGGGGCCATCATGATCACGTCGACGCCCGGCTTCGTCTCGATCAGGCCGAAATGCACGTTCAGACCGTGGGCGAAGGCGATCGCGGCGCCGTCACGCAGGTTGTCGTGGATGTGGGCGTAATAGGTCTCGGCCTGAAGCTCATCGGGCATCGCCATCATGATAACGTCGGCCCAGGCGGCGGCCTCGGCGATCGCCATGACGGCCAGACCCTTCGCTTCGGCCTTGGCGGCTGAGGCGGAACCGGGGCGCAGCGCCACGGCGAGGTTCTTGGCGCCCGAATCCTGCAGGTTGAGGATGTGCGCATGACCCTGCGAGCCATAGCCCACAACCGCCACGTTCAGGTCCTTGATCAGGTTGATGTCGCAATCACGGTCATAGTACACGCGCATGCCGTTTCCCCTTCGTTCCGTTTGGTTTATTGCGCCCCGTCGCGCGGGCGCGGAAGATTATGCCGACCGGCGGTATATCAGCCGGACGGGGATGTCCAGCATCGGCGCCGCCCCGGGGCGCAAAAGGGTCGGGGCCGCCGCGCGCCTGCGTCGCCGCCCCCCCTTGCATGGGGCGGGGCGGGGCGCTAGCTCCATTCTCAGCCCCGAAGCGCAGGAGAGCCCAATGATCGGACGCCTGAACCATGTCGCCATCGCCGTGCCGGATCTTGGCGCCGCGATCGCGCAATACCGCGACACCCTCGGCGCAACCGTCGGCGCCCCGCAGGATGAGCCGGACCACGGCGTGACGGTGGTGTTCATCACCCTGCCGAACACCAAGATCGAACTGCTGTTCCCGTTGGGCGAGGGATCGCCGATCCAAGGGTTCCTCGACAAGAATCCCGCGGGCGGCATCCACCATATCTGCTATGAGGTGGACGACATTCTGGCCGCCCGCGACCGCTTGCAAGCGTCCGGCGCGCGGGTGCTGGGGACCGGAGAGCCCAAGATCGGCGCCCATGGCAAGCCGGTGTTGTTTCTGCACCCCAAGGATTTCAACGGCGCATTGGTGGAGCTTGAACAGATATGATCTCAATCACCGGCCTTATCGTCATCTACGCGGTCCTTTGGTT
>JBLIKI010000170.1:0-5077 GCA_047636235.1 Paracoccaceae bacterium | reverse complement strand
CGCGGTCGTCGGCGCTCCGGTGCTTGGTGGCGCGCTCATCGGCGGCGCCGTCGGGGCCGCGACCGGCGCCCTCACCGACAAAGACGACATCAATCTCGGCGACTGACGCCGGGGTTATCATCCACGCTCGCCCCTGCGCCACGCAGGGGCGGACGCCCATTCGCCAAGCCCGTCCCGCATCCATGCGGGACGGGCTTGGCCATTTCTACGACGGCCCCGCGACCCGGGGCGCTGAGGAGCGGACATGTTCAAGAAGATCCTGATCGCGAACCGGGGCGAGATCGCCTGCCGGGTCATCAAGACCGCCAAGAAGATGGGCATCAAGACCGTCGCGGTCTACTCGGACGCAGATCGCGACGCGCTCCATGTTCGCATGGCGGATGAGCGGGTGCATATCGGCCCGCCCGCCGCATCGGAATCCTACATCGTCATGGACAAGATCCTGGCGGCGGTGAAGTCGTCGGGCGCCGATGCGGTGCATCCCGGCTATGGCTTTCTGTCCGAGCGCGCCGATTTCGCCAAAGCGCTCGAGGACCTCGGCGTCGCTTTCATCGGCCCCCCCGCGTCAGCGATCGAGTCGATGGGCGACAAGATCACCTCAAAAAAGCTGGCCGCCGCGGCCGGGGTCTCGACCGTGCCCGGCTATATGGGCCTGATCGCGGACGCCGAGGACGCGGTGAAGATCGCCAACCAAGTCGGCTATCCGGTGATGATCAAGGCCTCGGCGGGCGGCGGCGGCAAGGGCATGCGCGTCGCCTGGACCGATGCCGAGGCGCGCGAAGGCTTTGCGCTGTCGAAATCCGAGGCCAAAAACAGCTTCGGCGACGACCGGATCTTTATCGAGAAGTTCATCACCCAGCCGCGCCACATCGAAATTCAGGTGCTGGGCGACAAGCACGGCAATTGCCTGTGGCTGAATGAGCGGGAATGCTCGATCCAGCGCCGCAACCAGAAGGTCATCGAGGAGGCGCCCTCGCCGTTCCTCGACGCCGAGACCCGCAAAGCGATGGGCGAGCAGTCGGTGGCGCTGGCGCAGGCGGTGAACTATTGCTCCGCCGGCACGGTCGAATTCATCGTCGACAGCAAGCGGAATTTCTACTTCTTGGAAATGAACACCCGCCTTCAGGTGGAGCACCCGGTGACCGAGCTGATCACCGGCATCGATCTGGTGGAGCAGATGATCCGTGTCGCCTGGGGCGAAAAGCTGGCGATGCAGCAATCCGACATCGGCATCAACGGCTGGGCGATTGAATCGCGCCTGTACGCCGAGGACCCGTTCCGCGGGTTCCTGCCCTCGATCGGCCGTCTGTCGCGCTATCGCCCGCCGGTTGAGGAAGCCACCCCCTCCCACGCCGTGCGCAACGACACCGGCGTGTTCGAGGGCGGCGAGATCTCGATGTATTACGACCCGATGATCGCCAAACTGTGCTCGTGGGCGCCGACCCGCGCGGGCGCGATCGAAGTGATGCGCAACGCGCTCGATAGCTTTGAGGTGGAGGGGATCGGCCACAACCTGCCGTTCTGCGCCGCCGTGATGGACCACCCGCGGTTCATTTCCGGCGACATCTCCACCGCGTTCATCGAGGAGGAATACCCCGACGGTTTCAAGGGTGTGACCCCGGACGCGGCGACGCTGCGCCGTCTGGCCGCCGCTGCCGCGCACATGAAAACGGTGCGTGAGGCGCGCGACGCGCAGATCTCCGGCGCCATGCGCAACCATGCGCGCAAGCTGGACCCGAATTGGGTGGTGACCATCGACAAGACCGACTTCGCGGTCACGGTGGCGGCGTCGGGCGCCGGATCGACGATCATCTTCGACGACGGCGCGGCGATGACCGTTGAGACGACTTGGAGCCCGGGCGACACCCTCGCCGTGGCGGTGGTCGACGGGGCGGCGATGCCGGTCAAGGTGGATGCCGCCGGGGCCGGGTTCCGGATGCGCTATCGCGGCGCGGACCTGAAGGTGTTCGTGCGCAGCGTGCGGGCGGCCCAACTGGCGGTCCACATGATTGAGAAGACCCCGCCGGACACGTCGAAACTGCTGCTGTGCCCGATGCCCGGCCTGATCGTATCGATCGCGGTCGAGGTCGGCCAAGAGGTGCAGGAGGGTCAGGCGCTCTGCACCGTCGAGGCGATGAAGATGGAGAACGTGCTGCGCGCCGAGCGTCGCGGGATCGTGGCCAAGCTGAACGCCGCCGCGGGCGCCAGCCTCGCGGTCGACGAAGTGATCATGGAATTCGAGTGATCACTGCCTGAACCCGGTCCCCGTCAGGGGATCGGGGCCAGCAAGCGGCGGCCGATTTCGCGCAGGCGCATCGGCATCCGGTCGATCTGGCGGGTGATGTCATCGGCGGTGACCACCACGGGGCGACGCAGGGCGGTCTCGCCCTCTTTGTCCACGAGGATCACGGTGAAGCCGTGGGGGCGGAATTTCTTGCGCAGCTCGCTGCGGTCCGCCCTTGACCCTCCGGTGTCGATGTCGGTCAGGATCACCACGTCGCGCTCCTCCAGCGCTTCGGTCTCTTTCGCCAGCTCCCTCAGCTGGAGGTCGAAGCGGGGGTCCTTTTCGCTGTCGGCGAATATGATCAGCGGGCGCGACGCCCACAGATAGGCGGTAAGCGGGTCTTCGGCCCGCGCAGGACCGCACAAGACAAGGAACGCGATCAGCGTTCGAGTGGTGTGGCGAAATAGCGGTGTCATTCGGGCTCCCTTGGCTGCGATACAGATAGGGCGTGCGGGGCCTTGTGCGAAGGGCCAAAGCGACGCGCGCCGAATTTGCGAGACGTGCGCGCCCGCGCCGCCTCGCCCCGACCCGACCCTGCCGCGCCATCCCTCTCGGGGGCGGCGACGATGCGACCGACCCGGAGGCTGACATGACCAAACCTGATCTCGATGCATGGCGCGCGCTGGCGCGCAAGGAACTCAAGGGCCGCGCGCCCGAGGATCTGACCTGGAAGACGGTCGAGGGCATCGATATCAAGCCGCTCTATACCGAGGCGGATCTGGAAGGGCTCGATCATCTCGGCGGCCTGCCGGGCTTCGCGCCCTACACCCGCGGCCCCAAGGCGACGATGTATGCGGGCCGTCCGTGGACGATCCGGCAATATGCGGGCTTCTCCACCGCCGAGGCGTCGAACGCGTTCTATCGCAAGGCGATGGCGGCGGGGCAGCAGGGCGTGTCGGTGGCCTTCGATCTGGCCACCCACCGCGGCTATGACAGCGATCATCCGCGCGTGGTGGGCGATGTCGGCAAGGCCGGGGTGGCGATCGATAGCGTCGAGGACATGAAGATCCTGTTCGACGGCATCCCGCTTGGCGATGTGTCAGTGTCGATGACCATGAACGGCGCGGTGATCCCGATCCTCGCCAGCTTCATCGTCGCGGGCGAGGAACAGGGCGTCGACCGCGCCCAGCTGTCAGGGACCATCCAGAACGACATCCTCAAAGAGTTCATGGTCCGCAACACCTACATCTACCCGCCTGAGCCTTCGATGCGGATCATCGCCGACATCATCGGTTTCACGTCGACCGACATGCCGCGGTTCAACTCGATCTCGATCTCTGGCTACCACATGCAAGAGGCCGGCTCGACGCTGGTCCAAGAACTTGCGTTCACGCTGGCGGACGGGCGCGAATATGTCCGCGCGGCGCTGTCGCAAGGTCTGGACGTGGATGCATTCGCCGGTCGGCTGTCGTTTTTCTTCGCCATCGGCATGAATTTCTTCATGGAGATCGCCAAGCTTCGCGCCGCGCGTCTGCTGTGGACCCGGATCATGACCGAATTCAACCCGAAGAAAGAAGGGTCGCTGATGCTGCGCACCCATTGCCAGACTTCAGGCGTCAGCTTGCAGGAACAGGACCCCTACAACAACGTCGTGCGCACGGCGTATGAGGCGATGTCCGCGGCGCTGGGCGGCACGCAGTCCTTGCACACCAACGCGCTGGATGAAGCGATGGGCCTGCCCACCGACTTCTCCAGCCGGGTCGCGCGCAACACCCAGCTGATCTTGCAGGAAGAAACCGGCATCACCAACGTGGTCGATCCGTTGGCGGGCTCCTACTACATCGAGGCGCTGACCGCCGAGCTGGCGGAAAAGGCATGGGCGCTGATCCAAGAGGTTGAAGATCTCGGCGGCATGACCAAGGCGGTCGGCACCGGCATGCCCAAGCTGCGCATCGAGGAGGCCGCGGCGATCCGCCAGGCCGCGGTCGATCGCGGGCAGGAGGTGATCGTCGGCGTCAACAAGTACAAGCTGGACAAGCAGGACCCGATCGACATCCTTGACATCGACAACGCCGCGGTGCGGGTCAGTCAGGTCGCGCGGCTGGAGAAGATCCGCGCCACCCGCGATACGGCCGCGTGCGACGCCGCCTTGGCCGCGTTGGAGAAGGTCGCCGCCACCGGCGAGGGCAACCTGCTGGCCTCCGCGATCGACTGCGCCCGCGCCCGCTCGACGGTCGGAGAGATCTCAGACGCGATGGAGAAGGTGTTCGGCCGTCACCGCGCCGAAGTGCGGATGCTGTCGGGCGTTTATGGCGCCGCCTATGAGGGCGACGCCGGGTTCGCCGCGATCCAGAAGGACGTGGAGGCCTTCGCCGAGGAAGAGGGCCGCCGCCCGCGCATGCTGGTGGTGAAGATGGGGCAGGACGGCCATGACCGCGGCTCCAAGGTGATCGCCACCGCGTTCGCGGACATCGGCTTTGACGTCGACGTGGGCCCGCTGTTTCAGACCCCGGCCGAGGCGGCGCAGGATGCGGTCGACAACGACGTGCATGTGGTGGGGATCTCATCGCTGGCGGCGGGGCACAAGACGCTGGCGCCGCAGATGATCGACGCGCTGCGCGCCGCCGGGGCGGGCGAAGTGATCGTGATCTGCGGGGGCGTGATCCCGCAGCAGGATTACGATTATCTCTATAAAGCCGGGGTCAAGGCGATCTTCGGGCCGGGGACGAACATTCCCGATGCGGCCAAGAACATCCTGTCGCTGATCCGCGAGGCCCGCGAGACCAAGGCGGCGGAGTGATCGTGGGACCGGGCGCGCCTATCACGGGCGCCCGGTCCGCTGCGCCCGGTCGC
>JBLIKI010000169.1:0-5314 GCA_047636235.1 Paracoccaceae bacterium | reverse complement strand
GTAGAGGTAGGGCACCGTCACACCGAATTTGCTGACGGCGAAGCTGTCGCCCGACTGGGTCTCCGTATAGGTGGCTACGCCCGTGCCGTGTGGTGCGTCCGGTGTCACATAGCTGTAGAACCAGCCTTCATAATAAACTGAGACTACCGTTCCAAATTCTGGACGAACAAATCTGTTGGTACCACCCGAGTATGCGCCGGCGCCGAGGCCGGTCGGATCGATTTGGCCGGAAAAGTTGACGACCACATCGGCCCCAACTTCCTGCACATTGACGATCACGGCGGCTTGTGCCGGGCTGAATGGCATGATTGCAGCCATCGCTATTGCGCTGAGCCAGTTTCGCATTGATATACCCCCGGAGAAAATATTTCGTCAAATCGACAATTTCAGCCTAATACGTTAAATTTCCGGCGTCTAATTATGTTTTCATTTGTGCCGCCGCCTGTGGCGTCGTCCGCCCCGCGTCCGGGCGATGATCGGGATGTCTGCCAAAGGCCTGCGCCCCGGCCGTGATGCACCGCGGTCCTGCCCTGCGCGCCTGCCCCCGGGCGCGACGCGCGCCGGGGGAAGGTTGGTCGGATCAGCCGTTGCGGCGATGCGCGGCAAAGCCGGTCAGCGCCAGCGCGCCCAGCAACAGCGGCGCGGTGGCGGGCAGGGGGACGGCGGAGGTCACGCCAACATAGGTGAAGATCGCGTCATTGGGCAGCCCCAGGCCATAGACGCCCGGCGTGTAGCCGAGCGAGGACAGCGAGGCGCCGAGGAAGATCATTGCACCGTTCAGCGCCGTGCTGCCGTCATAGCCGACGGGAACCCTAACGGCGCCGGCATCAAATCCGAACACGACCCCCGTGGCGCCGTTCGCGGCCTCCCCCGCTCCGGCGCCATGGGGCGTCCCACCTACGCCCGTGAAGCTGTAGACATCGTAGGATGTCAGCAGGTTGATAATTATCCCGTCGCTCGGTATCGCGCCGGACACGTCGCTAGGCTCTGTGCCCACGAAGGTCGCGCCGGTTAGGTCGAGCGTGCCGGAATAGTAGATGACGACGTCGGCGCCGTCTTCCTGCACGTTGACGATCACGGCGGCTTGCGCGGCGCCTGCAGACAGAAACGCGGCGATTGCGGCCGCGGTGAACGAAAATCGCATGGCGAATCCTCTACGGAATAACGCGGCCAAACCTGGCCGAGTCTGCTTTGTCACGATAAATGAACCGAAAATGAAATCAATCCGCCATCGCGGCCATCTGGCAGGGCCGCCGCCCGCCGAGCCGTTGCCGAGAGGCGCTCCGCGCGCTACCTCAAGCATCAACAGGAGGCCAACCCATGTTCTTCACTCGCCGTCACCCCGAGATGCCCAACCGCGCCGAAGCGTTGCCCGGCCGCCCCGACCCGATCCCGACCTCGGAATTGCACCACGTCTCCAGCCGCCCCTTGCAAGGCCCCCACCCTGACGGGATGGAGGAAACCACCTTCGGCATGGGCTGCTTCTGGGGCGTCGAGCGGCGCTTTTGGAACCTGCCCGGCGTGTGGGTCACCGCCGTCGGCTATGCCGGGGGCCTGACCCCGAACGCCTCGTATCGTGAGGTATGCTCCGGCCGCACCGGGCATAACGAAGTGGTGCGCGTGGTGTTCGACCCCGCCGTGACCAGCTATGACGCGCTGCTGCAAACGTTCTGGGAAGGGCACGACCCGACTCAGGGAATGCGGCAGGGCAACGATGTCGGCACGCAGTATCGGTCGGGGGTCTACACCCACTCGGCCGCGCAAAAGTCCGCGGCGCATGCGTCGCGCGCCGCCTATCAGGCGCGGCTGACGGCGGCGAAATTCGGCAAGATCACAACGGAAATCCTTGATGCCCCGGCGTTCTATTACGCTGAGGACTATCACCAGCAATACCTGTCCAAGAACCCCGGCGGCTATTGCGGCATGGCCGGCACCGGGGTGTCGTGTCCGATCGGGCTCGGCGCCGCCTGAACGCAATCTGATCTCGGCCTTTGGGAACGCCATGCGGGGCGGCGCCGTCTTGACGCCGCCCGCGCCCACGCTTACCGCGTTGGGAACGGCGAACCTCGAAAGGCCCTTGGCATGACCACCTGGACTGCGCTCACCACCATTCCCGGCGAAAAGGCGGCCTATGCGCTGGGCGATGCCGTTGAATCGCTGCCGAACGCCCCCCACGGCCTTGCGGTCATGGAGATCGAGGACGGATCGGGCCTGTGGGAGGTCGGCGGCTATTACGCCGACAAACCCGATGAGATCGCGCTGGCGATCCTCGCCGCCGCCCACGGTGCGCGCGCCTTCGCCGTATCGGTGCTGGAGGACCGCGATTGGGTCGCCCAAGTGCGGCGTGAACTGACCCCGGTCCATGCCGGGCGCTTCGTGGTCTATGGCGCCCATGACAGCCACAAGATTCCCGCGAGCAAACTGGGGCTGGAGATCGAGGCCGCCATGGCCTTTGGCACCGGCCATCATGGCACCACGCGCGGCTGCCTGCTGGCGCTGGACGGGCTGTTGCGCCGCGGGGTCCGCCCCAAGCGCGTCGCCGACATCGGCTGCGGGACCGGCGTGCTGGCCATGGGCGCCGCCAAGGCGTTGCGCCGCAAGGTGGTCGCCACGGATATAGACCCGATCGCGGTGCGCACCGCGCGCGCCAATGCGGTCCATAACGGGCTGGCGCCGTGGATGCAGGTCGGGATCTCGGTCGGGTTTCGCAGCCCGCTGCTGCGCCAGGCGGGGCCGTTCGATCTGGTGTTCGCCAACATCCTTGCGCGGCCGCTCAGGGGCCTTGCGCCCGACATGGCGCGCCATGTGTCGCCGGGGGGCAGGGTGGTGCTGTCGGGCATCCTCAACTGGCAGGCGCAGGGCGTTGAGACGACCTATCTGTCTTGGGGATTCCGCCGCGAACGGCGCATTCGCCTGGGCGAATGGACCACATTCGTGCTGCGCCGCTAAGCTGCGGCGCGGACATGCGGCGCGAAACGATCCATCGATCATCGTTGAAAGAAAGGTGCGACCGCCGCGCGGGAGGGACGCCTGCGCGGCGGTCTTCGGGGGCGGCGCCCTGTCGCCGGGCGCACCCGGATCGGGTGCGTCGCGGCGGCGACGGGCGCCGGCCCCGTCTGGCCCTCTCAACCGCCCCGCATTGCGGCCTCGCCCCCGGTCAGAGGGAGGCGCCGCAGGCGGGCGGGATGGCGTGACCGAGGTGCGGCGCGGGACACGGAGGTCTTCGGCGCGGCGCTCTGATCTCGCCCCTCCCGTGATCAAGGGGGCCGTTCGGTCGGGCGCCTGCCGCAGGGGCGGCGCCCGGATCGGAATGTGTCGGAGGGGCCGGTTCTACCGGCCCCGGGGCGTCAGCGGATGCGACGCTCGATCGCGTCGTCGAGGTTCTGCCCCTCAAGCCCGATATCGGCCAGCTGGCGCGCAGTCAGGCGGCCGAGCTGCGCGCGGGTGCGGCGGCGGGTTTCGGCCAGCTTCACGGCTGCCATCAGGCCGTCGATCACCCGCTCGACCGAATTGACGACGCGCAGGATGGTGGCGGCGCCCATTGGGGTGGAGGACGTGGACAGGTTGGGAACGAACAAAGTCATGGTGCGGACTCCGCAGTGCGTGGAAAACCACGAAGGGTGATCGGGCGTGCCGGACATCGCTGATGTCCGGGAGGCGCATGTAACGACGCGCGCCGGTTTCAGCAATGGCGTTGCACGCAATACGGCCATGCGTCGGGCGCATGCGGATTTCATTAATGTTTACAGTCGGGTAACCAGTCGCCCTCGGCATGTATACCGTCGGATTCTGACTGCGGCAGGGGTCGTTCCGTCGCTTTGCGCTTGGGGTGCGTTCTCCTTTCGTGCTAGCGATGTCAGAGTGTTGCAGGAAGGACGCAAGGATGCGGGTGATCGGATTGGACCCGGGGCTGCGCCGCACCGGCTGGGGGGTGGTGGATGTCGAGGGATCGCGACTCAGCCATGTCGCCAACGGGGTGTGCGCGTCCGAGGGATCGGACCTTGCGCAGCGGCTGCTGAGCCTGTTCGTGCAGATAGAGGACGTGGTGGCCCGCTTCGCCCCCGACCACGCGGCGGTGGAGCATACCTTTGTGAACAAGGACGCGGCGGGGACGCTGAAATTGGGGCAGGCGCGGGCGATGTCGATGCTGGTTCCGGCGCGCGCGGGCGTCCCGGTGGCGGAATATGCGCCGAACACGGTGAAGAAGGCGGTGGTCGGCGTCGGCCATGCCGACAAGGGCCAGGTCGATCACATGGTGCGGATGATGCTGCCGGGGGTGGAGATCGCGGGGCCGGATGCGGCGGACGCGCTGGCCATAGCGCTGTGCCACGCCCATCATGTGCGGTTCCAGAACCGGCTGGCGGAGGCGATCGCGGCGGCGGATCGGCGCTAGGTCGGCGTCGGCGTCGGCGTCGGCGTCGGGGGTGCGGGCGGCCGGGTGCGGGCGGTCTCGGGGGGGCGAGCCCCCCGCTCGTCCGCCCGCGGCGCGGCGGGGCGCGCCGGGACGCCCCGCGGACGGACGGGCCCGGTGGCGGGCGTCGAAGGGTGGAGACGACGGCGATGATCGGCAAGATCTCAGGCAGGCTCGACTATGTGGCGGAGGATCACGCGCTGATCGAAGCGGCGGGGGTTGGGTATGTCATCCATTGCTCGGCCCGCACGCTGGCGGGGCTGCCGCAGCCCGGCGAGCATGCCGCCCTTTATACCGAGATGGTGGTGCGCGAGGACCTGCACCAGCTGTTCGGCTTTCCCACGCTGGCGGAAAAGGAATGGCACCGCCTGCTGACCTCGGTGCCCGGGGTGGGCGCCAAGGCGGCGCTGGCGGTGCTGGGAGCGCTCGGCCCCGATGCGCTGGCCCGCGCCATCGCCGTGGGGGATGCGGCCGCGATCCGCCGCGCGCCCGGAATCGGCCCCAAGATCGCCGCGCGGCTGGCGTCGGAGCTTAAAGACAAGGCCCCGACGATCATGGCGATGGGCGCGCGGATGGCGCGGCCCGCGGGGGGCGTGTCGGCGATGCCCGAGGTGTTGGACGACGATCCCGCCCCCGCCGCCAAGCCGCGCCGCACTCGTGCGCCCGCCGCGCCCGATCCGGCGGCCTTGCGGGCCGCCGCCTCCGCGGCCGCGCAGGCCGACGCGCTGTCGGCGCTGACCAACCTCGGCTATGGCATGTCCGAGGCGGCGCAGGCGATCGCCGAGGCCGCCGCGCCGGCCGATGATGAGGCCGCGGCGCCCGACGCCTCCGCCCTGATCCGCGCCGCGTTGCGCGCGCTGGCGCCGAGGGGCTGAGCATGGCCGAGACCGACGCCAAGGGCCG
>JBLIKI010000168.1:0-5431 GCA_047636235.1 Paracoccaceae bacterium | reverse complement strand
CATGGGGCGCCGGGACCGGGGGGCGCAAGGCGCCCCGGGACCGGACCCGCGCCAAAGCCGCCCGCCCGCGACTTCGCCGCGGTTGAAGGCGCGGCGCGGTGGGGTTACCACAGAATACAACACCCGACAGCCGGAGGCCGCACCCATGACCGCATCCACCCCGAAAACCCCTGTGGTGCTGGTGATCATGGACGGCTGGGGCCTGTCGGACACCTCCGTCGCCAACGCAGTCGCCCAAGGCGACACTCCGGTGTTCGACCGCATCTGGCGCGAGGCGCCCCACACTACCCTCACCGCCTGCGGCAACGCCGTGGGCTTGCCTGAGGGGCAGATGGGCAACTCCGAGGTCGGCCACACCAATATCGGCGCCGGCCGGATCGTGTGGATGGACCTGCCGAAAATCGACACGGCGATTGAGACCGGGGCCTTCGCCGCCAACGGCGCCTTGCAAGACTTCATCGCCGCGCTCAAAGCATCGGGCGGCACGGCGCATCTCGCGGGGCTGCTCGGCCCCGGCGGAGTGCACGCGCACACAAGCCATATCGCCGCCACGGCGCAGGTCGTCGCGGGCGCGGGAGTGCCGGTGGCGCTGCACCTGTTCCTCGACGGGCGCGACACGCCCCCGAAATCCGCCATCGGGTTCTTGGCCGATTTACGCGCGGGCCTGCCGGACGTCGCCGCCATCGCCACCGTCTCGGGCCGGTTCTATGCCATGGACCGCGACACCCGCTGGGACCGGGTCGAGGCGGCGTTCCTCGCCATGACCCGGGGGATCGGCGAGGCCGCCCCCACGGCCGAGGCCGCCATTGACGCGGCCTATGCCCGCGGCGAGACCGATGAATTCGCCCTTCCGACCGCCATCGACGGCCATGGCGGCATGAAGGACGGCGACGGCCTGCTGTTTCTGAACTTTCGCGCCGACCGCGCGCGCGAAATTCTTTCGGCGCTGGCGGACCCGGCCTTCGACGGGTTCGCCACCGACGCCCGCCCGGCCTTCGCCGCTGTGGCGGGGATGGTGGAATATTCATCGCGCCACAACCGCTATATGACCGTGCTGTTCCCGTCCGAGGAAATCGCCAACACGCTGGGCGAATGGGTCGCGGCCCACGGCAAGACCCAGCTGCGGCTGGCGGAGACCGAGAAATACCCCCACGTCACCTTCTTCCTGAACGGCGGGGTTGAGACCCCCTATCCCGGCGAATCGCGCCATATGGCGCCATCGCCCAAGGTGCGCACCTATGACATGGCGCCCAAGATGTCGGCGCCCGAGGTGACCGCTCACTTGACCGCCGCGATCCGCCGCCGCGACTATGATCTGATCGTGTGCAACTACGCCAACCCCGACATGGTCGGCCACACCGGCGACATCGAGGCCGCCAAGATCGCCTGCGCCGAGGTCGACCGCGGCGTCGGCGAGGCGATCAAGGCGCTGGAGGAGGTCGGCGGCGCGATGATCGTCACCGCCGATCACGGAAATTGCGACATGATGGTCGACCCAATCACCGGCGCGCCGCACACGGCCCACACCCTCAACCCGGTGCCCGCGATTCTGATCGGCGGGCCCGATGGCGCGCGCCTGCGCGATGGCGGGGTCTTGGGCGATCTGGCGCCGACGCTGCTCGCGCTCATGCACCTCGCGCAACCGGCGGACATGACCGGCCGGTCGCTGATACTGTGATGCGGCGCGCGGCTTGCATCGCGGTGGCGGCGGCCCTCGCGCTCGGGGCGCCGGGCGTTGCGCGCGCGCAAGCGGCGGCGGTCGAGGCCGCGCTGGCCGCCGCCTTGATCGAGGCCGCAGGCGAGCGTCTGCGCGCCGCCCCCGATGGCGAGGGCCGCCTTGCGGCGTTGGGCGAGGCCGCGTCAGCCTTTGAAAAAGGCCTCGCCGCCATGCGCCAGGGCCTGCGCGATCTGTCGCGCCGGACCGAGGCCCTGGAGGGACGGATCGCCGCAGGCCATGCCGACACCGACCGCATCCTCGGTCTGTTGATGGGGATGGAGCGCACCCCCGCCCCCGCGGTGCTCACCGATCCCGGCGGGCCGGTGGCGCATATCCGCGCCGGGCACGCGCTGGCGCTGATCGGCCCGCATCTGCGCGGCCGCACCGCCGCGCTGGCCGCGCTGTTGGCCGAGGCCCGCGCCACCGACGCCGCCCAAGCCGCCTTGCAGGCCGAGATGCGCGGCGCCTTGGCGCAATTGCAGACCGCCCGCGCCGCCCAGGCCGACATATTGCGCGATCAGGCTGGCAAGCGCGCGCCACTGCCCCCGGGCCTGATCGCGGCGCTGCGCGACGGTCCCGGCACGCTGGAGGGGTTCGCCAAGCTGCTGTCGGCCGCGCCCCTGCCCGGCCCGCCCGCCCATGCGGCGCGGCTGGGCGCCCTGCCGCTGCCGCTGGTCGGGCGGATCAAAACCGGCTGGCAGGGCCGCGACGCCGACGGCATCGCGCTGTCGGGGCTCAACATCTCCGCCCCCGGCTGGGCGCAGGTCTCGGCGCCGTTCGACGCCACGGTCCGGTTCGCCGGGCCGCTGGCGGGCTATGATCAGGTGGTGATCTTGGAACCAGCGCCGGGGCGATTGCTGCTGCTGGCGGGCATGGCGACCCTGCTGCGCGAGGCCGGAGAGACGGTCCGCGCAGGGGAACCGATCGGCCAATTGGGCGCGGCATCCCCCGATGCTCCTGAGTTTTTGATTGAAGCGGCGGCCACGGGCGGGGCAATCTCCGAAAGAGTGCTCTATATGGAAGTCCGGGAGGGGGGAGTGCCTGTCGACCCTTCGCTCTGGTTCGCGTACGGGCAATGAACTTTCGGACAATGAAAAAGGTCCTTAACGTATGAACAAGCTGATCCTTGCCGCCGCCGGCGGCGCAATCGCGGGCATGCTCGGCACGGCGCCGCTGATCGCGCCGCTCATGGCGCAGGAAAACACCGCGCGCACAACGTATGAATATCTCGATCTGTTCGGTGATATTTTTGAGCGTGTGCGCGGGGCCTATGTCGAGGAAGTCAACGAGAAGGACCTGATCGAGGCCGCCATCTCGGGCATGCTCACCTCGCTAGACCCCCATTCCAGCTATCTGCCCCCTGACGCGTTCGACGACATGCGCGTGCAGACCAAGGGCGAATTCGGCGGCCTCGGCATCGAGGTCACCATGGAGAACGGCTTTGTCAAAGTCGTCTCGCCGATCGACGAAACCCCCGCCGCCGAAGCGGGCATCGAAGCCGGCGACTTCATCACCCAGATCGACGGCGTGTCGGTGCTCGGCCTGACGCTGGCCGATGCGGTGGACAGCATGCGCGGCCCGGTCGGGTCCGACATTACCATCACCATCGCGCGCGAAGGCATGGACGAGCCATTCGACGTGGTTCTGACCCGCGCCAACATCAAGGTCCGCGCCGCACGCGCCCGCGTCGAGGGCAAGGTCGGCGTGATCCGCGTCACGTCGTTCACCGAGCAGACCTACGACAACCTCAAGGCCGGCATGGAGAAGATCCATGAGGAGATGGGCGGGGCCGAGAACGTCGAGGGCTATGTGCTCGACCTTCGCAACAACCCCGGCGGGCTGCTCAACCAGGCGATCGCCGTGTCGGACGCCTTCCTTGAAAAGGGTGAGATCGTGTCGACCCGTGGCCGCGATCCGGCGGACAGCGAGCGCTATAACGCCCAAGTCGGCGATCTGGCGGGCGGCAAGCCGATGGTGGTGCTGATCAACGGCGGCTCGGCGTCCGCGTCCGAGATCGTGGCGGGCGCGCTGCAAGACCACCGCCGCGCGATCATCATCGGGGCGAAGTCGTTCGGCAAAGGCTCGGTCCAGACGATCATGCCGATGGCCGGCAAAGGCGCGCTGCGGATGACCACGGCGCGGTATTACACCCCCTCGGGCCGGTCGATTCAGGCGCTTGGCATTGAGCCGGACATCCTGATCGAACAGCGCCGTCTCGCCGCCGCCGATGCGGCCGAGGCCGACGCGCCCGCGCGCAAGATCCGCTCGGAAGCCGACCTGCGCGGCCGTCTGGCCGAAGAGCTGTCGGATGATGAGCGTCGCTTGCTGGAAGAAGAGCGCGCGCGCCATGAGGCGACCGTGAAGATGCGCAAAGACGACCTGCAGCTGGCGTATGCCATCGACATGCTCGCCGGCCTTGCGGTCTATTCGAGCGGCAAATGACCATGAGCGACGCGCAGATCGCCGTCCTGCCCTATCGCCCCTGCGTCGGGGTGATCGTGCTGGACGGGCTTGGGCGGGTGCTGACCGGCCAGCGGATCGACACGCAAGGCGAGGCGTGGCAGATGCCCCAAGGCGGCGTGGAAAAGGGTGAGGACCCTTACCGCGCCGCCGTGCGGGAACTGGGCGAGGAAACCGGGATCCTCGAGGACAAGGTGGCGTTCATCCGCGCGACCGAGGACTGGGTGACCTATGACCTGCCCGCCGATCTGGTCGGCAAGCTGTGGAAGGGGCGCTATCGCGGCCAGAAACAGCTGTGGTTCGCGTTCAAGTTCCTCGGGACCGACAGCGACGTGAACATCGCGACTGAGATCCCGGAGTTCCGCGCCTGGCGCTGGGCGACCCGCGATCAGGTGGTGGCCGACATCGTGCCGTTCAAGCGCGATCTTTATGCCGATGTGATGGGGCGGTTCGCGGACCTGACCGGCTGAGGCGCAGACTGCGCAGACGATCCCCGTCGACCTGGATCGCTGTGCTTCAGACCCGCTATCTGACGACCATCACGGCCTCGCCGCCGTGACGGTCGTTGTCTCCCACTCCGCCGCCGCAGGCTTCGCCCCGAACGACGAGTTGGGCGGCGGCTTGGGGCAATACGGGGCCTCAATCTTCTTCGTGCCGAGCGGCTACCTGATGGGCATGATATATGCCGGGCGCGAACCTGCCGCACATTGGCGCGGCTACGCCATCGCGCGCGGGGCGCGGGTGCTGCCGCTGTTCTATGCGGTGCTGCTGGTCAGCGCGTCGGCCACCGCCATCGCCGGCATCTTTCGGATCAACGTTCCGTCGGACCAGTTCCTGATCTACGGGTCGTCAATTCTATGGACGATTCCGGTGGAGGTTCAGTTCTACTGCATCGTCGTCGGCCTGTGGTTCCTGTCGCCATGGGGCGGGCGCTGGTTCTGGCATGGCACGTTGGCGGCGTCGCTCGCATCGGCGGCAATCCTCGGCGTGAACGGCTCGCCGATCCAAGGTGAGAACTGCATTCTCGCCTGCTGGCAGCATTTTTTCATCTTTGGAACAGTTTTTGGGGTGGCCGGGGCCACGGGGGGCGCAGCGCGCTTCATCGCGGCGCTCTATTGGATTGACTTCAACGCTTGGAACCCTCGGCTCCGGCTTGCGATGATGGCATCTGGATCGGCGCGCCAGACGAATGGCCTGGCTCCATCGCTGTTGCGCTCTGCAGCAAAGCTGTTGATGGCGGCCTGGAGATCGACG
>JBLIKI010000167.1:0-5446 GCA_047636235.1 Paracoccaceae bacterium | reverse complement strand
ACAATGACCGCCCGAACATGGGCGTCGGCGGGATGACCCCCGCCCACGAACTGAACGCAGCCGCGTAAATTCTATCATCGAGCCCCACCAAAAAGGGGGGGATTACCGGCCAAAGCGGGCGCCCGTGGTGCATTCCAGACGCACGGCCCGAAGCCGGCGCCGCGGCTGAGCAAGCAAAAGCCGTGGATGCTCTCAAGACCTGGTCCGGGCCGGACCACGTCATTTTCCGGTCGAACGACCTCATCTTTACGCCGGAATCGGGCGAAACTTGGTCGCAAATGCCCCTGGGCGCCGCCTTTGATGTTATCGATCGCGCCGAACACGTTCGCCACCAAGACCTGAGTGACCAGATTGACGACATGCTCGACCAGAAT
The DNA here is from genome assembly GCA_047636235.1 of Paracoccaceae bacterium. GTDB lineage: Bacteria > Pseudomonadota > Alphaproteobacteria > Rhodobacterales > Rhodobacteraceae > JBOCEF01. The sequence goes on along the minus strand of JBLIKI010000167.1, from coordinate 5,072 downwards.
TTTAAACATATTTGACGCAGTTTTAATGCTGAAGACTTGGCATTTTCATTCAACCCGCGGATAAGCGCTTGCTGTGCCCGCATGCTGATCGCTTGACCGACAAAATGCTCCGCGATGCGCTAATGGCTGCAATGACAGGCCGCACCGCAGCCTTTTTGGCGAGCGTTTGAGGCTGACGTTAGGCCAAATGCGCTCACAGCAGACCTGACCTGCCACGGGACTTGTTCTTCATCCGCGATGGCGGTCCGCGCCAACCTGCTCCGGTCCAGAAGCGCGGACCGGAGCGAAAGCCCGCGGGGCTCAAGTCTCGGTCGGACGAAAGGTCAGCGGCGGGCCACGGGAAACCGGTGATCGCGCCGTCGAGATCGGCGAGGGTCGGCGACCTCCCTCTCTCGCGAAGCATATCGCGGTTTGCGTTGCATCTCGCGCTCCCGCTTGGGACCGGCGTTCGCCCTTCGGGCCAGCGCCGAAAGGCCAATCGCGAGATCATCCGCAATGTCACGGCGGGTTCGCCCGCTGATCAGCGCCAGCCTGACCGGTTCACGGCGAAACTGCGTCATCGGCCGGTTTTGGGCGATCACAGAGCACCGCGTGGCTTCTACGTCGGCGCTCTTGACGTTTTCCGGAGCGCGTCGAGGCAGCCCTCGACAGCACCGCCATCGGTCGACGCCGCAGCGCGCGATCGATGCGGAAACACAGGCCGATCACTCGATCAAGGCTTCCGCGCGGCGCTCAATCGATAAAGACCGGGTGTCGCCATGCCGCATCTTGGCCGATGCCAAGCATGCCGGACCGTCGCCCCGTGGCGTCTTGAACCGCCAATTCGCCTGACCGATCGGAATGATCAAGCGGTCCGATCCCGCGCGCGGCGGCGATATCGTGCCGCGGCGCAGGGCGGTCCGGGAATGCGCGATCTGGCTCGGGCGCCGCCGCGTGGCGAAGGACATGGGGGCGCGCATCTGCAGCGCAAGGCGTTGAGGTTGATCGGTTATATCCGCAGTTCAATCAGACGCCCGGCCGGATCTCACGCACGACCCGTCAGCGCGTCGGCGGCTCGATCCCCCCTTGACCAAGGGCGGGCGCCCTGCCGCATTCGACACACGACAGGCGGCGCATCAAATCGCCCGCCCATGCAGCCCGATGAGCGGGCTATCAGCAAATAAATCCCACGACTTACAAAGTTTGAGATAAATAAATAGGTTGCAATAATATTAATTTGATTTATGCATCGCCCTGAGAGCGGTAAAAATGCAGCCTTGCGGTCAGCCATTACACCCATAGACACGTGATGTATTGATCGCGTCTAGAGGCAGATCTGCGCTTTTTTACTTCGCTAGGATGCGCCCAAAAACAGGCGCGCCCGGCCGCAAAACGAAAACAGAGGAAAAACGCCATATGAAACGCTTGATTTTCGGCGCTGCGCTCGCAGCTTTCGCCGTCCCCTCGGCCGTCTTCGCGCAGGACAAATGCGGCGAAGTCACCATCACCCAGATGAACTGGGACTCCGCCGCCATCGTCACGGCGGTTTCCAAATTTCTGATGGAGCAGGGCTATGGCTGCGACGTGACCGCGGTTCCGTCCGACACCACGCCCGCCATGACCTCGCTTTCCGAGAACAACGAGCCCGACATCGTCACCGAGCTTTGGATCAACTCCGCCGGCGATGCGTATGAAAAGCTGAAGGCCGACGGCAAGATCGAGACATTGGGCTCCGTGCTCGATCCCGGCGGCGTCGAGGGCTGGTGGCTGCCGACCTATCTGGTTGAGGCGCACCCTGTATTGGCGACCATCGAAGGCGTCATGGCGAACCCCGAACTGGTCGGCGGCATGTTCAACAACTGCCCCGATGGCTGGGGCTGCCGCATCGTCAACGACAACCTGATCCGCGCCTTAGGGCTTGAGGCCAAGGGCATCGAGATCTTCAACCACGGCTCCGGCGAGACGCTGGCGACCTCGATGGCGTCCGCCTACGGCGATCAGAAGCCATGGTTCGGCTATTACTGGGGTCCGACCACGCCGCTTGGCATGTTCGAGATGACCAGCATCGATCTCGGCCCCTATGACGAAGTGGCGTTCAAGGCGCTGCAGAACGCGCAGGCGCCCGATCCCCAGGCTTCGGCGTTCCCGGCGGCGCCGGTGCTGACGATCGTGACCAAGGACTTTATGACGTCCCACCCCGACATCGCCAAAATGATGGGCAATGTCACCTTCAAGACCGACACGATGAGCGCGTTGCTCGCGTGGAAAGAGGACAACAACGCCTCTAACGAAGAGGCCGCGGTCTATTTCCTCAAGAATAACCCTGATGTCTGGGGGACGTGGATCAACGACGCCGCCAAGGTCAAGCTGGCCGCGCTGCTGGACTGATCGCCACGCGGGCGGCGCAGCCTTGCGCCGCCCTTGGCGGATATCGCCCGCGAGGGGGCGCCGGGACGCGTGCCGCGCCACCGGACGGGGCCGGGTTCGCAGGACCCGGCCCTGACATTGTTTGTAAAATTTGAAATTCAGGGTCGCATCCTTGCGCCCGGATGAGGGACGCATGGCTATTTACGATTTCGTATTCGACCAGCTGGGGCTGCGCGACTGGTGCGGCGCCGGGGATGACGGGGGGGGCATGACCTCCATGGCGCAGTTGCTGGCGCAAACCTCGGACGAGGATGTCGTGCCGTCCGCATGGGACACGCCATTTCCATCGATGGATGCGCTGCACGAGGCCTGCCCGGCCTTTCCGCAATCGCGCGATCTGACCAGCGGCCTCGAGGCCGGGTTCCTCGACATCAAGGACAGCCTCAAGGCGGTGGTCGATCCGTTGACCCAGCCGCTCAGCTGGGCGCTGAACGAGGCGCTGTGGGTGATGGAATCCGCGCCCTGGTTCGTGATGATCCCGCTATTGATGCTGGTCGCCTGGGTGGTGAGCCGTCAGCTGAAACTGGTGGCGCTGGTGGCGCTATGCTTCGGGTTCCTCGGCTTCGTCGACTATTACGTCTACACCATGCAGACGCTGGCGATCATCTTCGTCTGCGCGCTGACCTGCGTGCTGCTCGGGGTGCCGATCGGCATCGCGATGTCGCGCAGCGACCGAGTGCAAAAGACCATGATCCCGATATTGGACATGCTGCAAACCCTGCCGCCCTTCGTCTATCTGATCCCGCTGATCTTCCTGTTCTCGGTGACCGAGCCCAAGCTTTATGGCATCGCGATCATCCTTTATGCCATCGTGCCGGTGGTGCGGCTGACCGACCTTGGCATCCGTCTGGTGGACCCCGACGTGATCGAGGCCGCCGACGCGTTCGGCATGACCAAGCGCCAAAAGCTCTTCAACGTAGAGATCCCGTTGGCGCTGCCCAACATCATGGCGGGCGTCAACCAGACCATCATGATGAGCCTCGCGATGGTCGTCATCGCGTCCCTCGTCTCGGCCCCCGGCCTCGGGGTGTTGGTGCTGCGCGGGATCCGCTCGCTCGAACTTGGCGTCGGTCTCTTGTCGGGCCTCGGCATCGTGCTGCTGGCGATCATCCTCGACCGGGTGACCAAGGCGGCGCTGTCGCGCATTAACGTAAGCCAGACGCGATGAAAGGGCCGGACATGAACGATCCCGATGTGAAAATCTCGATCCGAAATCTCTATAAGATCTTCGGCGGCGATGCGGCCGCGGCCCTGAAACTGGTCCAAGACGGCATGGGCAAGACCGAGCTTTTGGAAAAGCACGGCCATGTGCTCGGCCTTCGCGACATCAACATCGACATGCCCGCGGGCAAGACCACGGTGATCATGGGCCTGTCGGGGTCGGGCAAGTCGACGCTGATCCGGCATCTCAACCGTCTGGCGGAGCCGACGGCGGGCGAGGTATGGGTCGGGGGCGACAACATCCTCGACTACGACGAGGCGCAATTGCGCGATCTGCGCCAGCACCGCATGTCGATGGTGTTCCAAAAGTTCGCGCTGCTGCCGCACCGCACGGTGCTGCAGAACGCGGGCCTCGCGCCATCGATCGATGGGCTGAGCGAGCGCAAATACGCAGCCGACGCCACCAAATGGCTCGACCGCGTCGGGCTTCAGGGGCAATGCGACCAGTATCCCCACCAGCTGTCGGGCGGGATGCAGCAGCGGGTCGGGATCGCCCGCGCGCTGACCAGCAATTCGGACATCATGCTGATGGACGAGGCGTTCTCGGCGCTCGACCCCTTGATCCGCACCGACATGCAGAACCTTCTGAACGACTTGCAGGGCGAGCTGCAAAAGACCGTGGTGTTCATCACCCACGATCTGGATGAGGCGCTGAAGCTGGCGGACCATCTGGTGATCCTGAAGGACGGCTGCGTGGTCCAGCAAGGAGAGCCGCAGCACATCCTTCTGCATCCCGCCGACCCCTACATCGAGGACTTCGTCAGCGATATCAACCGCGCGCGGGTGCTGCGGGTCCGCTCGATCATGCGGCGGACGCCGGATGCGCCGGGCGGCGGGGCGGGGGACATCGACCATGACGCCACGCTGGAATCAGTGATCGCGCTGTCGGAGGGCGACACCGCGCTCAGCTATCGTGTGATGAAGGACGGCGCGGCGGTCGGGGTGCTGGACATGCGCAAGCTGGTCCGCGCGCTGGTCCCGTCGGAGCGGTCCGAGGACACCGAAAGCGCCCGCCGGAGCGGCTGACCGGACCGGGCTCGGCGGCGCGAAGCGATCCGGCCGGGGAAACGGCGCCCAGGCTTCCTGCCAGGCGGCGCCGCGACGTCGGCCGGTCACCGGACCTTCGCGCCGAATGAACAGGCGATCTTCGCCAAAGCTGCGTGCGCCCCGCACAACTCGTTCTCGGACCGCCAAAGCGCGGGCTGAGCGTTGGACCAAAGGGCCCGCCCGCCGCGCCACAGGCCTTTGCCGCGCCCAATCAGGCGTTCGTGGTCGCGGGCCACCCGTGGGGCTTGCACCCGATCAGGATCATGCGGCCCGCCTGATGCGCGGTCAGGCCCAAGCTTCGGGGCGGCGCACCACGCCGATCGGCGAAGCCCGGCGATATCGCGCGACCGGGGCCGCTTGACCTGGGCCGCCCCGTCTCAGCCGACGTCTATTCGATC
>JBLIKI010000166.1:0-5496 GCA_047636235.1 Paracoccaceae bacterium | reverse complement strand
GGGGCCGAACGGCATACCCGCATTGGGTGATGCGCGATCACCCGAGCGTCGCCATATTTGAGTTGTTTCGAATCGAAACGCGTAAGTCGACTGAGCAGCGTAGCCGCTCAAATGCCAAGCTGTGCATTCTGTTCGTCATCCACCGGACGTGTGACCCCTCACGCCGTCAAGCGACGTCGCCCACGAGGCGGAGCTTTCTTGCGGTGAGAACGGACGCTTGAATGTCAGCAAAGGGCGTAGGCGCCCACTCGCCACGCCTGTCCCTCGGCCCGTCGCCGCCCTCTTCGCCCCCCATGGCGTCAGGCGGCGGCGGGCCGGGGGACACCCCATCTCCCGGACGGACCCGCCGAGCTGCACGCCTGCGGATTAGCGCTTGATACCGTAGCAGCAAGGCCTACTGTCGCTCCATGACCTTAGTGATTAGATCTTTGATCGCGATGCTGTTCGCCGTTTCGCTGGTTTGCGGATCGGCGGCGTCCGCGCGTGGCGTTGCAGCGGATCAAGGGACATCCGCCGCCGTCATGCACGGTCATGCAGTCGCGGTCGAGCAAGGCTGCGCCGACTGCGCCGCACCGGACGTCTCGGCGCACATGGCCTGCGCGGCCATGGCGGCCCATTGCGCGCCGGCCATCGCCTCGGTCGACGTGGCGGGACAGGTCATCGCGCGGCTTGCGATGCAAGCGGACCGGATCGCGCCGGTCGATCTGGTGCTGATCGGCTCCGGGCCGGAATCGGACCCCCCCCCTCCCCGGCTCTGACCCGCGGTTTCGCTGACATCGCAAAGGACGCCGGATCGCGGCGCACTTTTGCCTGGCAACCTGATTCAGAATGCTGAGGATCCTATGATCAACACCCCCCTTTCGCGCGCCCTTGGCGCCGCGGCCGTTGCGCTTATCCTGTCGTCCCCGGCCTTCGCCGCCGGAGCCCATTCGGGCGGCCATGGCGGCGGCGCCGCCACCGGCGCGCCGGGCAAGGCCTCGGCCGTGACGCGCACCATCGAGGTCGTGATGCACGACACCTATTATGAGCCCGAAAGCATCGAGGTGAAGCCGGGCGAGACGATCCGCTTCAAGATCCGCAATGCGGGCGAGTTCGTGCACGAATTCAACATCGGAACGGCGGACATGCACCTGGCCCACCAGCCTGAGATGCAGATGATGGTCGACATGAACGTGCTGCTGCCCGATCGCATCGACCTTGCGGCGGGGAAAGCGATGCAAGCCTCTATGGGCCACGGCATGCATGATGAGCCGAACAGCGCGCTTTTGGCTCCGGGCAAGTCCGCTGAGATGATCTGGACCTTTCCCAAGCAGGCGGGCGCAGCCATCGAATTCGGCTGCAACGTGCCGGGGCACTACGGGTCCGGCATGGTCGGCGATTTCTTGATGGATCAGTGACGCGCGCGACATGCGGCGGCGCCGCAGCGGCGCCGCGCCACTTCCCCTCATCAAGGACGACCCACATGCATCTTGCGGACCTTGTCCGGGCGTGCGCGCTCGGCGTCGCGCTTGGCGCGCCGATCGGCGCCATGGCCGGAACTTATGACCTCTCCGTCGACCGGGTGACCATCGACGCCGGCGGGTTCACCCGCACCGGCATCGGATACAATGGCGCCAGCCCCGGCCCCACCTTGCGCTGGACCGAGGGCGAGGAGGTCACCATCAACGTGACCAACAACCTGTCGGAGCCGACCTCGATCCACTGGCACGGGCTGATCCTGCCGTTCCAGCAGGACGGCGTGCCGGGCATCAGCTTCGACGGCATCGCGCCGGGCGAAACGTTCACCTATCGCTTCACCGTCGTGCAAAGCGGCACCCATTGGTTCCACTCGCACACTGACTTTCAGGAACCGGACGGCGCCTATGGGTCCATCGCCATCGCGCCCAAAGAGCGCGAGCCGTTCCGCTATGACCGCGACTATGTGGTGCAGCTGACCGACGCGCATCCCCATTCGGGATCGCGGATCATGCGCAACCTCAAGCTGTCGGCGGACTACTACAACCGCTCGCAGCGCACCTTGGCGGACCTGCTGTCGGACGCCGCGGACAACGGCGTCGGGGCCGCGCTGGCCGACCGCGGCGCCTGGGGCGAGATGCGGATGATGCCCACCGACATCGAGGACGTTCAGGGCTTCGTCCCGCTGATCAACGGGAAAAGCGCGGATCAGAACTGGACCGGCATCTTCACGCCGGGCGAGCGGATCCGGCTGCGGCTGATCAATGCATCGGCGATGACCTATTTCGACATGCGCATCCCGGGGCTGAAGATGACCGTGGTGGCCGCCGACGGCAACCTGGTGAACCCGGTGACGGTGGACGAACTGCGCATCGGCGTGGCCGAGACCTATGACGTGATCGTGCGGCCGCGGACCGCCGAGGCGTTCTCGATCCTGGCGGAATCCATGGGCCGGACCGCGATGGGCCGCGCGACCTTGGCGCCCGAGGCGGGCATGAAGAACCCCCTGCCCGAGCTGCGCCCCACGGGCCTGCTGACCATGGCCGACATGGGCATGGGCCACGATATGGAGGGGATGGACCACGGCTCCATGGCCGGCATGGACCACGGCGCCGCGGCGGGCGGCCATATGATGCCTGACGGCACGATGATGGGCGGCACGAACCAAGGCGCGGCGGCGGGCGGCCACATGATGCCCGACGGCACGATGATGGGCGGCACGGACCACGGCGCGGCGGCGGGCGGCCACATGATGCCTGACGGGACGATGATGGGCGCCACGAACCACGGCGCGTCGGCAGGCGGCCACATGATGCCCGACGGCACGATGATGGGCGGCATGGACCACGGCGCGGCCGCGGACCCGTTCTACGCCCCCGGCAGCGGCCTCACCCCCACGGCGGCTGATGGCGGCAAGTTCCTGTCCTATGCCGATCTCAAGGCCCGCGCGCCGCTCTATCCCGAACGCGCCCCGACGCGGGAGATCGAGCTGCGCCTGACCGGCAACATGGAGCGCTACATGTGGTCGATCAACGACGTCAAATATGAGGACGCCGAGCCGATCGTCCTGCAGTACGGCGAGCGGGTCCGCTTCAAATTCGTCAACGAGACGATGATGACCCACCCGATGCACCTGCATGGCATGTGGTCGATCCTCGACAACGGGTCAGGCGCGCTGAACCCGGTCAAGCACACCGTCAGCGTCGCCCCCGGCACGACCCTTTACATGGAGACCGAGGTCGACGCCCCCGGCCAGTGGGCGTTCCACTGCCACCTCAGCTATCACGCCAAAAGCGGCATGTTCCGCAAGGTGATCGTCGAGGGCGGCCCAGCGGACGCCGCCGCCATCGCGACGCCGAAGGGGGGGGACAAGGGATGACCTTGCGCGCGGCCCTGATCGCCGCCCTCGCCCCCGCCCTGATCGCCGGCCCCGCCATGGCGGAGCAGTTGATCTGGGGGGTCGCGCTCAAACAGCTCGAGCAACGCTTCGGGAACGATTCCGACGCCACCGCGTGGAAGCTGGACGCCGTGGTCGGAAGAGATGAGCTGAAGCTGCGGATTCTCTCAAGCGGCGAATACGTCGAAGGCGACGGGCTTGAGAAGTTCGAGACCGAGGCGCTGCTGCAAGTCCCGATTTCGGATTTTTTCGACGCCAAGGCCGGGATCCGTCACGACGCGCCGCGCGGGCCGGACCGGACCTATGCCACCATCGGCGTGCAGGGGCTGGCCAAGCAGTGGTTCGAGGTCGATCTGGATGCGTATCTGTCGACCAAGGGCGATCTTTCGATGCGGCTTGATGCGGATTACGAGGCGCTGATCACCAACCGGATCATCCTAACGCCGGAGCTGGGGGTCGCGCTGCCGTTCACGGACGACGCCGAGATTGGCGTCGGGGCCTGGGGGCCGACCATCGAGGTCGGCGCCCGGCTCAGCTATGACCTGATCGACCGCACGGTCTCGCCCTATGTCGGCGTGCTTTATGAGCGCGCCTTCGGGGCGACCGCCGACCTGCGGCGCGCGGATGGCGAGGCCGCGGACGCGCTGTTCGTGGTGGTCGGGGCGCGGATCATGTTCTGACGCCCCCTCGCCCCCCGGGCTGCGAAAGCCGCCGGGGGGGCGGGGACGCCATCGTCGTTGCACCGCCACGGGCGGGCCATGTATGGAGACGGTCATGACCCCTCCGGACAAATCTCCGCCATCGGACGACCCGACCGGCCCGCGCCGCGGCTATCACCACGGCAACCTGCGCGAGGCGCTGGTCGAAGCCGCATTGAAGCTGATCGCCGACAAAGGCCCCCACGGGTTTTCCTTCGCCGAGGTCGCGCGAGAGGCCGGGGTCAGCGCCGCCGCCCCCTATCGTCACTTTCCCAGCCGCGAGGCGCTGATCGCCGAGGCCGCGCGCCGCGGCTTCGCGCTGTTCGCCGACCTGCTGGACACGGCGTGGAACAAGGGCGAGCCGACCGCCCTGTCTGCCTTCATGAAGGTGGGCCGCGCCTATCTGGCGTTTGCGCGGCGCGAGCCGGGATATTATATCGCCATGTTCGAAGCGGGGCTGGAGCTGGACGCCGACCCCGCGCTTCGCGCCGAGGCCGAGCGCGCCCAAGCAGCCATGCGCCGCGCCGCCGAGACGCTGATCACCCGCGCCGCGCCCGACAAACTGCCGCTGGCGCGGATGATGACCGCCCATGTCTGGGCGATGTCCCACGGGGTGGTGGAGCTGTTCGCGCGAAACTCCGCCGGGGTTGGCGCGCCGATCTCGCCCGAGGATCTGTTGGAAAGCGGCACGCTGGTCTATCTGCGCGGGCTTGGCATCATCAAGGCCGACGCCTGAACCGCGGCGATTTGCTGAAAATATCGCACCCGCCCTCTTGCCCGACGGGGCCACGCCCCTTAGTTATGTAAATGTAAATAACATTCACATCGCTGCGGCGACGGAGGGACCTCATGGAACGCATCACACACTGGCTGAAGCAGGCCGAAGCCAAGTTGGACGAGCTGGGCCGACCCGCCTGGATCGTCGCGCTGGTGGTCGGCTTGGTCCTGGTCTGGCCGGTCGGCCTCGCCATCCTTTTGTACATGATATGGAGCGGACGCATGCGCGGATCCTGCAACAAGAACCGGTCTTTCGGGCGCAAGGCCTTCACCCCCACCGGCAACGTCGCCTTCGACCGGTATCGCGAAGAAACCCTGCGGCGGCTTGAGGACGAGCAGACCGCGTTTGAGCAGTTCCTTGAAAAGCTGCGCCAGGCCAAGGACCAGTCGGAGTTCGACCAGTTCATGGACAACCGCCGCCGTCCCGCCGCCGCCCCCGCCCCGTCGATGGACGACGCCGAACCGGCCTGACGGCGCGATGACCCGCGCTCCCTCGCCCTCGCCCGCACCGGGTGGGGGCGCTTTCGCGCGTGGCAGTTCATATTTGCATTCGTACTCATATTGACTTCAGTTTGCGGCGACCCTCGTCAGGAGTGTGGATTGCGATCAGGGCGAACCAGAATTGATCGGACGACTCAAATGCTCTCTATGCCAATCCCCTTCCCGCCG
>JBLIKI010000165.1:0-5554 GCA_047636235.1 Paracoccaceae bacterium | reverse complement strand
TTCGGCTTCGGCCCTGAGGGCGACCCGCCCGAGGACGCCGGGGCCCCCGACCCGGAGCAAGCCGAGGCCGCCCGCGCGGCGGGCGAGCGCGAGATGCTCGTGAACGTGCGCAAGCTGCGCGACCTGCGGGTGCTCGATGTGATGGTGCCCCGCGCCGACATCTCGGGCGTGGAGATTTCGGGCTCGCTCGAAGACGTGCTGGACGTGTTCCGCGACACCCGCCACACCCGCCTGCCGGTCTATGTCGACACGCTCGACGATCCGCAGGGATTCGTGCATCTCAAGGACGTGGCGCTCGGCTATGGGTTCGGCGCCGATTGCAGCGCGTTCGACCTGCGGTCGTTGCTGCGGCCGATTCTTTACGCCCCGCCCTCGATGCCGATCGACGCGCTGCTGCAAAAGATGCAGCGCCAGCGGGTGCATCTGGCGCTGGTGATCGACGAATATGGCGGCGTCGACGGCCTGCTGACCATTGAGGACCTGCTGGAGCAGATCGTCGGGGAGATCGAGGACGAGCACGACGTGGCTGACGACGCCACGTTCCGCGAAACCTCGCCCGGCACCTTCAGCGCCGACGCGCGGGTCGAATTGCCGGACTTTGAGAAAACCGCCGGGGTCGACCTGCTGTCCGATGAGCTGGACGAAGAGGTCGACACCTTGGGCGGCCTCGTCTTCATGCTGGCGGGCCGGATACCCGAGCGCGGCGAGGTGATCCCCCACCCCGACGGCCACGAATTCGAGGTGCTGGACGCCGACCCGCGGCGGATCAAGCGCCTGCGGGTGCGGCTGTCGGACGCCGCGGCGGTGGCGCCGGCGCCGGCGCGCGCGGCGGAATAGCGCTTCGCCGGGGCGGTAAGCCCCGTTCTTCCGCCGCGGCGGCCAATTGTGCAAGGCGGTGCGCGGCATGACGTCTCCCTCAGACCTGCAAGGAACGCCCCACCCCGGCGGGGCGCTTAGCGCGCTCGCGCGTCTGGCGGGCTTGGACGAGGGGGATCCGCGGCAGTCGCGCCGCCGCCGCATGGCGACCGCCTTCGCGGCGGGGGGCGCGCTCACGCTGGCGCAGCCGCCCGTGGGCTGGTGGTGGGCGGCGATCCCGGCGTTGATGCTGCTGGCGGCGCTGTGGCGCGCGGCCCTCGGCTGGCGGGGCGCGTTCGCGGTCGGCTGGGCGGCCGGGGCGGGGTTCTTTCTGTCCGGACTGTGGTGGATCGCCGAGGCGTTCTTTGTCGATCCGTGGCGCCATGGCTGGATGGCGCCGTTCGCGATCGCGGGCATGGCGGCGGGGCTGGCGCTGTTCTGGGGGGCGGCGTTCGCGCTGGCGGCCGGGGGCGCGCGGGCGCGGTCCGGCCTTGGCGCGGCGCTGGCGCTTGCCGCTGCGCTCGCGCTGGCGGAATACGCCCGCAGTACGGTGCTGACCGGCTTTCCTTGGGCGCTGCCCGCCTATGGGCTGGCGCAGACGCCGCTGGCGCAGGCGGCGTCGCTGATCGGGCCGCATGGGCTTGGCTTTGCGCTGCTGGTTGCGGGGATCGCGCCGGGGCTGACGCGTGGGCGGGTGCGCATCACGGTCGCGGCGACGGCGGCGGGGGCGATCGCGCTCGGCTGGATATGGGGCGCGGCGCGGCAGGACGCGGCCCCGGTCGCCGCCCCGGGCGCGCCGATGGTTCGTCTGGTGCAGCCCAACGTGCCGCAGGACACCAAGTGGGACCCGGACCTGCAACGCATGTTCTTCGAGCGGTTGCTGGCCCTGTCGGCGCCCGGGGCGGCAGGACCCCCCGCGCTGGTCGTCTGGCCTGAGACCGCCGTGCCGTGGCTGCTGGACCGAGAGCCTGAATTGCGCGCCCGCATCGCAAAAGCGGCGGGCGGCGCCGTGGTGCTGACCGGGGCGCGGCGCGTGGCGCTGGACGCGGACGGGGCGCCTGAATGGCGCAACGGCATGCAGGCGCTGGGCGCGGACGGCGCGGTGCTGGCCAGCTATGACAAGCACCACTTGGTGCCGTTTGGCGAATATGTGCCGCTGGGCGGGCTGCTGGCCAAGATGGGACTGGGGGCGTTCGTCGGCGTCAGCTTCGGCGCCGGGCCGGGGCCGCGGTTGTTGCACCTGCCGGGGCTGCCGCCGATTCAGCCGCAGATCTGCTATGAGACGATCTTTCCCGCCGAGGTGCTGACCGGCGCCCTGCGCCCCGCCGTGATCGTGCAAGCGACCAATGACGCATGGTTCGGAACCTCCGCCGGGCCGCGCCAGCATTTCCAACAGGCGAGAATGCGCGCGATCGAGCAAGGCCTGCCGGTGGCGCGTGCGGCCAACACCGGGATCTCGGCGATCATTGACGCCCATGGGCGGGTGGCGGTCGTGCTCGGCCTCGGGCGGGCGGGAACGGTCGAGGCGCCGCTGCCCCCCGCCATCGCTCCCACCTTGTATTCGCGCACCGGCGACGCGCCGTGGCTGGCGCTGATCGCGGCTCTGGGCGGGTTGGGGGCGCTGGGGGCGTGGCGTCGGCGGGGCTGACCCCGCGCGGATCGTCGCTGGGATCGCGCCCGGACCGTCACGACGACGTCCCGAATGCGCGCCCTGCGCCGTCTTGACCTTTGCCCTGCGCTGCGAATAAGCAGGCGTCTCGCGCCCGCGCCGTGATGGCAGGGGCATATGCAGCATGCTCATCCATGTTTGGGGGATCACGCCTTTGGCCCGCCAGAACTATCTCTTCACTTCTGAATCCGTGTCAGAAGGCCATCCGGACAAGGTCTGCGACCGGATCTCGGATGCGGTGCTCGACGCTTATCTCACGGTCGACCCGCAGGCGCGGGTGGCGTGCGAGACGCTGGCGACCACCAACCGCGTGGTGATCGCAGGCGAGGTGCGCGGCCCGCATACCGTGCTGGAAGGCATCGACGACATCGTGCGCGAATGCGTGCGCGACATCGGCTATGACCAGCAGGGCTTTTCGTGGAAAACCCTCGACGTGTCCTGCCATCTGCATGAGCAGTCGGCCCACATCGCCCAAGGCGTCGATTCAAACGGCGACAAGGACGAGGGCGCGGGCGATCAGGGCATCATGTTCGGTTTCGCCACCGACGAGACGCCCGAATTGATGCCCGCCCCGGTCCACTATGCGCACCGGATGCTGAAACGCCTCGCCGAGGTCCGCAAATCGGGCGAAGCGCCGCAGCTCGGCCCTGACGCCAAGTCGCAGCTGACCGTTCGGTATGAGGGCGGTCGCCCGGTAGGCATCACCTCGTTGGTGCTGTCGACCCAGCATATCGACGACAGCATGACCTCCGCCGACGTCCGCGCGCTGGTGCAGCCTTACATCGAGCAGGTCCTGCCCGAAGGCTGGCTGACCGCGGACACCGAGTGGCACGTCAACCCGACCGGCAAGTTCGTGATTGGCGGGCCGGACGGCGACGCGGGCCTGACCGGGCGCAAGATCATCGTCGACACCTATGGCGGCGCTGCGCCTCATGGGGGCGGCGCGTTCTCAGGCAAGGATCCGACCAAGGTGGACCGGTCCGCCGCCTATGCGTCGCGGTATCTGGCCAAGAACGTGGTGGCGGCGGGGCTGGCGCAGAAATGCGTCATCCAGCTCAGCTATGCTATCGGCGTGTCGCGGCCGCTGTCGATCTATGCCGACACCTTCGGCACCGGGCAGGTGTCCGAAGAAGCGATCGAGCGTGCGGTCGCCCAGGCGATGGACCTGACCCCGCGGGGCATCCGCGAGCATCTCGGCCTGAACCGACCGATCTATCAGCGCACCGCGGCCTATGGCCATTTCGGGCGTGCGCCTGAGGCCGATGGCGGGTTCTCGTGGGAGAAGACCGATCTGGCGGACGCGCTGCGCGCCGCGGTCTGAGGACGGCGACACCATGGCGGCGCGCCTCGCAGGCCAGCGAGGCGCGCCGCCGCGTTTTTGAAAGGGATCGCGGCCTGCCCTGAGGCGCCCCCCGGACAGGAGACCGCAGCATGAGCGCAGCCGACCGCGACGCCCCCGCCAAACCCGCCGCCATCCCTGCCGCCGAGGCGCGTCGCCGCGATGAGCTGCGCCGCCGCGACATCGCGCTGGGCCTGCCGGACCGCGAGGACGGCGCGCCGTGGCGCAATTTCTATGGCCGTCGGCACGGGAAGAAGATGCGGCCGGGGCAGATCGAGCATCTCGATACCACGCTGCACGACATTTCCGTCCCCGGCGTGAGTTGGGAGGACAACCCCGAGCGCGATCCGGTCTCCTTGGCCGGTCTGTTCGGCGATGACCGCCCGCTGTGGCTGGAGGTCGGCTTTGGCGGCGGCGAGCATATGCTGGGCGTGGCCGAGGCGAACCCCGAGTTGGGCGTGATCGGCTGCGAGGCGTTCATCAACGGCGTCGCCATGCTGCTGTCGAAGATGGCGCGGGCCGGGATCGCCAACGCACGGGTCCATCCCGGCGATGCGCGTGATCTGCTGGATGTGGTGACGCCGGGGGCGTTCGATCGGGCGTATCTGCTTTATCCCGATCCGTGGCCCAAGATGCGCCACCACAAGCGGCGGTTCATGAACGCCGACAATCTTGATGCGCTGGCCCGCGCGCTGAAGCCGGGGGCGGAATTGCGCGTCGCCACCGATATCGGCGATTATGTCCGCCATTCGCTGGCGGCGGTGTTTGACCATCCCGATTTCGAGTGGATCGCGACCCGCCCCGCGGATTGGCGCCAGCCGTGGGAGGGCTGGGTGCGCACCCGCTATGAGGCGAAAGCCCTGCGCGAGGGACGCACCCCAGCATATCTGAGGTTCCGGCGGCGGTGAATGGTCGGTCATAGCTTGCAGAATTTGTTCAAAAATGAGACAGACGGGAATATCGTCTGCGTTTCGCAGATGAAATCTGAGGCGACTTTATGAACATTTTTGCAGCCATCGCTTTCACCGCCGCGCTCGCGCCTGCGCTCGGATTCGCCGCGCCGCTCACGTCCGACACGCTCTCCAGCCCGGCTGTTTATGACTTCTCGGCGGGGCCTCAATTCAGCAACACCTCCGGTCCGCATGTCCGGACCATCGGCACGCAGACCGTGACCATCACCGCGACGGGCGGCAAAGGCTTTGTCGACTTCGTCTCCGCCACAAACTGGAACTTGGGCGGCAACGGCGGTTGGAATTCGGGCAGGGGCGGTTTCGGCGCGTACGGCGCTGCAGGCGGTTCAATGTCCTTCACCTTCGCCGAACTGGTGTCGGGCGTCGGCGGGTTCTTTAACTACAGTTCGAATTCGGGAGGGAGCCTTCCCCACGTGTGGCTGGCGATCTACGACGACGCCGACGCGCTGATCGAAAGCTGGAACGTCACCGTCGACGCGCCGATTTCCACGCCGGGCGTCGACAATGCCGGTGCGTTCCGGGGCTTTCAGCTGGCGAGCGCGTCCATCCGCCGGTTCGAGATGTTCAACGCCTATGTCGTGATCGACGATCTGACCATCTCCAGCGTCGTGGCGCCTGCCGTGCCGCTGCCGGCCGCGGGCGTGCTGCTGCTCGGCGCGCTCGGCGCGCTGGGCCTGGTTCGCCGCCGCGGCTGATCGAGGCCTGAACCAAGGGCGGGGG
>JBLIKI010000164.1:0-5580 GCA_047636235.1 Paracoccaceae bacterium | reverse complement strand
GCCCGCCGACCCGCCCGCCGCACGCCGAGAAAAAAGGCGCGGGCCTGATGCCCGCGCCTCCCATCCGAACCCGATGCACAGGCCGTCGTCCATACCGTCGGGCGAAAAGCCCAGGCCGTGAGGCCATCCGCCCGGATCGCTGGCGGAGAACAGCGTGTCATGGGGGTCATGGCAGCGGATGTCCGGGCTGAACCGGAACCCGTGCACCAGCGCCGCCACCGGGGCGCCCTTGGGCAGACGGTGCAGCGCCGCCATCATCGCGCGCGCCGCTGCGTCGCCGCCACGTTCGCCTTGGGCGGTGCGCAGCGCCAGGCCGTCCGCTCTCATGGAAACTTGAATGACGGCCATGGCACACGCCCCCTGGTAACGCGCGGCCCGGACGGGGGCCGCTCCCAACACCCGAATGACGCCATATGACGACATGGGAATTTCAATCTGGTGAACGGCGCGTCACATTATGGGCGCTTCGGCGACCGCCGCCCCTGCGATCGGACTTGACCGGCCGTTTCAGGGGGCGTATCCGCTCCGATGTGGCGATTTGTGACCGGATTGCGGGCCACTTTAAACATTCCGCTAAAAGGTCGGGTCAGCGCGCCTGCGGCATGCCCCCGATCGAACGGTCGGTCGCCAGATCAGGAGCCGGGAACCCCCCGGATCAGCACATGACCCGAGACGCATTCATCAAGACCCTCAGCGCGCGCACTCAGATGGTCCATTCCGGGACCGACCGGTCGCAACATGGCGAGACCTCCGAAGCGATCTATCTGACCCAAGGCTTCGTCTATCCCGACGCGCAAACCGCCAAACGCCGCTTCACCGGCGAGGAGCCGGGCTTCATCTACGCCCGCTATGGCAACCCGACCGTCCGAATGTTCGAGGACCGTATGGCCGCGATCGAGGGTGCCGAATCAGCCTTCGCCACCGCGTCCGGCATGGCCGCGGTTCACGCCGCGCTGAGCTGCCAGCTGAAGGCCGGGGACCACATCGTCGCCGCCCGAGCGCTGTTCGGATCGTGCCTTTACGTCGTCGATACGCTGCTGCCCCGCTTTGGCGTCATCACCACGCTGGTGGACGGCCCGGACCTTGACGCCTGGCGCGCGGCGATGCGGCCTGAGACGAAGCTGGCGTTCATCGAATCGCCCTCGAACCCGACGCTGGAGCTGATCGACATCGCCGCCGTCGCCGAGATCTGCCATCGCGTCGGCGCGCGGCTGGTGGTCGACAACGTGTTCGCGACCCCGATCTACCAAAGCCCGCTGGCGCTTGGCGCCGACGTGGTGATTTATTCCGCCACCAAGCATATTGACGGGCAGGGCCGGTGCCTGGGCGGCGTCGTGCTCGGGTCTGAGCGGTTCATCCGCGACGAAATGGAGCCGTACGCCAAGCACACCGGCTGCGCGCTCAGCCCGTTCAACGCATGGGTGATGCTCAAGGGCCTTGAGACGCTGGACCTGCGGGTGCGCGCCGCCACCGCGACCGCCGCCGCGGTGGCCGACGCCGCCGCCGCCCATCCCGCCACGCTGCGCGCGATCTATCCAGGGCGCGCCGATCATCCGCAGCACGCGCTGGCGGTCAAGCAGATGTCGGGCGGCGGCACGCTGATCGCGCTAGAGGTCGCGGGGGGCGAGGCGGGGGCGTTCCGGTTCCTCAACGCGCTCAGGATCATGCTGATCTCGAACAACCTCGGGGACGCGAAATCGCTGGTGACGCACCCGACCACCACCACCCACCAGCGATTGTCCGAAGATCAGCGCCTCGCACTTGGCATCACGCCGGGGCTGGTGCGGATTTCGTGCGGGCTGGAGGACGCGGGCGATCTGATCGCCGACGTGATCGGCGCGCTGGACGCCGTCGCCGCGGGCTGAACGCCCGTGGCGCGCGGCATCCCGGGTCACGCGGGCGCAGGGCGGGCCCGGAGGAGCGGGCCGGTCAGGCCTGCCGCTTGCGCCGTCCCGCCGCGCCCAGCCCCAACAGCGCCCCGCCCAGCATAACCGCGCTGGCGGGCAGCGGCGTCTTGATGGCGCTGTCGAACGCGAGATAATAGGAGTTGTCGCTCAGTCCGCCGCCGGCGGCGACACCCCCCGTCAGAACCGCCATGAACCCGGTGCGGGTATAGCCGCCACCCGCCAGCGCGGTCACCTCGCCTTGCTTGACGGTCACCGTGAACGTGCCGAGAAAATCGTCCGTGAACGGCAGCACGTCCTCCTCATACGCGCTCAGCGTGATGATGCAATCACCGTCGCCAAGGTTGAAGAACGCGGCATTGTTCAAATCGGTGATGTTGAACGTCACCTTGACGTCGGTGGCGGGCGGGCCGCCGATCTGGGTGAACACGATATTGACCGGCGTGGGCGCCGCGGCCCCGGTCCCGGTCGTGGCGATGAAGGATGCGGCTCCGGCGAATGCGGCCGCCATCAAATGACTGCTTCTCATTCCTTTGCTCCACTTGTTTCGTCGCGTGGGATGATCCAGCATGACGTAACGGCAATTTTACCGCGAAGCCTGAGTCGCGATGAACTGTTATTTACCGAAACCGTCGACCTGCGCTCAGGCGGCCCGGCGGCGTCCTGGCCTCTCGTCCGCCCTTCGACCCTGCGCGCACGTTTTCGTGACCTTGAGGCGCTGATCCCGTACGCGGGCTGCACCGTATTGAAGATATCCGCAACCTGTCCGGAGCCGCCGCGGCGCCTGGACCCGGAAGGACCCGTCATGAACGCTCGCACCCCTGCCTTCGCCACCGAACGCCCCTCTCTCGACGAGGCAGAGGCCGCCATCCGCACCCTGCTGCGCTGGGCGGGCGACGACCCGAGCCGCGAGGGGCTGCTCGACACCCCCGGCCGGGTCGCCAAGGCGTATGGCGAGTGGTTCCGCGGCTATGACGAAGACCCGGCGGCCATGCTGGCCCGCACCTTCGAGGAGGTGGAGGGCTATGACGAAACCGTCCTGCTGCGCGACATCCGGTTCGAGAGCCATTGCGAGCATCACCTCGCACCGATCATCGGCAAGGCTCATGTCGCGTATCTGCCGACCGACCGGGTGGTGGGGATATCCAAGCTTGCGCGCGTGGTGGATGCGTTCGGCAAGCGCCTGCAGGTGCAAGAGAAGATGACCGCCCAGATCGCCGACGCGATCGAGACGGCGCTGCACCCGCGCGGGGTTGCGGTGTGTTTGGTGGGCGAGCATCACTGCATGTCCACCCGCGGCGTGCACCGCCACGGCGTCAGCATGGTCACCACCAAGATGACCGGCGCGTTCAAGACCGACCCGGCGCTTCGGGCCGAGTTCATGGCAATGATCGGCAATCCCGCCTCGCGGGCCTGACGCCCGCCCCGGCGGCGCGCGCGGGTTGATCGCCTCGGCGAGGTGTGCGGCGCCGCCAGTCCCGTGGCGCACGCGCCGTTGACAGCGTCAGGACGCCGGGGGATGGTCGCGTCGATGACCGACCTGCGCCCTCCAGGCTATGTGATAGGACTGCTCGTCGTCCTCTTGGGCGCGACGATGTGCGTGCCGATGCTGATCGATCTGCTGGCGGACGACCCCAACTGGCGCGCCTTCGCGCTCGGTGCGTTCCTGAGCATCGTCGGCGGCGGCGCCATCGCGCTCTCATGCGCGCCGAACCGCGGGCCGCTGACGCTGCAACAGACCTTTTTGCTGACGGTGCTGTCGTGGGTGGCGCTGCCGCTGTTCGGGGCGCTGCCGTTCATCCTCGGGGCGCCGCTGGCCACCCCGACCGACGCGTTCTTCGAGGCGATGTCGGGGCTGACCACCACCGGGTCCACCGTGTTCACCGGTCTCGACGCCATGCCCGCCGGGACGCTGTTATGGCGTGGACTGCTGAACTGGTTCGGCGGCCTCGGCATCATCATCGTCGCGCTTGGGTTCCTGCCGGCGATGAAGGTTGGCGGCATGCAGATCTTCAGGTCCGAAAGCTTCGAGACCTTCGGCAAGATCCTGCCGCGGGCGGGAGAGATCGCCGCCTCAATGTCTTGGGTCTATGCCGCGCTGACCTTGGCCTGCGCGGCGAGCTATGCGGTGGCGGGGCAGTCCTCGTTCGACAGCGTGGTCCACGCGATGAGCACGATTTCGACCGGAGGCTTCGCCAATTACGACAACTCCTTCACCGATCTGGGGATCGCGTCGGAATACATCGCCGCGGTGTTCATGATCATCGCCAGCCTGCCGTTCGTGCGCCTCGTGCAATTGGTGTCGGGCCACGCCAAGCCGATCTGGCGCGATGAGCAGGTGCGCGGGTTTCTGGCGGTGGGCGGCGCGTTCGTCGCAGCCCTGGTGATCTTTCTGACGCTGACGAACCAAACCGAGACCTTGGAGCTGTCGTTTCGCAAGGCGCTGTTCAACACCGCCTCGATCATGACCGGCTGCGGCTATGCGTCAGAGGACTATGACGCCTGGGGACCGTTCGCGGTGTCGCTGTTCTTTCTGATGGGGCTGGTCGGGGGGTGCGCCGGGTCGACCAGCTGTTCGGTCAAGGTGTTCCGCTATCAGATCGTGATCGCGGCGATCTCAGCCCAGATCAAGCGGATCCACTCGCCCCACGGCGTGTTCATGCCGCGCTATCAAGGCCGGGTGGTGGATGATGAGCTGTTCGGGTCGGTCATGGCGTTCATGTTCATGTTCTTCCTGTCGCTGGGCGTGGTGACCGTGGCGATGGGGATGATGGGCAACGACCTGCTGACGTCGGTGTCGGGGGCGGCCTCGGCGCTGGCCAATGTCGGGCCGGGGCTGGGGCCGATCATCGGACCGTCGGGCAACTTCTCGACGCTGTCGGATGGCGCCAAATGGCTGCTCGCGTTCGCCATGCTGCTGGGGCGGCTGGAACTGGTGTCGGTGTTCGTGCTGTTCACGGCGTCGTTCTGGCGCGATTGAGGGGGGCTAATACCCCGTCATCTCCAGATACCCCGTGACGCCGGTCGCGGATGCCACCGGCCCTTCCCAATACCCGAAGCTGAGCGGCATCCACGCGTCCTGGTTGATCGGGGTCAGGGTTTCATCCACCCCGCGGGACATCACCTGCACCCGCCAGCGGATCGGCAGGGTGCGGCCCGCGACCGTGCCGGTGGCCAGCGGGGTCAGCGCGATGTCGGCCGAGGGGATCGGGGCGGCCGACCCGTCGGGGGTGATCCACGACCCCGAGAGATAGTGATGCCCGTCGGTGTGGCGCAGGCGGAACAACATGCACGCCGCGCCGGACGGCAGGCGCAGCGAGAACCAGTCCCATCCGTCCTGATCCGCCGCCAAGGGTTGCGAGGACCATTCGCGGTCGAGCCACGCGTCGCCGGTGACGGGGATGGCGTCGCCGCCCAAGGTCACGGTCCCCGCCGCGCGATACCAAGGCTGGGAGTAATAGCGCGACGTCTGCCCGCTGTCGGACTTCACCGAGATCCCGCCATCCCCGTGCAGCGCCAGCGGCTTGTCTGCGGTCAGCTTCAGGCGATAGGCGAAGCCGGGGCCGGAGGCGGCCAGCATCAGCGGCGCGCCCGCCCCTGCCAGATCGCCCCCCGCCAGCGCCCAGTCGTCGATCCATGCATTGAATGGCGGGCCTGCCACCACGCCCGCCTGACC
>JBLIKI010000163.1:0-5593 GCA_047636235.1 Paracoccaceae bacterium | reverse complement strand
CCGATCTCGAAATCGAGCCCTGCATCCCGGGCAGGGCGAACCGCAAAGCCCCGGCCCTCTACGACACAGACCTCTACAAGCGGCGCAACCGCATCGAGCGCATGGTCGGAAGGCTCAAGGACTGGCGCCGCATCGCCACTCGATACGATCGCTGCGCTCACACCTTCATGAGCGCAATCTGCATCGCCGCAACCGTCATATCCTGGTTGTGAGTCCTGAGCCTAGATGGAGCGCAAGCGGGCAGCGCCTCCGCTGTGTTCAGGAGTCTTCCAGATGACAACCTTCCCGAAAGTCGCCGCGGTGTTCGCGGTGTTCGCGTTCGCAGGCGCGCTGCCGGCAGCGGCGGAGCCGTTCTCGATCGGTCTGTGGGGCTACATGCCCTATGCCAAGGCCAACGACGCTCCGGCGATCCCCGCGCTGCTCGCGGACATCAACGCGTCAGGCATCGCATTCTCGATCTATGACGGCTACATCAAGGACGGCTCATCGCAGTGCACCGACGACATCTATGTCGATGCCGCCGCGATGTTCAACAGCCTCAGCGCGCCAGTGATTTATGAGCCCGGCGACAACGAATGGACCGACTGCCACCGCAAGAACAACGGCGGGTATGACAACCTCGAGCGGCTCACGCATCTGCGCAAGACCATGTTCGACACCGTCGAGACCTTCGGGCAGCGCAAGCTGACCGTCGAGCATCAGGGCGCCCCCGGCGAGGCCTATGCCGAGAACGTGCTCCATTCGCAGGGTGGCGCCATGTTCGTCGGGCTGAACGTCCCCGGATCGAACAACAACATGGTGACGAGCGACGCCAACTGCACCAAAAAAAGCGCCCGCACCCTGGCGCAGTGCGCCGCCGACAACGCCGAATAAATCGCGCGCGACGCCGCCAACATCGCGTGGATGGCCGAAAGCTTCGCCAAGGCCAAGGCCGCCGGCGACAAAGGCGTGATGATCATGATTCAGGCCGATCCTGGTTTTGACGTGCCCGAGACCGAAGAAACCAACGAAAGCCGGGTTGAAAACCGCGCGGGCTATGCCGCGTTCCTCGACGCCGTGATCGCGCAAACCGAAGCCTTCGACGGCGAGGTCGTGCTGGTCCATGAGGGCAGCCACTATTTCAAGATCGACAAGCCGCTGCCGGACGCGTCGCACATGCTTGCGAACTTCACTCGCGTGCAGACCTTCGGCTGGCCGAACGTGCATTGGGTGCGGGTGGATGTGGACGCCGCCTCGCGCAATGTCTTCAGCTTTCACCCGATGATCGTGGCCGCCAACGCCCGAAAATCACTGGCGAAGTGATCGCCCTCGCGGGCGGCGGGGGACGCTCCCCCGCCGCCCGCGACCTTGGCTTTGGCGCGCGCGGCTCAGGCCGTGCGCACCTCGGCCTCGAACGTATAGGCGGCCAGCGCCGCTTCGACCTCGGCGCGGCGCCCGCCATCGGCCGCGCGCAGCGTCACCGTCACCCGCAGGCCGCGCGCGCCGCCATCCTCGGCAGCGACCTCGGCGCCCGGCAGCGACAGCTCGGCGTGCAGCAGGTCCAGCACCCGCCGCCGCGCCGCCTCAAGGCGCAAACTTGGCTTATAGATCTTGCCCACCGTGGTCAGCGGCACCGTGTCGATGATGAGGATATGTTTCGGCCATGCCGGGCGTTCGTTGATCGTGACCTCGGCATGGGCGTGCAATTCCCGATCGCTGACCGACGCGCCGGGGTGCAATTGCACGAAGCAGACCGGCAGCTCGCCCGCATAGGCGTCCGGCATGCCCACCGCGGCGGCGAGCGCGACCGCGGGATGCGTGCTCAGCGCGTTTTCAATCATCGCCGGATCGATGTTGTGGCCGCTGCGGATGATCAGGTCTTTCGAGCGTCCGGCGATGAACACCCGCCCCTCGGCGTCGCGATAGCCCAGATCGCCGGAATTGAGCCGCCCGTCATCGAACACGCCGGGGTTTTGCGCGGCGTCGAGGTATCCCGGCGACACATTCGGGCCGCGCACCGTGATCACGCCGATCTCGCCGGGGGCGCAGGCCTCTCCCAAGCCGCCATCGGGGGTCAGGCGCAGGACCTCTACCTCGGTATAGGGCAGCGGCCAGCCGACCGAGCCGACGCAGCCCGCGCCGCATAGCGGGTCGATGCTGACCAAGCCTGAGGATTCCGTCATGCCGAGGATTTCGAACAGCGGGCGCCCGACGATCTGCTGGAACCGCGCGCCCACCGCGGGCGGCAGCAACGCGGCCCCGGTCAGCCCCGCGCGCACCCGGCCGATATCGGCGTCCCCGACCGGCGATTGCAGCACCGCGCCGATCGCGGTCGGCACGCCGCCCACCAAGGTCACGTTCCACTGCGCGACCAGCCGCCAGAAATCGCGCACGACGGCCGGGTTGCGCAGGCCCGCGGGCGACATCACCACCAGTTCCGCCCCGGCCATGAATGCGCTCAGCCCCGCGACGATGGTGCCCGCGACATGAAACAGCGGCAGCGTGGCGGTCAGCACATCGTCCGGCGTATACCCGCACATCGCCGCGCCGCCGAGGCCGGCGACCAATTGGCTGCGATGGGTGTGGGCGACCAGCTTGGGCACGCCGGTGGTGCCGCCGGTGTGGAAATAGGCCGCCACATCGGTCCCGCCCCGCGGCTCGCCAAAGGTCAGGCGGTCCTGCGGCTGCGCCATCAGCGCGGCCCCGAAATCCACCACGCCGTCCTGCGCCTGCGCGCCCGGCGGGGCCACCCGCACCAAGATCAGGCCGGGGACCTGATCGCGGATCGCCAGCGCCTTTTCCCAAATATCTAGCTGCGGATGCGGGCCGAGCGCGACCAGAATCTTCGCCCCCGACGCGCGCAGCAGTTCGGCGATGCTGTCGGCCTGCAGCAGAAAGTTGATTGGCACCGCATAGCCCGCGGTCTCCGCCCCCCAAAGGGTGGCATAGGTCTCCGGCAGCGAGGGCAGCATATACGCCACCCCCGGCGCGGGACCGCCCAGATCGGCGAACATATTGGCCGCGGCGCGGATCATCCCCAGCAGCGCGGCATAGTCGATGCGCCGGGGCTGTTCATCGGGCGCGCCGGTCATCAGCATGGTGATCGCGATGGCGCCAGGATCGCGCGCCGCGCTGGCGATGAATACGTCGAGGATGCTGCGCTCCGGCAAGCGGCGGTCCAGCGGCATCTCCCGCTCGAACCGCAGCAGATCCTCGCGGGTGCGAAGCCGCTCCTCTCCCAAAATCGCCATCGATCCATCTCCCTGTTGCGCCCCGGCCTGTCGCCTTTCGCTCACGCTCGTGCAAAGCGCCGGGCAACGCAATCCTTGGCGCGGCGCGGGCCGCAAGGTTCGGCCATGGCGCGGACGACCGCCGCGTCGGCGGGATGTCGCCCCCCCCTCAGCCCCGCCATGTCGCCGCCGGGGCGCGTCGGCCCCGGCGGCGACATGCACGCGACAGGTCAGGAAATGGCCGAGCGGCGAGACCCAGTCCGGGGACGGACCGCCGCCATGCGCCGTTGCTGCGCCGCTGCGACGCGGCGCCTGGCTGGCTGGCTGTCGGTCGCGCAGCCTCCGAGGGGGCCGCCACATCTACGCCGACGGGCCGCGCGCGAACGGCTGGTGAATGCCATCGGCGAGGCGTTCCATGTCCGGGTCCTGCCCGGCGCAACGCTTCGGGCGCCGACCTCGGTCGACGCGCGCGAACTCAGCGCTCGGGTGATCATCGACATCCCGCCCAAGATGATCACCGCCTCGCAGGGCGTCCCCCCATCGACATCGACGGGCATCGCACGGTCGACGCGGTGATCGAGCTTTCCCATGCGCGCGCCCATCCGGACAGGCGGCGCCGGGCGCGCCGGAACCCCACCGAAAATGCCGCATGCGCCGCATGCGCCGCAGAACGATGTCTGGCAACACCGTCCTCCTGCCGGGCGTCTCAGGCGGCCCGGCGATCCACCGCGGGTCATGCATGGCGACCTCGGCCCTGTTGCGCCTTGGCCGGCGGATCGTCGTCGATTGCGCGCCGGGCGGGCCAAGGGGCGTCACCGATCCGGGGATGCGGACCGACGACATGTCGCTGATCTTCATCCCCCGCCGGCATCCGGAAGAAACCCGGCGGTCCGGCGCCCCGCTGGGCTCAACCTCTATCTCCGCGGGCTCGCCCCGGCGAAGCGCCATGATCGACCGGTAGCGACCGACACCTGAACAGAGCGCCCTTTCGGCGGAGGGCGAATTCGGGAGCGGGCCCCCAAGGCGACTGAAGCTTGATGACGCTCACGGGGCTTCGCGCCATCGCTCCGACCCTTTCGGGACGATGCAGCCGCCACCGAGTGTCGCGCAAGGTCGTCTCAGCCGGTCTGGGCGGCATGCGGCTGGTTCGTCGTCCCGGATGCGCCGGTTCGCGCCCTTTTCTCGCGATCCAAGCGCGCCTCGGTTCGCGCGAACGCTGTGGAGGGCGGCGACGACACCGCAGCCACGGCCGACACCGGCCCCACACGCAGAGCAAGCCGCCGAGGCTGAAGGCCCCGAGGGGGAAATCCGCTACAGCGTCGCGGGGCCGAGGCCATCCAGATGCAGGAAAGCGCCGCCAGCCTGCCGCCCGAGCGTCAACGTCAGGGTGCTGGATATTCACTAAAAATCGATTTTATTTGACGTATCAAATTTTTATCGCAATCTTGACGCAAATCAACAGGGAGTCCGACATGAAACTCATCGTGGGCAGCGCAGGCGGATCGACCTCGGTGTATGTGGTGCGCGGCGAAGACGCCTATGATCTGAGCGTGGCCTTTCCCGGCATCGGTCAGGATCTGTCGGCGCTGATCGAGGACGCGGGCCTGATGCAGGCGGTCGCCGCGGCGGGCGATCTGGGCGCCCCCGTGCCAGTCGGCGCGATCACGCCCGCGCTGCCGGTGGCGCGTCCGGACGCGATCATCTGCCTTGGCTTGAACTATGTCGAGCACATCAAAGAAGGCGGCTACGACATCCCCGACTATCCGGCGCTGTTCATGCGCTCGCGCAGCTCGATCATGGCGGCGGGCGCGCCGATGGTGCGGCCCGCCTGTTCCGAAAAGCTGGATTATGAGGCCGAGTTGATGCTGATCATCGGCAAGGGCGGGCGCCATATCAGCCGCGAAGACGCGCTCGACCATGTGTTCGGCTATACGGTGTTCAACGACGGGTCGGTGCGCGACTATCAGCGCAAGACCCACCAATGGACCCCAGGCAAGAATTTTGACGACACCGGCGCCATCGGCCCGTTCGTCGTCACCCCGGACGATCTGCCCGAAGGCGCCAAGGGGCTGAAAATCGAAAGCCGCGTGGGCGACGAGATCCTGCAAAGCTCCGACACCGGAAACATGATCTGGTCGGCGGCCGACGCGATCGCGATCATTTCGGAGTATACCACGCTGACGCCGGGGACGCTGATCGCGCTGGGCACCCCTCCGGGCGTCGGGCACGCGAAAACGCCGCCCCGCTGGCTGAAGCCCGGCGAGATCGTGGAGATCGAGATCGAGGGCATCGGCACCTGCGCCAACAGGGTCGTTGACGAAGACGCTCAGGCCGCGACGGCGGCAGAGTGAGAGCGCGTTTGAGAAAGTGGATTCCCACGGCAT
>JBLIKI010000162.1:0-5639 GCA_047636235.1 Paracoccaceae bacterium | reverse complement strand
GGGAGACCCCGGACCTGACGGACGCTGAGGCGACCGACGATCTGCGAAAGTCGTGCGACTTCCTCCGACTCACCCGATACTCAGATTAGCCAATGATGCCGCAAGCCCGGTCGCCCGGCGCGATTTTCAGACATGCCCCCGATTTTCAGGTCGATCTTTTGGCGCAGCGCGCGCGTCGATCCGTCAACGCGTTCTCCCCGCCCGCCGCCGGATGTGACGTTCATCGGACGTTTGGCCGATGCGCGCCGCGTGCGGACGCCTTGGGCTATCGCTCTCAATCCACCGTCCCTTTGATCACGGAGCCGCCCGATTGACCGATATTGGCGCCGACAGGTCCGACACCGCCGCCCTGCCGCCCTGCCGCGCGATGCGGAGCGTTTCTTCACGCGGGGTGTCATCTAGCGCCTGCCGCCGCACCGTCGGTTCGCGCTGGCGGGCGGGTTGGTGACGCTGATCGGGATGCCGATCGGGTCGTGGGTGAACGAACGGATCGTCGAAAGCGTGACCCGCAATTCCGCCGTCACCACCGCGCTTTATATGGAAAGCTTCATCACGCCGCTGACGCAGGACTTGACCCCGACCGATACGATCGCGCCTGCGACGGCCGCGCGGCTCGACACCCTGTTCCAAGAGCCGCATTTCGCCGCCCGGATCGCCATGGTCAAAATCTGGAAGGCCGGCGGCCTCATCATCTATAGCACCTTGCCCGAGATCGTGGGCCGCACCCTCAAATCCAACACGCAGCTGCGCGACGCTTGGGCGGGGCGGCTGAGCGCTGAGTGCGACGCCGAAGGCAGCGCCGAGGATCTGCTGGAGCGCGCCGCCGGGCTGCCGCTTCTCGAAGTCTACAACCCGATCCATTCGACGCGGACCGGCGAGGTGATCGCCGTGGCTGAGTTCTATCAGATCGCGGGTGAATTGAAGGCCGACCTGTTGGCCGCCCGCATGATGTCCTGGGCGGTCGTCGGGACGATCTGCCTGTTGATGTTCGGGCTGCTGTTCGGGATCGTGTCGCGCGGCGCCCGCACCATCGAACGCCAGCGCGCCGAGTTGGAGCGGCGCCTGGCCCAGGTCGCGCGGATGTCCGAGCAGAACGCCGCCCCGCATCGGCGGATTCAAGGCGCGTCGCGGCGCGGGTCCGAGCTGAATGAGCGCCACCTGCGCCGGATCAGCGCCGAGTTGCATGACGGCCCTGCGCAGGCGCTGGCGCACGCGTCGCTCCGGCTCGACAGTCTGTTCCGCCGCGCGACCGGTGGCGGGCCAGAGCCGGAGCCGGAGCCGGAGGAGATTCGCAGCTCGCTCGGCGACGCGATGCGGGAGATCCGCGAGATCTGCCGCGGCCTCAGCCTGCCGCATATCGAGGGCAAGCCGCTGGGCGACGTGATCGCCATGGTCGCGGGCGCCCAAAGCCGCCGCAGCGGCGCCGACATCGCCGTCGACATGCCCCCGCCGCGCGGCGGCGGCCGCTAACGCATTCCACCGCCATCTGCATCTATCGCTTTGTGCAAGAAGCGCTCGCCAACACGATCCGCCATGGCGGCGCCAACGCCGCGCAGGTGAGCTGCGCGCTGGACGGCGATCGGCTGACGATCACGGTGTTCGACCACGGGTGCGGCTTCGATCCGGGGGCGGAGCGGGGCGCGGACCTCGGCTTTGCGGGCCTGCGCGAACGGGTCGAAAGCATCGGCGGTGATTTCGATCTGACAAGCGCGCCCGGAAATGGCGCGCGCCTGACCCTGACGTTGCATCTGGGCGACGGACGTGACCGAACCCGCGCCCCCCGCCCGCCTGTCGCCGCCGCTGACGCGATCCGGGTGGCGATCGTCGACGACCATCCGCTGTTTCGCGGCGGCGTGGTCAGCACGATCCAAGAGACGCCCGACTTCGAGGTGGTCGGCCAAGGCGCCAGCGCCGATGACGCGCTGGCGCTGGTTGCGCGCCACATGCCCGATCCGGTGTGCCTCGACATCTCGATGCCCGGGGGCGGGATCGAGGCCGCGCGGCGCATCGGCGCGGGCTATCCTGCGGTGCGGATCGTGATGCTGACCGCGTCGGAGGAGGACGAGGACGTGCTCGCCGCCCTCAAGGCCGGGGCGCGGGGCTATGTCCTCAAGGGCGTCGGCGCGTCGGAACTGGTTGGCGTGCTGCGCGGGGTCGCGCGCGGCGAAAGCTATGTGTCGCTCAGCCTCGCGGCGCGGGTGTTGTCGGCGATGCAGGGGCCGCTGGGCAGCGGCGCGGCCCCCGACCCGCTGGCGGACCTGACCAAGCGTGAGGAACAGATCCTGCGCCATGTCGCTCGCGGGCTGAGCAACAAGGAGGTTGGGCGGGAGCTCGACCTTCAGGAAAAAACCGTGAAGCACTACATGACCGACATCTTGCAAAAGCTGCAGGTCTGAAACCGGGTCGCCGCGGCGATTATGGCGCAAGCCCACGGGCTGTGACCGCCCCCGGCGCGGGGGCGGATCGGCCCATCGGCGCCTTCCCCGTCGGACCATGGTCGGGTTTCGGGCGGCCCATCGCGGCCACAGCGCCCGGCCTTCGCCTCTGACGCGGCCGCGCCGCCTGCGCGACATTGGACGGACCGACGCACAGGCATTCCGCCGCCGCGTCGACCGTGCGGGAGCGTCAGCGTCATGCGTCACCCAGTGTATTCCATCGGCTCTCCCGTCCTGTCCGAGGGGTCCGTCCCGGTATCGGCGACGTGCATTCGCGCGGCCAAACGATCTTTCGCCACGCGGCGGATCGATCGCGACCTTGCGGCGGGGCTGATCACCGGCGTCGCCGCGCCCCGGGCCGGCGATCTGGTGCTGGCGCGGATCGGGATGCTGGGCCAGCACCGCAAGATCGGATGCACCGACGGCCGCCGCGCCACCTTGTGGCCGGGCGACGAAGCGCTGTTGGTCGATGGCGATCGCTACGCCCCCGATCAGTGCGAGGCCTGCGTGCCCGCCGATCTGGCGCCCTGCGCCATGGTCGCCGCCGGGGGCGTCGCCGCGCAGGTGCTGCCCCAGTCGGGCAAGATGCGCGGCGCCACCGCCATCGTGCCGCTGGGGCTGGTGACCGACGCCGCCGGGCGCCGCCTGTCGACCTGCGATTTCGGCATCAACGAAGCGGTCTGCGTCGCCCGCGGCCCGGCGCTGCTGGGGTCGTCGATGAACGCCGGCAAGACCACCACCATGGCCCGCTGATCCATTGCAAGGCCAGGTCCGGCCGCCGCTTCGGCGCGATCAAGGTCACCGGCGCCGGATCGGGCGGCGATCTCTGGAGCTTTCTCGACGCCGCCGCCGCCGCGGCCCTTGAGTTCACCGATGCGGGCCACGCCACGACCAACCGCCTGCCGCTGCACGAGCTGGAGCGGATCGTGACTTCGCTGACCGCGCGGATGGCGGCCCTTGGCATGAATGTGGTGCTGATGGAGGTAGCGGACGGCCTGCTGTTCCCCGAAACCGCCGGACGGGTGACCTCGCCTGCGTTCCGCGCCGCGACCGACGGCGTGGTGTTCGCCGCCGCCGACGCCATGGGCGCGCTGGCGGGCGAGGCGTGGCTGCGCGACCGCGGCCTTGCGCCGTACGCGCCGGCGGGGGCGATGACCGCCTCGCCGATCGCGGCGGCGGTGGCGGCGGCCCATACCGCGACGCCGGTGCTGACCCTTGACATGATGCATGGCGGCGAGGTGCTGGCGACCGATCTGATCGCGTGCCGGTGCGCGGCATGACCCCGCTGCGCCCGCGCCCGCCGCTGCGGCTGATCGCGGTGGCGGCAGGGGATGCGGTGGTGACGGCGGCGACCGGACCGCTGGCGCACGACCTGCTGCGCGGCGTGCTGGCTGGCGACATGGCGGCGCCGTCCTTGGGGGCGTTGGCGGGCGCGGTCGGGCTTGGGGCTTGGCTGCGCTATCGCGAACGCGTGGACGGCGAGGCCTATGGCCAGCGCATCGCGCAGGATCTGCGGATGGCGCTGACGCGGCAGATGCTGGCCTTGCCGTCGGGGGGGCCTTCGGAGGCGTCCTCGGGCGGGCTGATATTGCGGTTCGCGGGCGATCTGTTGGCGATCGCGTCCTGGCATGGGCGCGGGGTTGCGGCGCTGCTGGTCGGGGGTGCCGCGCTGGTGGCCGGGGTGGCGGCGTTAACGTTGATGGACTGGCGCGGGGTCGCGGCGCGCGGCGGGTTGGCGGCGGTCGCCGCCGGGGCGCACGCGGCGCTGTCTTCGGGTCTGCGCCGCCGGGCGGCCGAATTGCGCCGTTGTCGCGCCCGTCTGATCACCCACGCGGCAGAGCGGGCGGGCGCCTGCGCCAGCGTCTGGTTGTTCGAGCGGGCGGAGGCGGAATCGCGCCGCATCGACCGCTGCGGCGAGGCGGTGCAGGCCGCCGCCATTGACCGCGCCGGCAGCCTCGGCATGATGCGCGCGGCGGGTGAGCTGGGGACCGGCGCGTTCCCGCTGGCGCTGCTGGCGATCCTTATGCTTGGCGGCGGGGGCGATCTGGTGGCGGCGGGGGCGGCGCTGATGCTCGGGGGGCTGCTGTCGCCCCGGATCCGAGAGATCGGGCGCGCGCGCGAATATCATGACCTTCCGCGCGTGGCTGCGGATCGGCTGAATGCGTTCCGCGGCCGCGTGGTGATCGACGAACGCCGCGCCGCCGCCGGCATCGACCGGGGCGAGGGGCGCCTTGCCCTGCGCGGTCTGGCGCTGACCGGCGCCTGGCGCGATGTCGCCGCCGAGGCGCCGCCGCGCGCGCGCATCGCCCTGATCGGCCCGAACGGCGCTGGGAAAAGCCGTCTTTTGCATGTGATCGCGGGGCTTGAGGCACCGGATGCCGGCCGTGTCGTCATCGACGGGCGCGACACCGGGGTCCGGCGGCTGTCGTCGCGGCGGCGTCTGGTGGCGCTGGCGGGGGCGGATGCGCCGCTGATGCGCGGCACGCTCGACGCCAATCTGCGCTATGACGCGCGGCTGAAGGGCGTGGGGGCGGACGCCGCGATGGCGCTGGGCGGGCGCGACGCGCTGTGCGCCGGGGTGGCCGAGGGGGGCGACGCGCGCGTCGGCCCCGGCGGCGCCGGGCTGTCGGCGGGCCAGCAGGCGCGCGCGGGACTGATCCGCGCGCTAATGCGCGATCCGCCGATCCTGCTGCTCGATGAAATCGACAGACCGATGGACGCCGAAGGGCGGGCTGCGTTGGGCCACGTGTTCGACCGGTTCGCCGGAACGATCTTGTTCGTGACCCATGACCCCGCCTTGCTGGCGCGCGCCGACGCGGTGTGGCGGATGGCGGGTGGCGGATGGCACGCTCGACCCAACTGGAAAGGCCCCCGCCGATGTCTGATGCGATCTATGAGGCCGATTGATTTTCCCTGCTGGCGCACATCCCGCCCGGCGCCGGGCCGGATCCGCCGACCCTTGTCGCGGTCCACGGCATCTCGCGCCACGCCCCCGATCACCTTGACGCCTTCGCCGCCGAAGCGGGGGACCGCTGCGCCATCCTCGCGCCGTGGTTCGACGAGGCGCGGCTCCCATCCTATCAGCGCCTCGGCATTGGGCGCGATGAGCCGCGCGCGGACCTGATCTCTGACGCCGCGTTGGACCGTGTGGCGGCGCTGGCCGGGCTGGACCTGCGCCGCCCGCATCTGTTCGGCTTTTCGGGT
>JBLIKI010000161.1:0-5644 GCA_047636235.1 Paracoccaceae bacterium | reverse complement strand
TCGCGCGCAACGATTTCCGAAACCACCGGGCGCGGGGCGGGGGCGGCGTCTTGCGCAGCGGCGGGGGGGGCCGCGATGGCGGACGCCGCCAGCATCAAGGACAAGGCGGCGCGGCGCATGGCGGTTCCCATCAGTTCGGCCCGATCAGGTCGGCGGATCATTTCGACACCGGCGCGGCGGCGGCGTCGCGCACCACCCGCCCCGGATACAGCAATTGAGAACCCGCCCCGACCACCACCGCCCCCGGCGCCAAGCCGCCCGACACGAACACCGCATCGGTGCCGAAGCGGGCGATATCGACCGGGGTCAGCGACACGGTCATGGCGCCCGGCGCGACGGTCCAGACCGCCATCCCC
This sequence comes from Paracoccaceae bacterium, assembly GCA_047636235.1. Classification (GTDB taxonomy): domain Bacteria; phylum Pseudomonadota; class Alphaproteobacteria; order Rhodobacterales; family Rhodobacteraceae; genus JBOCEF01. Next base: position 5,288 of record JBLIKI010000161.1, on the reverse strand, counting down.
TCCGGCGCGGCGGTCAGCGCGGTCCAGGGCAGCCGCACCGCATGGGGCAGCGTGACGGTCAGCGATCCCTCGATCGGCTCGCCCAGCAGGGCGACCCCGGCGGGCGGGTTCTCGATCCTCGCGCGCACGGTGATCGAGCCGGTGCGCGGGTCCACCAGCGGCGAGATTTCGGTGATCTTCGCGGTCAGCGGCAGGCTCTTGCGCTCCAAAAGCCGCAACGTCAGCTCCGCGCCCATGATCCCGTCCGCGGGTATGTCGTCGGGGGCGAGGAACACCGCATCCCGCTCGGTCGGGTGCGCCAGATCGATGATGGCTTGGGCGGGGCCGACCACCTCGCCCGCCTCGACGTTGCGCCGCGTCACCAGCGCGTCGCGCGGGGCGGTCAGGATCGTGTCGGCCAGCGCCTTTTTGGTCTTGCCGACCTCGGTGGCGACCTGATCGCGCGCCGCTTCGGCTGATTGCAGATCCTCGCGCGCTGCGTCGAAATCGGTGCGGGTGACGGCGCCGCGGTCCAGCAGGGTCTTTTGTCGGTCGAAATCCTGGGTGGCGCGGGTCAGCCCGGCCTCGGCGGCGCGCAGGCCCGCCTCGGCGGCGCGCAGGGCCTGGGTCTGTTGCGCCGGGTCGGTGCGGGCCAGCTCGTCGCCCGCGCGCACCAGATCCCCCGACTGCACCGCAACCGAGATCACCCGCCCCCCGGTCGGAAACGACGCGGCATAGCTGTTGGAGGGCTGCGCCGCCCCGGTCAGCGCCATGTCAAAGCTGACCGCGGCGTCACGAACCACGATCAATTCGACCGGCAGCGCGATGTCGGCTCGCGCAGGGCAAGTGGCGGCGGCGGCGATGGCGGCGGCAAGCGCAAGCGCGAGGGCTGGCAGTCGGGTCATGGCCGCGCTCCTTGTCTGGGTCCGGGTCCGGATCTGGGTCCGGCGCGAAACGCGGCCGGAGGGCAGGCGTGGATGACCGCCGCGCAGATACGCTATCACGGGCGCGCCATGCAGGACGTCGCTCATCTTTGGTTGCACACCTGCCAACATGACACAAGCGTCATTTTCAAACCGCCACGATCGGCATAGGGTGGCTCCCGGATGCCCCCGATCAGGAACGCCCCATGGCCTTGCCCCGCCCCGACGCCCATCTCCCGCCGCCGATCCTAGCGCCCGATCCGTGCCCCGACGCCGATCACCGCCCCCGCGTGGGGCGAGAGCGCCGCGCCCGGATGCATCGCCGTCTGATCGAAAGCGCGGTGTCGATCTTCGCGCGAAAAGGCGCGGACGCGTCAGTGATCAGCGACGTGATACTGGGGGCCGGCGTTTCGCGGGGGACATTCTATAATTATTTCCCCTCCAACGCCGATCTGTTGTTCGCGGTGAAACACGCGCTTGGCGCCGAGTTGAAGGATCTGGTCGACGCGCGCGTCGCGGACATCGACGATCCCGCGGCGCGGATCGCGACCGGCATGCGGCTGATCATGGGCGCGGCGCGCGATCATCCGCTGTTCGGGCAATTCGTGGCGCGGATCGGGCTGCAAACCGTGGGGCCGGGATCGTTGATCTACGACGCGCTCGCGCCCTTCGTCGCCCAAGGGGTGGCGCAGGGGCGCTTCGCCGACGCCCCGCCGATCGCCGCGCTCGACATGATCGCGGGCATCGCGGCGGCGGGGGTGACGCGGATGTCGGGGCAGAACGCGCCGCCCGACCATGCCGATCACGTCGCGGCATCGATCCTGCGTGGGCTGGGCGTGGCCCCGCCCGAGGCGCTGGCGCTGGCCACCGCCCCGCTGGCGCGGCTGGCGGTCGGCCCCGACACGCTGCTGGGCCGCAGCACCTGAAGGGGCCCCTTAGCGCGCCATCACACCTTCCAGCCCGCCGCCCGGGCGCGCACCCCGCGCGCCAACACCGCAGCATCGACATCGACCGCGACGAACAGCGCGCCCGCCTCCAGCGCCTCAGCCGCGAAGCCCTGATCCAGCGTCAGCACCCCCGGCGCGGACCCCGCGGCGCGGATGCGGGCGATGGCGTCCAGCACCATCGCTTTCACCTCAGGCGCGCCCGGCGCCCCCAGATGCCCGACCGAGGCGCCCAAGTCCGCGGGACCGATGAAGATGCCATCAACCCCGTCCACCGCGGCGATCGCCTCGATATTGTCAAGCGCCTCGGCGGTCTCCACCTGCACCAGCAGGCAGATCTCGGCCTCTGCCTTGTGGGCATAGCCCTCGATCGCACCCCAGCGCGTGGCGCGCGACGTGCCGGACACGCCGCGCACGCCCTTGGGGGGATAGCGGACGGCGGCGACGGCGGCGGCGGCCTCCTGCGCGTTCTGCACGAAGGGGATCAGAAAGGTTTGGGCCCCGAGGTCGAGCATCTTCTTGATCTCCACCGCGTCGTTCCAGCCGGGGCGCACCACCGGGGTTGCGGGATAGGGCGCGACGGCTTGCAGCAGCGGCAGCGCGGTCAGCGCGTCGATCGGCGAATGTTCCGTGTCAAACAGCAGCCAGTCGAACCCGGCGGTGGCGCAAAGCTCCGCCACCGACGGATCGGCAAGCGTGCACCACAGGCCGATCTGGCGCTGGCGGGCGGCAAGCGCGGCTTTGAAGGCGTTGCGGGGGATGTCCATGGGGAAACCTTCCTCGGGGCTTGGATCAGGCGTGGGGGGATATGCCAGCGCCGGTGCGGGCGGCCATCCGCACCGCAGCGATGACCTCGAGGGTGCGAAGCCCCTCTCGGCCCGATGACAGGGGGGGCTGCTCGCCCGCGATGACGGCGGCGAACTGGTCGATCTGGCGCACCAGCGGATCGGCGACGGCGGCGGGCGACATGCGGGCCTGGATCGGCGTCATCCAGTCGCGCCGCCCCTCGTCGTGCCAAAGCTTGAGGTTGGGCAATTCGAGCGACCCGTGCGTGCCGCCGATGTGATAACAGGCGGCGCCGGTCGCCGGATAGGCGGGGTTCTCCGCCGCCGTCAGCTCCCACGACCACGGCGACGGGATCGCGTCGGAAACGTTGAACGTGCCCAGCGCGCCGTTCTCGAACCGCACGAGGATCACGGCGGCGTCCTCCACCGCGGCGCCGCGCACGCGGTTGGCGACCATCGCCTGCACTTCGGCGATCTCGCCCACCAGATGGCGCATCAGGTCGATGTCATGGGTCAGGTTCATGAACACCGGCCCGGCGCCGGGGGACCGCCGCCATTCTTCCTCAAAATAGAGGTCGGGTTTAACCAGCCAGAACTGCGCCTGCACCGCCACCGGGGCGCCGATGTCGCCGCGGTCGATCATTGCCTTGGCGTCCGCCACCAGCGGGTTGTGGCGGCGGTGATGGCCGGTCAGCAGGGGCACATTCGCGGCCTCGGCGGCCTCCACCAGCCGCCTTGCATCGGCGACTTCGGTCGCCAGCGGCTTTTCGATCAGCGTCGGCACCCCGGCTGCGATCAGCGCCAGCCCGCCTGCGACATGGGCGGTGTTCGGGGTGGCGAGGATCGCGCCATCCGGCGCCCCCGCCGCCAGCATCGCGTCGATGCTGCGGTAATGCGGCACGCCCAGCGACGCGGCGAACGGGGCCGCCGCATCGCTCGGGTCGGTGATGCTCGCCAGCGCGCCGCGCGCCGACATGGCCATCAGGGTTGCGTGGCGGCGGCCGATCACGCCCGCCCCGACCACCGCGATCCGCGCGCGCGCCACCGGTCAGCCCGCCAAGGAGCAGACGCGGCGCACCGCGAGCGAATACCCCTCAACCCCGAGGCCCGCGATCACACCGTCCGCGCGCAGCGATACATACGAATGATGGCGGAAGCTTTCGCGCTTATGAACGTTGGAGATGTGGACCTCGATCACCGGGCCTTCGAACGTATTCAGCGCATCCAGAATCGCCACCGAGGTGTGGGTGAACGCGGCGGGATTGATCACGATCCCGCACGAGGTCTGGCGCGCCTCATGGATCCAGTCGATCACCTGCCCCTCCCAATTCGATTGCAGCAAGGCCACGTCGAAACCGGGGGCGCAGACGGCGCGGCAGGCGTCCTCGACGGTCTGCAGGGTGTCATAGCCGTAAATCTCCGGCTGGCGCTGGCCCAGCAGGTTCAGGTTCGGACCGTTGAGGATGGTGATGAGCTTGGTCATGACGAGGCGGCCTTGTGGCTGGCAAAGGGATCGTGGCGCGGATGCGCGCGCGGGCGTTCCATCACCATGGAACATCTCGCCACGCACGGCCATAGCGGCGTCGCTGCCGCAGCGCGGCCAAAACCCGTGCCGCCGCAGCGCGGCCAAAACCCGTGGCGTCGGGCGCGGTCTTGTGGCAATGCTCCGCCCGGCCGTCCCCCTTATGCATGGAGCCCCGCGCATGACCCGCAAGAATGGCATCACCTACCGCGACGCCGGCGTGGACATCGACGCCGGCAATGCGCTTGTCGACCGGATCAAGCCCGCCGCCGCCGCGACCGCGCGGCCCGGCACCATGTCCGGCCTCGGCGGCTTTGGCGCGCTGTTCGACCTGAAGGCCGCCGGGTTCGTCGATCCGGTGCTGGTCGCGGCCACCGACGGGGTCGGCACCAAGCTGCGGATCGCCATCGACACCGGCGATCTGTCTGGCGTTGGCATCGATCTGGTCGCCATGTGCGTCAACGATCTGGTATGTCAGGGCGCGGAGCCACTGTTTTTTCTGGACTATTTCGCCACCGGCAAGCTGTCGGTCGATGAAGCCGCGACCGTGGTGCAAGGCATCGCCGACGGCTGCGCCCAATCTGGCTGCGCGCTGATCGGCGGCGAGACCGCCGAGATGCCCGGCATGTACGCCCCAGGCGATTTCGACCTGGCCGGTTTCGCCGTCGGCGCGATGGAGCGGGGCGCCTCCCTGCCCCTCCCCGTGATCAAAGGCGACGCGATCCTCGGGCTGGCGTCGGACGGGGTGCATTCCAACGGCTTCAGTCTGGTGCGCAAGATCGCGGAAATCGACGGCCTGCGCTGGGATGATCACGCGCCCTTCGCGCCCGACCTGACCCTTGGCGCCGCGCTGCTGGTCCCGACCCGCCTTTACGTCCGCCCCGCGCTGGCGGCAATCAAGGCCGGGCATGTCCGCGCGCTGGCGCACATCACCGGCGGCGGCTTGTCCGAAAACCTGCCCCGCGTGCTTGGGGATGGCCAAGGGGCCGAGATCGACCTTGCGTCGTGGTCCCCCCCGGGGGTGTTCCGCTGGCTGATCTCGTCGGGCGGGCTGACCGCGGGCGAGGCGCTGCGGACGTTGAACTGCGGCGTTGGCATGTGCGTGGTCTGCCCCGCCGCCCAAGCCGACGATCTG
>JBLIKI010000160.1:0-5677 GCA_047636235.1 Paracoccaceae bacterium | reverse complement strand
GCGGCGGATCTGCCACCGGGATGATCGCCGCGCGGTTCACCGATACATGGTCGATCCCGGCCAGCATCCGATACCCCTCGGCGGCGGCGGCCAAGGTGCGGGGCGAGATGATGTCCTTGATCGTCTTGAAGCCGTCCGGGGCGCGGGCGCCGACCACGTTCAGCACTCGGTCCGGCCCCTCGGCCCGGTTGGCGAGGACGAGGCGTTCGGTCTGAGGCCGCCGCTCTGTCTCATAGCGCTGCAAGGCGTCGGCGGCCACTGAGACGCCCAATTCGCGCGCCAATACCCTCGCATCCAAAATCGCCTGCGTCGACGCATTGGCCCCGACCGGCTGGGCGGGATGGGCCGCGTCGCCGATCAGCGTGGTGCGCCTCATGGTCCAGCGTGGCAGCGGGTCGCGATCGACCCGCGCGGTGACGTGGATGGCGGGGGCGGCCGCGACCAGCCCGGGCACGTCGAGGCCTGGAAAGGACCAGCCGCCCAAATGGCGCATCGCCTCTTCGGGAGCGGCGGCATGGGTCCAGCCCGGCGCCGCCGGGTCCGCCGCCGGGTCCTGCGGCACGTCGATGATCCAGTTGATCGGGGCCAGCCCGTCGACCGTCGACCCGATCGGATAGGCGTGCAGCTTGCGCGTGGAATCGCCCAGCGCGACCGACCTGTTCGGCCCGGCCGGCGGGGGCGTCATCGTCACGCCGCGAAACAGTGCGCGTTTGTTGCCGATCAGCGGCGCCTCATGGGGATAAAGCGATTGGCGGCAGGCGGAATTGATGCCATCGGCCCCGATCAGCACGGTGGCCTCGATATCCTCATGCCCGGCGCGGTCGCGGCGTTGGAAGCAGGCGATCACCCCCGTTTCGGTGCTTCGCCAAGTGCAAAGCCGAAGCCCGGTGCGAACCTTTTTCGCGCCCAGCCGCCGCCGCGCAGTTTCCATCAGCAGCAGTTGCAACGCCCCGCGATGGACCGCGATCTGCGGCCAGCGATAGCCCGCCACGGCGCCGCTCGCCTCATCCCAGATTGGCTGACCATGGGCGGAGATGAAATTCTGTCGGGTGATCGACCAGCCGATCCGGCGCAGATCATCGCCAAGGCCAAGCGCGGTCAGTTCGCGCATCGCCATCGGGTGCAGCATGATCCCGACCCCGACCGGCCCCTGAACCTGCGACGATTCGCATACCAGCGCGTCAACGCCGTGCTGCCAAAGGCTGAGCGCCAAGGTTAGCCCGCCGATGCCGCCGCCTGCGATCAAAACCGTTACGTCATGCTCCCGCTTGCAAAAGAGGCGCCCGATGGGGACGCGCGCGCAGCACAGTCGCCGCGCTTCAAAGTTGCTCCTGTCAGGTGAACAACAGGTTTACGTGGGACAGGTTTAACGGGTGACGGGATCAGGCCGCCGCGATCATCTCCACCTCCACCACGAATTCGGGCCGCGCGAAGCCGGACACGATCATCAGCGTCGAGGCGGGGGGGGATGCCAGCCCCGCCGCCCAACCATCGCGCGCGGCCATATAGCCGGGCAGATGTTCGCGCCCGGTGACATAGGCGTTGACGCGGACCACGTCGGCGCGGGTCATCCCGGCCTCCTCCAGCACCGCGTCGAGATTGGCGAAACACAGCGCCGCTTGCGCCTCGGCCCCCTCGGGCGCCACGTCATCAGGCCCGACGCCAAGCTGGCCTGAGCAGAACAGCAGCCGCGCCCCCGCCGTGACCGCCACCCCATGGGCGTAGCGCGCGAAGGGGGGGCGGATTTGCGGTGGGGTCAGGCCGCGCAGAACGCTCATGCGTCCCCCTCGGCCGGCACAGGGGCGGGGGCCATCATGCCGGGATAGGCGTAATGATCGGCATAGTCGAAGTCGGGGTCCTCCCACCCGATCATCTTGCCGGGGTTCAGCAATCCCTTGGGGTCATGGCGGCGTTTGACGTCGAGATGCAGCGGATCGGTCGTCTTCATCCCGCCTTCCTCGACGGTGTAGTGGTGGGGTGAGAAGGTGGCGCAGCCGAGGTCTTCGTGCGCGGCCACGATCTCCCACAACCGGTCCTCGGTGGTGAAGCGCACCATGGTCAGGCCCGCGCAGGTGACCTTGCCGTCGCCGCGGAAGAATTCGTTGTGGCCCATCACCTCATGGGTGTCGAATTTCTCCGCGATGGCGCGGATTTTGTCGTGGCGGCCGGGGTTCGGGAAACCGACCTGCAGATAGGTGATCTCCGGCTCCACCCTCAGCGCGCGCAGGGTGGTGTGGTTCCAGCACAGGTGATGCGCGTGGGGCAGGGCCCTCAGATCCTCGGGCGAGGCTTGGTCGGAGCGATAGGCGATGCGGGCCCCGACCTCTTGCGCCAACGTCTCCATCCACCCGACCGCGTTGGGGGCGGCCATGGCGACGATCACCGATTCGCCGGGGGTCAGGAATTTGCGGTGGCGCAGGAAATAGGTCTGCGGCGCCGGGGCCTGGATGGTGGCGAGCTGTTTCAGCCACAAACCGTCCATATGCGCGATCCGATCCGCGAGGTCGTTGATCGTGATCCAGTCGGGGCCGGCGATCATCATCTCCACCCAGTCGACCGCGGGGGCGAGGCCGAATTCCACCTCGGTGATGATCCCGTTGACGCCATAGGCGTGGTGCACCTGCATGACGTCGCGGCCCGTCAGGGTGACGATTTTCGGCGTCTCCTCCATGGTGGCCACCCGCACCGACAGGATATTGCCCGGATCGCGCAGAACCCCCCAGCGCATCGACCCGACCCCGCCCGACCCGCCGGCGATGAACCCGCCGATGGTCGCGGTTTCCTTGGTCGACGGATGCAGGCGCAGCTCCTGGCCCTTTTCGCGGCAGGCGGCGTCGATGTCGCCCATCAGCGCGCCCGCGCCGCAGACCACGGCGCCGTCCTTGATTTCCTTGATGGCATCCAGCCCGCGCAGGTCCATCACCACGCCCCCGGCCAGCGGCATCGCCTGGCCGTAATTGCCGGTGCCGCCCCCGCGCGGCGTGACGGGAATGGACAGCGAATGACAGGCTTCGAGCACCCGCAGCACCTCGTCCTCGGACACGGGGCACACCACCAGATCGGCGGTGATATGGTCGAGCTTTCGTTTCAGCACCGGCGAATACCAATAGAAATCACGGCTTTTGGCCTGGATCGCTTTCGGGTGGGTTTCGGTCCGGACGCCCTCGATCAAGGGCAGGAGCGCGTCGAGGGAGGGCATGGCAGGGGCCTTTCGCACGGGATGGGGAAGGTTAGACAGGGATGCGCGCGATGCGGCGCGAAACGCGGGCCAAGAACGCCGAGCGGTCGTCCGCGCTGGCGGTGTCCATCTTGTGCAGGCCCATGAAGAACGTCTTGCACCGCGGCGCGCAGCAAGACGCGACGCCGCGCAGCAGCACCGAGCGCCCCGGCCGCCCCATCAGCGTCCACAGCCACCATGGCGAGCCTAGGGTGGTGATCTGCGCCACCAGTCGGATATTGTTCAGGCCGGGGCGGATCGGGTCGGTGTGGGTCGGCATGGTGAATGCGACATGGGGCACCAGCACGCGGTCGAGCCAGCCTTTGAGCATGGCGGGCTGCGAATACCACCAGGTCGGGTGGACGAAAATCAGCCCCTCGGCCCAGCGCACGGCCTCAAGTTCTTTCGCCACGGGCAATTCGTTGGTGACGGCGTCGTGATAGCCGAGGCGTTCCTCGCACGACATCACCGGGTCGAACCCCTCGGCATAGAGGTCTTTGACGCGGACCTCATGGCCTTTGCCGCGGGCGGCGTCCGCCACGCGGTCGCGAAGGGCGGCGCCGAAGCTGTCGGGGACCGGGTGGCAGAACACTAGCAGCAGACGCATGAAAGCTCCGGGGGATCGGCGAAAAGAATGTTTCGCCGCAACCTAGGGGAGCGGCGGCGGGTCTGTCCAGCGACGAGGCGGCGCAGGCGCGCGCTCAGCCCCAAATGGCGTCAAGCGCTGCCAGCGTGGCGTCGGCCCCGTCATGGCGCGCCAGCGCGGCGGTGGTGGCGGCGTCGACGAAGCCTTGGGCCTGCATGTGGTCCATCAGCGCCATCAGCGGCCCCCAAAACCCGTTCACATCCGCCAGCAGGATCGGTTTGGCATGAAGGCCGAGCTGGCGCCAGGTCAGCACTTCGAACACCTCATCCAGCGTGCCGGCGCCGCCGGGCAGGGCGATCACCGCGTCGGCGTTCATGAACATCACTTTTTTGCGTTCGTGCATCGTCTCCGTCACCACAAAGCTGGTGAGGTCGCGCTTGCCGACCTCCCGCGATAGCAGGTGGGCGGGTATTACGCCGAAGGTGGCGCCGCCCGCGTCTTGCGCCGCGCGGGCCACGGCGCCCATCAGCCCGACATCGCCCGCGCCATAGACAAGGCGCCAGCCTCGGGCGGCGAGGCCCCGGCCCAGCGCCTCGGCCGCCGCGCGATAGGCGGGGTCGGTTCCGAACCGCGATCCGCAATAGACGCAGACGCTGGGAAAGGCGCCTGAGGCGAAGCGGGCGGGGTCGGGGTGGCGGGGTGCGGGCATGGCGGCCTCCGGCAAGGGGGATCGGGCGCTAAAGGATCGGGCGAGGGATCGGGCGGCATGACGGGCGCGGGAGCGCCGGGGGGCTCCCTCGCGGCTGCGTGGCGGGCCGCATCTGTTGCAGGGGCGCGGCGGATAGCGGCCATCGCGCGGGTTTGGCGGCGCACGGCGTCGGGGCCGTTTGCACCGCGGAAGATCTTGGCGGTATAAAGGAATGACATCAGGCGAAAAAGAGGCTTCCTCGCATCATGGCTCCCCTGAAAGCTATTCGAAGCATGGTCGGGCGGATCATCGTCGCGGCAATGGTCGGCCTCGGGCTGGCAGCCGCGCTATGGACGCTATCGCTCGGGTCGTTCTGGGGCGAGGCGCCTGGCAGGCTGGCGCCTCTCCCTGAATTAGCCGCCACCCGCGCGCCGGCGGGGGCGCAGACGCCCGCGCCCGCCGCAGACCCGGCCCCCGCCGCGCAGCGCGCCGAAACGGCGGGGGCCGCGGATGTCGCAACGGTGGCGGCCACGGCGGCGGCCACGCCGCGCCCGGACGAGGCCGCCGCCATGGATGGCGCCACGAGAGCGGCCAAGGTGGCAGCTACGTTGGCAGCTACCGGGGCGACCACCGAGGCGGCTGCGGATGCCGACCCGGCGCCCGGCGCTGCCACCCCTGCGCCCCCTGCCGCCCCTGCGCCCGCCGCCAAGAACCTCACCACGACCCCCGCCAAGAACCCGTCCGTCGCGCCGTCCTTTGACGTTGTGCGCGTAGAGGCGGACGGCGCCGCAGTGCTGGCCGGGCGCGCGCGGCCAGGCGCCTCGGTCGACGTGTTGCTGGACGATAAGGTGGTGGAAACCGTCGTCGCGACCGGCCGGGGGGAGTTCGTGGCCTTCGCCGATCTGCCCCCCTCCCGCGTCACACGGCGGCTGAGCTTGCGGGCCACCGACTCCGGCGGGGTGACCGAGGCGGTCGACACTGTGCTGATCCTCGGCGATGCCGGGGCGGCGGCGGAGAAGCTCGAGCCTGCTGTGACGGCTGCCATGGCCCCGGCCGTGACGCCTGCCGCCGCGCCTGTGGCCGCCCCTGCCGCCGCGCCGCCGGTCGCCGAGGCGCCTGCGGGGCCCGCGGCGATCCCCTCGGCGCCCTCGCGGCTGGCGGCGTTGGCGACCGACGCGCCGGCGGG
>JBLIKI010000159.1:0-5830 GCA_047636235.1 Paracoccaceae bacterium | reverse complement strand
CCGCGCCAGCAGCATCGCCGCCACCAGCGTCGGCTTTCGCATCATCGCCCCCCCGGGAAACCGGGGGGTCGGCAGATCGGCCATCACGTCAAGCCTTGTGCGATCGCCGGATATCGCCTCGGCCAAGATCTTGCCCGCCATGGTCGCCAGCGCCACCCCCGACCCCGAATAGCCCGAGGCGTTGTAGATCCCCGGCTCCACCTCCGCGATCAGCGGCAGGCGGGTGCGGGTGATCGCCAGCGTGCCGCCCCAGCCATGGGTCAGGCGAACTCCGGCCAGTTGGGGGAACACCGCCTCCATCCGCGGGCGGACATAAGCCTGGATGTCGGGCGGGAACGCATCGCCATAGCTTTCGCCGCCCCCGAACAGCAGGCGGTTGTCGCGGCTGAGCCGGAAATAGTTCACCACGAACCGGCTGTCGGCCACCGCCGCCCCGCCTGGGATTAGCGCCCGCGCGTCGCTGGCGCGCAAGGGTTCCGTCGCCACGATGTAGTTGTTGATCGGCATCACCCGCGCCGCGACCGTCGGCGACAGCCCGCCGAGATAGCCGTTGCAGGCCAGGATCACCTGTGCCGCCTCGACCACCCCGCTTTCGGTGGTCACTCGGCCCGCCGCCACCGAAGTGGCGCGCGACATCTCATGGATGCGAACCCCCGCCCGCAGCGCCGCGCGCGCCAGACCGCGCGCATAGGCCAGCGGGTTGAGATGCGCCGCCAGCCGGTCCAGCGTGCCGCCCGAATAGCCCGCCGCATCCAGATGCAGGTGCATCTTTTCGGGCGGAACATATTCGATGTCGTGATGGCCGTAGACCAGCTGCATATGCTCGGCAAGCGCCTGCGCGCCCGGGTCGAACCGCTTGCGGTGGTTGACGTGCAGCACGCCGGACCGCAGCCCGCAATCGATGCCGTGGCGCATCACCAGACGGCGCACCAGCTTGGCGGCGTCGCGGCCGATCTCCCACGCCGCCAGGGCGCGGTCCATGCCCACCATCCGCTCCAACTCCGGCTGGTCGCGGCGTTGGCCGACGCCGACCTGCCCGCCATTGCGCCCCGAGGCGCCCCAGCCGACCCGGTGCGCGTCGAGCAGCACCACCGAGGCCCCGCGGTCCGCCAGCGCCAGCGCCGCCGACAGGCCGGTGAACCCGGCGCCGACGATGACCACATCGGCCCGCACCGCGCCTTCGAGGGCGGGCTGGTCGGGAAAATCGCCGGCGCTTTCGGCATACAAGCTTGGGGCGTGAACCCCGGGCGCGTCGTTGCGATCCAGCAGGGACATATTCGCCTCAGACGTTCAGCAGAAGGTGCTGACGCTCCCACGGGCTGATCACGGTCATGAACTCCTCATGCTCATAGCGCTTCAGCGAGCAATAGAGCTTGATGAAATCCTCGCCGAGCATTTCGCCGAGCTTGGGGCTGGCCTCCAGCAGATCGATCGCCTCGAGCAGCGAGTTGGGCAGGTCCCGTTCATTGCCATAGGCGCCGCCGGTGACCGGCGGGCGCGGCACGTCGCCGTCGCGCATCCCGATGAAGCCCGCCGCCAGCGAGGCCGCGATCGAGAGGTACGGGTTGGCGTCGGCGCCGGTGACGCGGTTCTCAACCCGGCGGGATCGGCCGTCGGCGCGCGGCGCGCGCAGCCCGACCGAGCGGTTGTCATAGCCCCATTCGAGGTTGACCGGCGCGGACATGAATTTGACCATCCGCCGATAGGAATTCACATAAGGCGCCGCCAGCGCCGAGCACGCCGGAAGGTGTTTCTGCTGCCCGCCGATGAAATGCTCGAACAGCGGCGAGGGCGTGCCGTCGGGCATCGAGAACACGTTCGCCCCGGTGGTGGTGTCGACCACCGATTGGTGGATGTGCATCGCCGATCCGGGTTGCCCCGCCATCGGCTTGGCCATGAAGGTCGCGTAGCAGCCGCAGCGCAGCGCCGCCTCGCGAATCAGGCGCTTGAACAGGAACACCTGATCGGCCAGCTGCATCGCGTCGCCGTGGCGCATGTTAATCTCTAGCTGCGCGGCGCCGGCCTCTTGGATGATGGTGTCGATCTCAAGGCCCTGCGCCTCGGCGTAGTCGTAGATATGCTCCAGCACCGAATCATATTCGTCGACCGCCGACAGCGAGAACGCCTGGCTGCCCATCGACTGGCGGCCGGACCGGCCCACCGGCGGCTCGAGCGGGTAATCGGGATCGGTGTTGGGCTTGGTGAGGTAGAATTCCATCTCTGGCGCGATCACCGGCTTCCACCCGCGCGATTCGTAGGCGCGCAGCACGCGGCGCAGCACCTCGCGCGGGGCGAACGGGATCGGCACGCCGTCCTGGTCGGTCACGTCATGGATGATTTGCAGCGATGCTTCCCCGGCCCACGGCACCGCGCGGGCGGTGGAGATGTCGGGCACCAGAATGATGTCGCCGTCCGAATAAAGCTCAGGGTGGTCGACGTCGGCATAGTCGCCGGTGATGATCGCGAAGTAGATCGAGATCGGCAGCCGCACCCCGGTTTCGCGCAGGAACTTGGCGGTTGGCATGACCTTGCCGCGGGCGATGCCGGCGAAATCCGGGGTCACGCACTCGATTTCCTCAACCCTGTGGGCGCGGGCCCAATCGCGCAGCGCCTCCAGATCGGGGGTTTGCAACTGCGGCGATGTGGCGAGCGAGATTTCGGGCGCGAACTTTGCCATAAGGTCCTCATTTTTGTCGGTCCGCCCGCGGCGTTGCGCCCCTTTGGCGCTGGCGTCGGACCGCACCGCTCCTATATTGCGCGTGCGGCGCAGGATTGAAAGGCGGTGGAATGATGCGGATCGGCATTCTTGAGGCGGGCGAGGTCAATCCGGCCCTCAGACCCACCTATGGCACCTATCCGCAGATGTTCGCCCGACTTTTGGACGGGCATGGGTTTGAGTTTCAGACCTGGTCGGTGGTGAATGGAGAGTTCCCCGCCAGCCCCGCCGACGCCGACGCCTGGCTGATCACCGGATCGCGCCACGGCGTCTATGAAGGCCACGCCTGGATCCCCCCGCTGGAGGATTTCATTTGCGCCGCCAAGGCCGCCTCGGTTCCAATGGCGGGGATCTGCTTCGGCCATCAGATCATGGCGCAGGCGCTGGGCGGCGCTGTGGCCAAGTCGGGCAAGGGCTGGGGCGTGGGGCGGCAGGAATACGCGGTTGGCGACAGGCCGATGGCGATTCTGGCGTTCCATCAGGATCAGGTGCAGATCCCGCCCGCGGGCGCCGAGGTGACCGCGACGTCTGATTTTTGCGAATTCGCCGCGCTGTCTTATGGCGACTGGGGGCGCAGTTGGCAGGCGCATCCCGAATTCACGCCCGCCTATTGCCGCGATCTGCTGGCGATCCGCGCTGGAGTGGCGTTTTCCCACGACCATGCCGCGGATGCGCTGACCACCGTGGACGACCCGATCGACAGCCCGGCGGTGGCGGCCCAGATCGCGGCGTTCTTCCTCGCGCACGATCCGGCGTCGATCTGATCGCCGGGCGCGCAAATACCGTTGAGCCGCGCGCGCGGATTGCGTATCACCCCTGATCAGCGCCGGTTTAGCTCAGCTGGTAGAGCAGCGGTTTTGTAAACCGAAGGTCGGGGGTTCGAGTCCCTCAACCGGCGCCACGATGTCAATAGCTTAGCTTGCCGCTGGGCAGACCTAGTCTCTTTTCGGTAGTGGCAGCCTTTGGCCGAACCGGTTCGCCCTGAATGTGCCGTCCTGAGTGATCACGCTTTGCGCGTCGCAGTGATTCCCCGCACCGCCCTGCGCGACAGCGGTCACCCCGCCCCCAGCCCAGTTTTCCTTTTGCTGAAAAAATTCAGAATCTTAATTTCTCAATCTTCTTATCTGCATCTTATTAGTGTCGGGATATCCGACAGCCAGATGTCGGGATATCCGACTCCCTGTTGTCGGGATTCCCGACATCCCTTTTTCCGCCCCGCATCGCGCTCAGCCCTTGCGCACCTTCAGCTCATAGACGTTCGGCCGGCCCTGCCCTTTGCGGGTGATGGCGACGTAGCCCTTGCGCTTGATCTCTTGGACGTACTCGTTGGCGGTCTGGCGCGAGACGCCGATGTCGTCCGCGAGGCGCTGCTGGCCGGGAAAGCAAAAGTTGTCATGCCAGGCGTAGGACAGCAGCGCGGCGTAGGTCATCTTCGCGCCCATGCTCAGCTTGCTGGTGCGCAGGATTGCGTTGGGGACCTGGGTGAAGCCCTTTTCGGTGAAGGCGTCGGCGCCGGTCAGGATGATGTTCTTCTCGGCGAGCAGATCCGCGAGGCTTCGCATGCCGCCGCTGCGTTTGTCGTTCATATCCAATATCATGTCAGTCTCGATGCCGTGCCGCGTCCGATCCCCTTCCCATTGCGCGCGATGCTGCCGCTCGGATCGCGCCGCGGCGTTGGCGCCGGCGGAGAGGCGGAAGGCCTCGATCACGCCGGTGATGGCGGCGGTGGCGTTGCGGCGGTCGGTGGGCTCCTCGAGGTAAAAGGCGACCTCGGCCTTGAGGTCGGTGATGCGGTCGTGGAGCGCCTCTATGATCTCGGACTGGTTCGCACCGGTCTGCGCCGGTTCGGGGGCCGTGGCGTCCGGCATGGCTAGGGTTTGCACATCCGAACCGGTCCGCACTGGTTCGACCGGGTCCGCACCGGTGTGCACCGGTTCGTCGGCGCGGCGGGCCATAAGCTCGCGCTCCTGCGCGATCTTGCGGTCGAGCGAGCCGCGCTCGATGACCCAGCGATCGCCGTTCTCGACGTCTTCGCGCCGCACGTCCAATTCAGCGTCATCGGGGAACAGCGACGAGCGCCGCGCCCATTTGCGCAACGTCTTCGGGGTGCGCGGCAGGCCCTTGCCGGCGTAGTAGAGTACGGCCTCGGTGACGGTCAGCCACGGGGCGGGGGCGAACCGGTCCGCACCGGGTTGCGCTGGCTCGGACGGGTTCGCACCGGCCTGGTCAATGAAATGCATATGTTGAATTTTACCACGCCGCCGCTGACAGCGCTTGCACACGGCTCGCAAAACATTGGGGAAATTGCGCGATTCCTGATCTGCGGTACAATGGACGCCTGACCGAATTGCTTCACATGGCGCTCATCTACGCCAACGCATTGGACCCGCTCGAGCAGGACCGCATCGCCATGGCGATCCTGGCAGAGGCGCCCCTGAGAGACATCCGCGCGCGACTGGGGGAGGCGGATGCGGCGTTCGCCGCCGGAACCGATGCCTAGACGACTGCGACGCGCTGTGGGAGGCGCGCTAAGCGCCCGCCGAGGAGACCATCGTCTTTTGAGAAAAGCAGGAAGCCGCCCTCTGTTCGGAGGGCGGTTTTTTTGTGTGCGCGGTCGATGCGCCTCAGTACTCGTGCGCCAGCCTGATGGTTAGCACGCGCCGGGTGACGGCCGGGCTCGAAGGCTCCACTGAATAGCCCCATGGTTCGTGGACGGCTTCTTCCGTAATTTTGAGGCGAGGAAGCCATGAGGAACACAGGCAGGTTCAGCGACAATTTCAAACGTGATGCCGTCGCGCAGATCACCGAGCGGGGCTACCAGGTCAAAGAAGTTTTGGAGCGGCTCGGGGTCAGCCAGCACTCGCTCTAAGAACGTGTTTGAGAGGGTGGATTCCCACGGCATCGGCGTTGTAATTCGTGCGGTGTCGGCGTTCCCTATGCGAGACGAATGCCGATTCCCCGCCGCAAGCGCCGCGCCGATACGAGCAACCTGACGAACGGCCAATGGGCGGTGATGAGCGGATGATCCCGGAGGCAGCGCCGGGCGGCCGCCCGCGCCGCCCGGCGAAGCGCAAGATCGTCGAGGCGATCCTGTATTTGCTGCGCGCGGGCTGC
>JBLIKI010000158.1:0-5854 GCA_047636235.1 Paracoccaceae bacterium | reverse complement strand
GGCCGAAGGGAGCGCCCCCCTCAGCCGAACAGGAAATCGGCGGCGGAAAGCTGGCTGGCTTGGATGCCCACCAGCGTGACCGAGGCGCCGAACGGGTCGCCCATATGCACCAGCGCCCCGGCGGTGGTGTCGGTGATGGTCAGGTCGGCATAGGCCTGCGCGCCGCCGGTATAGATGATCACGTCGCGGCCATCCTCGAAATCGAGGATGAAATCGCGGCCTGACGCGCCGTCGAACGCGAACCGGTCTTTGCCGAGGCCGCCGGTCAGCAGGTCCGACCCGCCGCCGCCGATCAGCAGGTCGGGGCCGCGCCCGCCATCAAGCCGGTCGCTGTCCGGACCGCCATCCAGATCGTCGGCGCCCTCGTCCCCGAACAGGAAGTCGTCCCCGGCGCCGCCCCACAGCCGGTCGGCATAGCCGCCGCCGCGCAGGGTGTCGGCGCCATTGCCGCCCCACAGCTTGTCCTGGCCGAGCGCGCCGGTGAGATAGTCATCCCCGCCTTCGCCGCGCAATTCGTCGTCGCCGTTGCCGCCGCCGATCCAGTCGTCGCCGAACCCGCCCCACAGCTTGTCAAAGCCGCGCTCGCCATAGATCACGTCGTTGCCCGCGCCGCCCTCGGCGGTGTCGTGGCCGTCGCCTGCGCGGATCAGGTCGGCGCCGCCGTCGCCTTGCAGCAGGTCCGCGAACAGCCCGCCGCGCAATTCGTCGTCGCCGTCGCCGCCCGACAGGTGATCTTTGCCGTGCGAGCCTTTCAGCAGGTCGTTCCCGGCCCCGCCGAACAGCTGGTCATCGCCCGCGCCGCCGCGCAGCTCGTTCGTGCCGTCGCCGACCTCCAGCCAGTCGTCGCCGTTGCCGCCCACCAGCAGGTTGTTCCCACCGCCGCCATAGATGGTATCGGCGCCGCTTTGGCCCCAAAGGCTGTCATTGCCGCCGCCGCCGTGGATTTCATCGTCCCCGGCGCCGCCATAGACGAAATCGGCGCCGTCCTCGGCCAGCTCGATCAGGTCGAACCCGCCCGCGTCGCTGCGCGCCGCCATCAGCAGCACGCTTTCCCCCAGCGGCGCGGCGGTCAGACCGCCCGCGCGGGCGCCGTTCCCCAAAAAGAACGATCCGGTTTCGGTCAGCGCGCCGCCCGCGCCCAATTCCAACATCCGCACCGTGTCGCCGCCGTCGCTGACGAACAGCCGGTCCGCGCCGCCGATCCGGGCATGGGCGATCTCGGTGACATCGCTGCGCTCCATCACTCGGGTCAGCGTGCCGTCGGCGGCCAGCAGATAGCCGACCATGATGCCGCGCGCGGTGGCGGCATAGACCAGCGCCTGACCGATCTGGGGGATCACCGCCATCGAGGTCGCGTCCCACAGGTCGAACCCGGTCTCATCATCGGCGGCCGATCGGCGGTCGACCTCGGTTAGTCCCGCCGGGCCGTTCTGCCACACGGTCAGCCCGCCGTCCCCGGCCGACAGCGTCATCACAAAGCGCTTGGCGCCGATCTTGAGGGTTTCGATCGCGGCGATGTCCGACAGGCGGCTGGTATAATCGTCCTCGATCCGGTCGGTCAGCGCCAGGGCGTCGCCGGTCCATTCGAACCGCGACAGACCGCCCGAGACGCCCCCCCCGACCAGAATCGTCAGATCGCCGTCATCCCACGATGCAAAGGCGCCGGGGTGGTCGAGCCCGTCCTGACCCGCGGTCCAGACCGTGTCCATCAGCGTCGGGCGGCCATCGGTCCCGAGGCGTGACAGCGACACGCCCCAGCCGCCGGTGACCAGCCACGACGCGCCGTCATAGCGGAACGCGTGGACCGCACGGGCGCCGGTCAGCACCGGTTCGAGGAAATATTGCGCGCTCTGGCTCCAGACCGCGTCGAGCGCGCCGTCGGTCCCGACCTGCCAGCCTTCGACGCCGCCGGCGCCAAGGTTCATGTCGGCGCCGAAGAACACCATGCGCCCGTCGATCTCGGTCGCGGCGACCGCGCCCTGATCGACCAGCGACCCGAAGCCTGCGCTCCGCGCGACGTCGAGCAGGCGAAATTGCGGTCCTTCGACGTCGGCCTGCGTGTCGGCATAAATCAGATCGTCGCCGTCACCGCCGATCAGACGCTGGGCGCCGAAGCCGCCTTCTTGGACCTTGCGGATAGTGGTGGAGACACTGGACATGACGCAACCCCGAACTCAGATACACAAAAGCACTCACCCAAGATCGACACTGCGCTGTGACGCCTAATCGGTGGTAAAGGTGGAGGTGCTATCAGTATTTATCGGGGATTAATCATCGGTCTGGGCGAGGCGTCATCGTTTCCGCGGTGTTACCCAATTTTGTTGACGGTCTATAATTAATGAACCGCAGTTAATCTTGTTTTTGTCGCGCCCCCGCTCAGCCGCGGCCTGGCCCGCGCCGGATCACGAACCGCCGCTCAGGGCCTTCCGTGCGTGTGGTCTGGACAAGGGTGTGGCCTTGCTCGGCGCAGAAATGCGGCACGTCGACGGCGGCGGCGGGGTCGTCGGCGATCAGCTCGATCAGCGCGCCTTCGGGCAACGCTTTGATCCGCTTGCGCGCCCGCAGCACCGGCAGGGGGCACAGCAGGCCGCGGGCGTCGACCTGCAACGGCGCGCCGGGGCCCGGATCGCCGTGGGTCTCGCGGTCGGTCTCGGGTTGGGTCTCGGGGCTCTCGCGGGTGTCGGGCATGGGGCTGTCCTTTCGGGCGGTCTGCGCTGCGGCATCGTTTGGGGCTACCCTGCGGCGGGGCGGCGCGCAAGGCGCCCGCGGGCGTGCGCGCCGCTCAAGACGCCCGATAGACTGCGCGCGGCCCGTTCCCCCGGCGCGGCGGCTCGGCTATGGTCCGCGGCATGACACCCCGCCATGCCGCCCCCCCGCTCGAATTTCCGTCCGCCCGTGACCCGCGCCGCCTGGCGATGCGGGCGGGGTCGGTGATCGCCGCGCTTGCGATCGCCATGGCGATGGCGGGGGCGTCGCGATCCGCTGCGCCGCGGATCGCCGCCTACACGGTGATCAACGGGGCGGAGATCACCCGCCCCCTCGGCGGTCTGACCGGCGATTCGCGGCGGGGCGAAGCGCTGTTCGCCAATCCCGGCGCCGGGGGCTGCGCCAGTTGCCACGCCTTTGGCGGGCAGGGCGCCTCCCGCGTCGCGCCGCAGGTGATCCTCGCCGCGCTGGCCCCGCCGCCACCAGCCCTCACGCCCACGCAGCAGGCCCCCGCCCAAGCCCCTGCCGAAGCTCATGCCCCAGGTCCCACCCCTGCGCAGGCGGCGCCTGTAGCGGAGCGCGGCGACGTGCTCGCCCCCGGCGAGGCGCCGCGCGCGGTCAAGGATGGCCCGGCGCCCATGGCGTCGCCTCTGCCGATACCCCGCGGCGCCCCCGGCGTCGCCGAGATCGCCGCCGATAAAGACCTCGCCGCCGCCGCCCGCGCCAAGACGCCCTCCGCCAAGCCGTCGGTCGATCTGGCGATCGGCCCTGCGCTGGACGACGCCGGCGCGCGGCTGGGGGAGGGTCGGATCCGGCTGTGGATCGTGGACCCGTCGCTGGTGGGCGGGACGGGGATGCCCGCCTATCACGCCGTCGATTTCGACGCCGCCGCCCGCGCGCCGGACCTGCGCCAGCCGTGGCTGGCGGCGCAGGATATCGAGGACATCGTGGCCTATTTGCTCGCCCCCCCGGCGCCCGTGGCCGCGGGCCGTTAGGGGCGGATCACGGCCGGGCGCCAATTCGTGTACGGGGGCGGCGCCGCGTGCCGTCGACCCGGCCGCCGCGATGCGCTAGGCCAGCCTGAACCTGAATACGCAAGGCGGAGCGCGCATGGAACAGATCGGCATCCTCACGGCATTCGCGGGCGGCATGCTCAGCTTTCTGTCGCCTTGCGTGCTGCCGCTGGCGCCGCCCTATCTGGCATATCTGGCGGGGACCACGCTGGATCAGGTCACCGACGACGAGGTCGACGATGCGGTTGCGCGTCGGGTCAAGATCGCATCCTTGTTCTTCGTCGCGGGGCTGGCCACGGTGTTCGTGACGCTGGGGGCGACCGCCTCGGCGCTGGGGCAGATGCTGGCGCAGCACAAATACATCCTCGGCCAGATCGCGGGCGGAGCGATCGTGGTGATGGGGCTGCATTTCCTCGGGGTGATCCGGATTCCGCTGCTGTACCGCGAGGCGCGGATGGGCGGCCCGGCGCAGGCGGGCGGCTATGGCGGCGCTTATCTGATGGGGCTGGCGTTCGCGTTCGGCTGGACCCCGTGCATCGGGCCGATCTTGGCGCTGATTCTGACGCTGGCGGGGCAGGAGGACACGATCATGGCGGGCGTCGGCCTGCTGTTCATCTATTCCATGGGCCTTGGCGCGCCGTTCGTGCTCGCGGCGATGTTCGTGAAGCCCTTCATGCGCTGGGCCAAGGGGTTCCGCCGCCATATGCGCAATGTCGAGCGCGTCATGGGGCTGCTGTTGATCGTGGTCGGGACGATGATCATCACCGACTCGTTCTCGGACATGTCCTATTGGCTGCTGGAAGCCTTCCCCGTCCTCGGGACCATCGGCTAGCCCTGCGGGCTGAGCCGCGCTGTCAGATCCGCCAGCACCGCCAGCCGGATCGCGGTCGCCAGCCCGACATCGGGCGGGCGGCCCGCATCGATCCGCGCCGCCAGCGCGTTGATCGCCATGCCGCGCCGATCCGCCAGCGCGCGAAACCCGTCCCAGAACGCAGGCTCCAAGCTGACCGACGTGCGGTGCCCTTGGATGGTGAGCGAGCGTTTGGCAGGCGGGCGCAGGTCGACGGGCGGCTCGGTGGGGGGCTCAGCCGTCATCAGGGGGGGCATCCTCGCGCTGGTGGCCGCTCAGGGCGCGCTCGGCCAGATCGCGTGTCGCGGCCTCACGGGTGCGCTGGGCTTTGCTGCGGCCGAAGCGGGCGGCGTTGGCGGAGGCCGCGTTGGTGGCGTCGGCCTTGGATTTCGCCTTTCGGGCGCGGCGCAGGTTTACGATCTCTGCCATGGGGCCTCCTTGCCGCGCCAACCTAGCGCCGTGGCCGCGCCGAGGCGAGAGGCCTTGCCGCCGCCGCCGCCACGGGCGACAACATCCCCCAGACCGACCGAGATGAGGACCGCGCATGGATCGCCGTGAGGATCGCCACGACCCCAAGGGCAAGGTGCGCCTGAAGCTGGCCGGGGACGTCACCGGGGGGGCGCAATTCTCGCCGTGCGGGCGGTATCGGCCGCTGCTGACCCGGGATCTGACCGGGGGCGAGGGCACGATTCTGTGGATCGGCATGAACCCGTCCACCGCCGCCGCCAATGTCGACGACCCGACCGTGCGGCGCGAGACGGATTTTTCCCGCCGCTGGGGGTTCCGCCGCTTCGTGAAAGCGAATGTGATGGATTTCCGCGCAACCCATCCCAAAGACCTGCTCGACCCCGATCTGGCGCCGCGCAGTGACGAAAACCTCGGCATCATCCGGGCCGAGGCCGCAGGCGCCGCGCGGATCATGCTGGCGTTCGGCGCGCTGCCGCCCGCGCTGTTCCGCTATGGGGCAGAGGTGGTGGAGGCGCTGCGCGCCGACGGGCGGGCATTGTTCTGCCTCGGGCTGACCAAGGCGGGGGCGCCGCGGCATCCTTTGTACATGCGCAAGGATTGCGAGCCGCTGGCGTTCGAGGGCTGATCGCGCCGCTGTGTCGGCATGAGGGGGGAGTGCAGATGCGACACCGATCCGCCCGCCGTGCGCGCCGCGCTTCCTGCGGTCCTTGGCCCTGCGGCTGGGGATCGTGGGGGCGGCCTGTCTGATCGGCGGGCTGATCTTCGCCGCCGTGACCCGGCCCGGCCCCGCCGTGCGCGCCTGCATCGCTGGGCCGAC
>JBLIKI010000157.1:0-5899 GCA_047636235.1 Paracoccaceae bacterium | reverse complement strand
CCCCGTTCCAGCTCCCGTTCCAGCCCTCATCCCGGCTCCCGCTTCCGGCCCGGCGCCGCCCGCCGCGCCCGCCATCCCCCCCGGCGTCAGCGTTCCGCGCAGCAGCGCCACCGGGTGCGAGCGCAACGTCAGGCGCATGGCGACATAGTCCTCCACCACCTCTTCGCCCTCGGTCATCGCCGGCAGGTGCACCGGGGGCTCTTCGATCCCCTCGCCCTCCAGCAATCCGGCGAACAGCGGCGGGGTCGCGCCCGGCGCGGTCGCTTTCGCCGCCCACAGCGCCGCCCGCCGCGTCAGGCCAAGGCCCGCGAACGCGTCCGCCTCCGCCAGCCGGGTCAGCGTGTCCGACGCGAGCCCGGCGCGCCGCACCAGATCCTCAGGCGCGCGCCAGCCATTGCCGCGGGCGCCGGCGATCCAGCGCGCCTCCTCCTCCTTCACTCCCTTGATCTGGCGGAATCCGAGCCGGAGCGCGAGGCCCCCCGTCGACCGCTCCGCCCGCTCCAACACATTGTCCCAATAGCTGGCGTTGACGCAGACCGGGCGGACCTCCACCCCATGCTCGCGCGCGTCGCGCACGATCTGAGCCGGCGCGTAGAACCCCATCGGCTGGCTGTTGAGCAGCGCGCACGCGAACGCCGCCGGGTGGTGGCGCTTGAGCCAGGACGAGGCATAGACCAGCAGCGCGAAGCTGGCCGCGTGGCTTTCGGGAAAGCCGTATTCGCCGAACCCCTCGATTTGGCTGAAACACCGCTCGGCGAAATCGAGCGCGTATCCGTTGCCCAGCATTCCGGCGATGAACCGGTCGCGGAAATTGTGGATCGTGCCCGATTTGCGGAACGTCGCCAGCGCGCGGCGCAGCCGATCCGCCTCGGTCGGGGTGAACCCGGCGCCGATGATCGCGATCTGCATCGCCTGTTCTTGGAACAGCGGCACGCCGAGGGTCTTGCCCAGCACCTCGCCCAAGGCGTCGGACGGAAAGCTCACCTTCTCCTCGCCGCGCCGCCGCCGGATATAGGGGTGGACCATGTCGCCTTGGATCGGGCCGGGGCGCACGATGGCGACCTGGATCACCAGATCGTAGAATTTGCGCGGGCGCATCCGCGGCAGAAAGTTCATCTGCGCGCGCGATTCCACTTGGAACACCCCGACGCTGTCGGCGCGGCACAGCATGTCATAGACCGCCGGGTCCTCGGGCGGCAGGGTCGCGAGGTCATGGCGCGGGCCGCCATGGCTCTCGATCAAATCGAACGCCTTGCGGATGCAGGTCAGCATCCCCAGCGACAGCAGATCGACCTTGAGGATGCCGAGCGCGTCGATGTCGTCCTTGTCCCATTCGATGACGGTGCGGTCCTCCATCGCCGCGTTCTCGATCGGCACCAGATCGTCGAGCCGCCCCGCCGTGATGATGAACCCGCCGACATGCTGCGACAAGTGGCGCGGAAACCCGATCAGGTCCTGCGCCAGATCCAGCGCCTGGCGCAGCCGCCGGTCGGCGGGGTCGAGCCCGATCTCCGCCAGCCGCGCCTCGGTCCCCACCACGTCGGACCAACCCCAGACCTGTCCCGCCAGCGCCCCGCACACGTCCGCCGACAGGCCCATGGCGCGCCCCACCTCGCGGATAGCGCGGCGGGCGCGGTAGTGGATCACGGTCGCGCAGAGGCCCGCACGGTGGCGGCCATAGGTGCGGTAGATGTGCTGGATCACCTCTTCGCGGCGCTCATGCTCGAAATCGATGTCGATGTCGGGGGGCTCGTCGCGGGCCTCGGACACGAACCGCTCGAACACCATCGACGCGATGTCGGGGCTGACCGCGGTCACCCGCAGCGCATAGCACACCACCGAATTGGCCGCCGACCCGCGCCCCTGGCACAGGATGCCGCGCGATTCCGCAAAAGCGACGATGTCGCGCACGGTCAGGAAATAGGGCGCATAATTCAGCTTGCCGATCAGCGCCAATTCCTTGTCCACCATCGCGCGCACCCGAGGGGCGACCCCGTCGGGAAAGCGTGCGCGCAGGCCGTCCTCGGTCAGGCGGGCCAGCCTCGTTTGCGGGTCCTCGCCCCCCGACACCTCATGGGGGTATTCATAGCGCAGTTGGCTGAGCGAGAAGGTGCAGCGCGCGGCGATGGCGCCGGTGCGGTCCACGGCATCGGGATGATCGGCGAACAGGCGGCGGATTTCGTCCTCGGACCTCAGGCGGCGTTCGGCATTGGCCTGCGCGGCGCGGCCCAGCGTGTCGATGGTGGCGTGCAGGCGAATGCACGACAGCACGTCGGCGATCCGGCGGCGCGACCCGTGGTGCATGATCGGGGCGGCCGAGGCGACCATCGGCGCCCCGGACGCGGCCGCGATCCGCGCCAGCGCCGCCAGCCGCCGCGCGTCGCGCCCGTCATAGGCGGGGGCGGCCAGCAGATGCACCTGACCGGGCAGGCGGGCCGCCCAGTCGCGCGCGATGGTTTCCAGCGCCGCAAGATTGAGCGGCTCGGGCGGGTGCAGCAGCAGGATCATCCCCTCGGCGTACTCGATCAGATCGGCGGGGCCGAGCAGGCACGTCCCCTTGGCCGCCCGCCGCTTGCCCAAGGTCAAAAGCCGGGTCAGCCGCCCCCACGCGGCGCGATCCGTGGGCAGGGCGGTGAACTCGGTCCCGTCGGTCAGGCGCAGGCGGGCGGCGGGGATCAGCCGCGGCAAGGACCGGATCGGCGCGCCATCGTCCGCGATGCCCGAAATCCGCGCCGCGACCGGCGAGGGGGTGGCGATGGCCTCCGGCGTCTTGGCATTTTGGGCGGCGGCGTCTTGGGCGGCGGCGTGGTGGGCGGTGATTTGAGCGCGCGTCTCGGGCGCGTCGTCGTGCGGGTCGCGGCGTCGCGGGGCGGAGGAGGGGGGGCCGCCTCCTCCCGCGATCGCCGCCGCCCGGGCCGCCACATCCGCGCCGGTCACGCCGTCCTTGACCCGCACGCCCCCGCCCGAGGCGTCGCGGGCCAGTTCCTTCAGCGCCTGATGCGCGCGCACCACCCCGGCGACGGAGTTCAGATCCGCGATGGCGATGGCGTCCAAGCCCAGCTCAGCGGCGCGGCGTGCGAATTCCTCGGGGTGGCTGGCCCCGGTGAGAAAGGTGAAATTCGAGGTGGCGGACAGTTCGATAAAAGCCATGTCAGTAGGATATTCCCCTTTTGTTCTCATTTCCAGCGCCATTGCGCGCAAGCTGCGTTGCCCTGCGCGGCGCAGACGGATATGCAAGACGTCGGGCCCGCTTGGCGGAACTGGTAGACGCACGGGACTTAAAATCCTGCGCCTTTGGGCTTGCCGGTTCGAGTCCGGCAGCGGGCACCACACGATTCATGCAAGACATTGACACTGAACGTAAAATTTAAATTCAGCCAATCGATATCCACCCTTTAATCCACCCTTGAGTGATCCGAGGTTGTGGCTTGGGATATGAGGCAGCTTGGCCTTTGGAATTTGGGCGGGTTCGGGCATTCAGCCTTCCGATCCTCCTGCCATATCAGGGTCGCGTTCGAGGTTGGCTTGTCTCCGCGGCTTACGCGGCTCCACAGGGGCCCCGGTCCGGTTTGATCATTGTCGCTGACGCCCGGGCAGAGGTGCCCGCGCTATTCGGCGATCCGATCCAATTCCCGAGCGACCCGAAGGCCCGACAGCGATGTGTTAACGACCTCTGCCGGGCATTCGTGGCTGAGGTCATCGATCACATTCAAAATTCGGAACCGCCACCCGCAAGACACGCTGTCGGAGACGAAGTCCAGCGACCCTCGCTGGTTCGGACCCTGCAGGATGGCCATGGGGGCGCGTGTCCAACGGCTCGCTTTCGTTAGCACCGTTCGCGCACCGTAAGGCCTTCTTAACGGTAAAGCCGGAAGAGTTTTTTCCAATTATTAGCGATGGCCTTCGAGTGGAATATCGCCTGAACGAGCGCTGAGGGCGGCAGACAGGTCTGCCGGGTCAAGTTCTGTCGCCTTTCGTTCTGAGTCGGTAATTGCTCGAAAATGTGTAACGTCCCGTGCGAAGGCACTTGGGGAATGATTAATATCTTGTTAATATCTTTGTATATTTTACCATAATTTGACGGGTGTCATGGCGCTGAGACTGAATCGCGCCAGCAGTGCGTCATCGATCTAGGAGAGCCTTTCATGTTTGGAGCGGCCAAGAATTTGTCGGCTCGCTTGAAGACGAGGCAATTTTCGCCGTCCGAGTCCGTTTTTCCGGACATCGACTCGGACGGATTGATACGGCAGCTGAATCCTGCCGTAAAAGGCGCCATCCGAGGCGCTGAGGACTTGCCACTGTCCGCAATGGACGGACTCGATCAGGTTGAGACTGAGATCATTGAAATAGTGAATGAACACCGCCGTCGCGGTCTTAATAACTACGATCAGCATATTCAGGTATATGCACAGCGACTGGCCCGCGCGGTGGATGCGCGAGCGAAGGTTGGAGCCGAGGCAGAGACGGCGCGTATGGACCTGTCCCGGCTTGGTTCCGGTCACTTGAGAGCGATACTCGTCATCGAGGAGATCGGATATGGCAGCAAGACACAGCGACGAGTTCAAGCGGGATGCGGTTCGGATCTCGCTCACGAGCGGTCTGGCCATGCGTCAGGTTGCGTCGGATTTGGGGATCGGGCTTTCGATGCTCGGCAGTTGGGTCCGAGCGATCGCCGATGAGGCCAAGGCCCCTGTGCAGGATGCCGGGCTTCTGCGCGATAACGAACGTTTGCGCACAGAGACCCTGATCCTCAAGGAGTAGAGGGAGGTGCTAAAAAAAGTGGCGATGTTCTTCGCGGCACAAAAACGGTGAAGTTTCAATTCATTGTCGCCTTGAAGCACAGCCGTCTGTGTCGCCTGATGGGGGTTTCGGATCGCGGGCTCCGCGCCTGGAAGCGCCGGCCGCCGTCGCCTCGGCGCCGGCGCGACTTGGCGCCCCCGGCCGATATCCGCGATCAGCAGCGCCTGAGCTTGGGCGGCTACGGCAGACCTCGCATGACCGAGGAGTTGAACGAGTTGAGCCTGCGCGTCAGTCGGCGCCGCGTTCGCCGCCTGATGCGCCTCAATGGCATCCAGGTCGTCCGCAGCCGCAAGTTAAAGCGCATGACTGACAGCGACCATGTCTTCACTATCGCGCCAAATATTCTGCAACAAGGCTTCACAGCGAGCGGGCTGAACCAGAAGTTTGAACCGCCCCGGGTTTGCCGGAGGCTGATTTACCTAAGAGCGTGTTTGAGAAGGGTCATGCCCATCGCCTGAGGAGTGCTGCGGATGCGGCGAGGGTGATGAGAGTTTCGACGACGGACGGGAGCTGCTCGTAGTCCCGCGCAAGGCGGCGGCACTTCATAATCCAGGGATCGGTCCGCTCGACGACCCATCGACGGCGGATGACGACGAAGCCTTTCATGCAGGGCATACTTCGGACAATTTCGAGCGTGAAGTGGGTCTTATCCTTCGCCCATGCGACGAGGCGCCCGGCGTAGGCGCCGTCGGCGAAGACGGTCTCGACGAAGGGGAACGACCGGCGGGACCGCTTCAGCACGCCTTTGGCGCCGTCGCGATCTTGGATGTCGGCGGCGTGAACCTTGACCGCGAGCAGGCGGCCGTCCGTGTCAGTCAGGGTGAGGCGGCGAGCGCCACCGGTTCGAGCGAGCCGCCGAACGCGCTTGCGGCCGTGAATCTTCTAGCCGTTCGGGGCGCTTACGCGGCCCCGCCGGGGCCACGGTCGCCCGTCACAATAGCCTTTGAACCCCCTTTTAATCCGCCGTCCTGACGGTTTGGCTGTCGATAATGGCGCCGGAGGGCGAAGCTTCGCGTCCGGCGCGCTCCCGATCCGCCATGACCAGCGCGTCGTGGACCCTCGCCCAGACCCCTTCGCGCTCCCAACGGCGCAGGTAGGG
>JBLIKI010000156.1:0-6070 GCA_047636235.1 Paracoccaceae bacterium | reverse complement strand
CGAGGCGCCGCCGCCTGAGCCCCCTCCGATCTCCTCCCGCCGGTCTCCTCTCACCAGGCCTCCGCGGCGGGGCGCCCGGCGCGCCAGCGCGCCGTGGCTGCGCGAGCGGGGGGCCTTGCGCCCCCCCGAGTGCGGCCGCCCCCTCGCGCCCTTCCCCGAGACTTGCCTGCGCCCCTCTTGCCCCGCGGCGCCTGCGCGCCCATTCTGCGCCCGACCCATCATCACCTAGCGGGAGACTATCATGCAGGCGCCCATCGAGCTTTTTTACTGGCCCACGCCCAATGGCTGGAAGATCTCCATCGCGTTGGAGGAGATGGGCCTGCCCTACACTCTCCGGCTGGTGAATATCGGCAAGGGCGAGCAATTCGAGCCTGATTTCCTGAAAATCGCGCCCAACAACCGGATGCCCGCAATCGTCGACCCCGAGGGGCCGGACGGCGCCCCGGTCTCAGTGTTCGAATCCGGCGCGATCTTGCAGTATCTCTCCCGCAAGACCGGCCTCTTTCACGGCGAGACTGAGCGCGAGCGCATCGAGATCGACCAGTGGCTGATGTGGCAGATGGGCGGTCTCGGGCCGATGGCGGGGCAAGCTCATCACTTTCTGGGCTATGCGCCCAGCATGGAGCCGCCGCAGGTGCTGCCCTATGCCCAAGACCGCTATCGCAACGAGGTGAACCGCCTTTACGGCGTGCTGAACAAGCGGCTGGCGGATCGGGAATTCGTGGCCGGCGCCTATTCGATCGCCGACATGGCGATCTGGCCGTGGGCGTGCCTATGGGAGAAACAGGAGCAAGACATCGCGCCGTTCGAGCACCTGAAGGCATGGCTCGACCGCGTCTACGCCCGCCCCGCGGTGCAGGCCGGTCGGGCGCTGGCCAAAGAGCTGCGCAAAGGCCCGCAGGACAACAAGGACGCGCAGAAGATCCTGTTCGGCCAGAAAGCGCGCTGATCCGCAACGGGGCGGCCGGGCTCGGGGAGGGACAGGCCCTCCCCGAGCCCGGCCGCGTCGCGCCAAAGGCGCGCAGCCAACGTCCTGCCAAAGGCGCGCAGCCAACGTCCTGCCAAAGGCGCGCAGCCAAGGTCCCGCCAAAGGCGCGCAGCCAAGGTCCCGCCAAAGGCGCGCGGCAAAGGTTCTGCCAAAGGCGCGCGGCCAAGGTCCCGCCAAAGGCGCGCGGCACACCTCACAACGCAGCCGCGCGGCCCACGTCATCCAGCGGGCACGCGGCCCACGTCCCGCCTGGCGCCGCGACAAGCGCCCCAACGCTAGCGGCGGAGCAATCTGAACGCCTCGGACGCGCCCCACCCCGCCAGCAGCGCCACAAAGATCGACAACAGGCCATAGGCCGCCGGGCGTTCGCGCGACAGCGCATAGATCCACCGCTCCAGCCCCACCTTGCGGACCGTGATCGCGGTCTCGTAGGTGTCGATCACCGCGCGGTCGCGCAGCAGGAACATGCGGGCGCGATAATCGCCCTCCACCAAATTCGCAGGCAGGCTGACATCGACGGTGAAAAGCGTGTCCTCGACGGTGCGGATCGAGCCGGGGAGTTCGACATAAAGACCCTCGGCGCGGCGCAGCCGGATCACCGCGTCGCGGAACGTCTCGGGCTGGTCGATATCCGCCGGCGCCCCGATCAACCGCACCAGATGGTTGATGCCGATCCGATAGCGCAGATCGTCGGTATAGCTCAGCACTTCCTCCAGCGGGCCGGTGGCGGCGACGGCGTAGAAGCTAGGCGCTTCGTCCACCAGCACCTCGTCGCGGTTGATCCAGATGCCAAACACCCGTTCCTTGCGCCGCACCAGGATTGGCGAGGACGGTCCGGCGATGGTCAGCGCCACCTCCAACCGCCCCTGGTCGAGCATGTCCCGCTTGACCGCCCCGAACACGAATATCTGGCTGCCAGAGAAGTTGGCCGTGATCGACACCCGGTTTTGCGACAATGCGGCGATGATCTGCTGCGCGGCCATGCCGTCAGGCCCGGTCTGCGCGCGCCCGATCGCCCCCGCCAGCGCCAGCGACAGCGCCATTCCCGCGGCCAGCGCCGCGACCGCCACCCGCGCGCGCGTCATCCTCGCGACCGCCGCCCGCACAACCGTCACCCATGCGCGCGTCATCGCCCGACCCCGACGCTGGCGAGCGAGTAAAGCTCCGCCGGTTCCACCACCAGATCGAAGGCAAGCTTGAGGCACACCAGCAGCACCAATCCCGCCAGCCCGACGCGCAGCTGCTCGGCCTTGAGGCGCATCCCGAGGCGGGCGCCGAACTGCGCCCCCACCACGCCCCCCACCAGCAGCATCAGCGCCAGCGCCATGTCGACGGTATAATTCTGGGTTGCGTGCAGCATCGTGGTCACCGCCGTCACGAACAGAATCTGGAACAACGAGGTGCCGACCACCACCGCCGTCGGCATCCCCAGCAGATAGATCATCGCCGGCACCATGATGAACCCGCCGCCGACCCCCATGATCGCCGCCAGCACGCCCACCAGCATGCCGACGCCAAAGGGCGGGATTGCGCTGATATAAAGGTTAGAGGTGCGGAACCGCATCTTGAGCGGCAGGCCATGCACCCAATTGTGCCGCTTGCGGCGCTGGCGCGGCCGTCCCGGCCCACGCGCGCGGCGCAGCGCCACCACGCTTTCGGCGAACATCAGCCCGCCGACCACGCCAAGGAACAGCACATAGCACAGCGACACCAACAGCTCGACCTGGCCCATCGCGCGCAGCATCGTGAACAGCTGCACGCCGAAGAACGACCCGACCACGCCGCCGCCCAAAAGCACCATTCCCATGCGGAAATCGACCGTCTTGCGCCGCCAATGGGCCAGTACGCCCGACGCCGAGGACCCGACGATCTGCGTCGCCCCCGTCGCCACCGCCACCGCGGGCGGAATCCCGATCAGGATCAGCAGCGGCGTCATCAAGAACCCGCCCCCGACCCCGAACAGGCCGGACAGAACGCCGATCACGCCGCCAAGGCCCAGCAGAAGAAAGGCGTTCACGGACATTTCGGCGATCGGCAGATAGATGAGCATTCACGCCTCGCAGCCGCAGGGCCGGACCGCGCGTCACCTCAGCGCCGGGAGGGTCCGTGCTGTGGGGTGCGGCCCCATCACCTCAGACTCCGACGCGCGGCCCCCCCTGTCAAGGGATGCGCCGGCGACGATGGAGATGAGGTTAACCGTGCCGCGGCGTCATGCGGGGCGGGGCGGGGCGGGGCGTCAGGGGTCAGCCGGGCCCCACGCCATCGGCCCGCCAGGCCGCCCATGCCTCAGGCGTGTCCAGATCCAGCCGCGCGCCGCGGCCTGGCGTCGCCACGTCCACCACGAAATCCTCGTTGGCGCGCAGTATCTCCCGCGCGCCCTCATCCCCGCCAAGCCGCCCGAGGCTTTCAAAGAACCGCCGCCCGAACAGCACCGGGTGGCCGGGCCGCCCTTCGCGGTCGGTGGCGCGGCAGATCGCGCGGCCCTCGGCGGGATCGAACGCGGCCAGCAGGCGGTCGACATGGGCGGCGCCGATTTCGGGCATGTCCGCCAGCGCCACCACGGCCGCGTCCGCATCGGGGCGCAACGCCACCAGCCCGGCGCGGATCGAGGACGCCATGCCTTCGGCCGCCTCGGGATTCTCAACAATGGTGAGCGGCAGATCCGCCAGCGCGGCGCGGCGGGCGGCATCGCCGGGGCGCACCACCACCACCACCTCGTCCGCCGCGCTGGCGAGCAGCGCGCGGGCGGCGCGGCGCAGCACCGGCTCTCCGCCAACGACCTCCAGCAGCTTGTCGCGCCCCTCCATCCGCGTTGATGCGCCCGCGGCCAGCAACAGCGCCGACACGATCGGGCGGGCGGACACGGCCTCCTCTCCGGCGCGGGGCTGGGGGCGCGACGGGATTTCCTTGAGCAATCCGCCAACCCCCATCGCGGCGATCTGCGCATGCGTCACCTCCAGCCCGCAGATCACCCGCTCCAGCACCCAATCGACTCCGTTCAAGGCAGGCGAGCGCACGCAGCCCGGCAGCCCGATCACCGGGCGCATCGCGGCGCCAGCCCCACCGGGCAAGCGCCCGAGGAACATCAGATTGCCCGGATCGACCGGCATCCCGAAGCGGTCGACATGGCCGCCCGCGGCTTCGACCGCCGCGGGGCCGACATCGCGGCGGTCCGACGTGGCGGACCCCCCGAGGATCAGCGCCACATCGCCCGGCAGATCGCGCAGCGCATGGGTCAGCGCGCCGGTGTCATGGGCCACGCGCACCTCGCCGGCCAGCGATACGCCAAGGCCGGACAGGCGCGCGCGCACCGCCTCTGCCCCTTTGACCAGCAGGCTTTCCTTCATCCCGGGCGTCGCGGTCAGGATCAACCCGGCCCGCCGCAGCCGCGGGGGGTGAAGCCTGAGCGCGACATCCGCCCCCGCCAGCGCCGCCGCCGCCGCCGCGACCGCGGCCCCCGGCGCGGCGTAGGGGATGATTTTCACGGTCGCCACCATCTGCCGCGCCCGCACCCGCGCATAATCGGGCAAGGTCGCCAGCGTCACCGCCTCATCCAAAAGATTGACCGCGTGCACCCGCGCCGCATCGACCCGCAGCACCCCCCCGGTCAGCGCATAGACATTCAGCCGCCCGGTGAACGGGGCGGCGAGGCTGAGGCCCACCGCCTCGGGGTTCGGGACCAGCGCGCGGCCAAGGGCGGCGGCGGCGGCATCCTCAGGCATGTCATCGTCATCAAGCCGGGCGGTGGTGACGAAGGCATAGCCCTCGGCGCGCAGCGCCTCGATTTCCGCGGGCCCGAGGGTCAGGCCCTTTTTCAGCCGTCGCCCGCCCGCGGGCAGCGAATGGGCCAGCACCGCGCCCAAGGCATGCTCGATCGGGGTGGGGCCGAAGATCACGCGTCGACCTCTTGGGACCCGGGCCGGGTGGCGGGGCGGCGCAGCCGCTCGGTGATCTGGCTCAGGATCGAGATCGCGATCTCCGCCGGGGATTTTGCGCCGATATCAGAGCCGACCGGCGCATGTATCCGCGCGATCTGGACCGGAGAGAAGCCGTCCTCCTCCAACCTTGCGACCCGCTTGGAATGGGTGCGCGGGGATCCGAGGCAGCCCAGATAGAACACCGGCGCCCCCAGCGCGATGCGGATCGCCGGATCATCGAGCTTGGGGTCGTGGGTCAGCGTCACCACCGCGGTCCGCTCATCCAGACCATGCTTGCGCAGCGCCTCGTCGGGCCAGTCGTGCAGGATCGTCTCACCGGGGAACCGCGCGGCGGCGCCGAAAGCGTCGCGCGGGTCGACCAGCACCGCATCATAGCCCGCGATCCGCGCCATCGGCATCAGCGCTTGGGCGATGTGCACCGCGCCCACCACCACCATCCGGAGCGGCGGGTTGTGCACGCCAAGGAACCATTCCACGCCGTCAACGGTGACGAAGCCCGATTTGTCGGCGTCCATCGCGCCCGCCGCGGCGGCGCCAAGCGCGTTGGCGTCGCCGCGCGGCACCAGCGTCCGCTCCCACGTCTCGGGGTTCACCGCATAGACCATGGCGCTGCGGGCGGCGCGCGCCTCGGCCAACGCCCCGATCATGTCGCGCGGCGGGCCGTCGCCGGTTCCGATTGGCTCCACCAGAATGCGAATGGTGCCGCCGCACGCAAGGCCGACCGCGAACGCCTCATTGTCCGAGACGCCGAATTCGATGATGCGGGGGCGGCCGTCTTCCAGCGCCTCCATCGCCTCGGCGACCACCGCGCCTTCGACGCAGCCGCCGGAGACGGAGCCCATGATCTCGGCGTCCGAGGATATGGCAAGCTGGCTGCCGGTCGGGCGCGGGGCGGACCCCCAGGTCTGCACCACGGTGGCGAGCGCGGCGCCCTTGCCGGCGGCCAGCCAGCCGAGGGCGATTTCGGGAATGCTGTCGTGATCTGCTGCGGACATGGGGCGTCCCTTTCCGATATGCGCCCGGTCCAAGGTAGGGCGGGCGGTTGCGGTGACTATGGCGGGCCGCGCCCGCCCGCGCCAGTGTCCTGAGGGGGCGACCTTGGCGCCGCGTCATCCGGCGGCGCGCCGACGCGGGCGGCGGGCGG
>JBLIKI010000155.1:0-6073 GCA_047636235.1 Paracoccaceae bacterium | reverse complement strand
TGCGGACCCTTGACGTCGCCCCCGGCCTTGCCTCAGACGCCGCGGGCCGCTACGCCTCAGGCTCTCGCGCCGCGTAAAGGATGCCTCCATGACCGACCCGATCGACCCCGTCGCGCTTAGCGCGGAATTGATCCGCTGCCCCTCGGTGACCCCTGACGAAGGCGGCGCGCTGGTAGCGCTGGCCGCGCATCTGGCGTCGGCGGGCTTTGCTTGCACTCGTGTCGACCGCGGCGGGATCGCCAACCTTTACGCCCGCTGGGGGACCGCCGCGCCGGTGTTCGGCTTTGGCGGACATACCGACGTGGTGCCGGTGGGCGACGAGGCCGCTTGGGTCCACGCGCCTTTCGGGGCGGAGATTTCGGATGGCATCCTGTGGGGCCGCGGCGCCACCGACATGAAGACCGGCGTCGCCGCCTTCGCCGCCGCCGCCATCGATCTAGTCCGCCAATCGCCGCCCGAAGGCTCGGTCGCGCTGTTGATCACCGGGGATGAGGAAGGCGACGCCGATCATGGCACCGTCGCGATCCTCGACTGGATGGCAGAGCAGGGCGAACGGCTGGATGTCTGCATCGTCGGAGAGCCGACCTGCCCCGAGACCTTCGGCGACATGGTCAAGATCGGCCGCCGCGGGTCGATGACCGTGCGCTTCACCGCCCGCGGGGTGCAGGGCCATGCCGCCTATCCGCACCGCGCCAAGAACCCGCTGCCGGCGCTGGCGCGGCTGCTGGCCCGGCTGGCGGGGCATGAATTCGACCGCGGCACCGGGCACTTCGACCCGACCACGCTGGCGATCACCACCATCGACGTCGGCAACCCCGCCGCCAACGTGATCCCGGCCGAGGGGCGCGCCACCGTCAACATTCGCTTCAACGACGCCCATAGCGGCGCGTCGATCACCGAATGGCTGCAGGCGCAGGTGGCGGAGATCGAGGCGTTCTCCGGCATCGCCTTCGACATGGCGGTGCGGATTTCGGGCGAAAGCTTCATCACCGAGCCGGGTGCGCTGTCGGATCTGGTGGCAGGCGCGATCACCGCCGAGACCGGGGTGACCCCTGCGCTATCGACCTCGGGCGGGACGTCGGACGCGCGGTTCATCCGCGCCCATTGCCCGGTGGTGGAGTTCGGGCTGGTCGGCAAGACCATGCACCAGGTCGACGAGCACACGCCCGTCGCCGAGATCCACGCGCTGAAGGCAGTCTATTCCCGGATTTTGCGCGACTATTTCGCGGGCTAACCCGCGAGGCGCGCCAGCGCGGCGGCGTGCAATTCGGCGTTGGCGGCGGCCAGCACTCGGCCGCCGTTCAGCGCCACGCCTCCGTCCCAGCCGGTGACGACACCGCCTGCGCCCTCGATGATCGGGATCAGCGCGAGGATGTCATAGGGTTGCAGCCCCGCCTCGGCCACCAGATCGAGATGCCCCGCCGCGAGCAGCGCATAGGCGGTGCAATCGAGGCCATAGCGGGTTAGCCGCGCTTCGGATTTCAGCCCGGCGAACAGGGCGGCTTCCTCAGGGGTTCCGACCTCGGGGAAGGTGGTGCTCAGCAGCGCATCGGCCAGATCGGTGACGCGGCGGGTGGTCAGGCGGCGCGGCGTCTCGGCGCCGTCGCTGTGGCCGGGGCGGGCGGTGAAGGCGGCCTTGCCGTCGCCCCAGAACCGGTCCCCGGTCCATGGCTGGTCCATGACCCCGAGGCGCGCGCGCGGCGCCCCCCCGGTCGCGTCCGACAGCCCGATCAGCATTCCCCAGGTCGGCGCGCCGATCAGGAAGGCCCGCGTCCCGTCGATCGGGTCCAACACCCACGTCAGGCCGGTGGCGCCGCCCGTGGCGGCTTGCTCCTCGCCGATGATGGCGTCGTCGGGGCGCAGGCGGGCCAATGTCGCGCGCATCGCGGCCTCGACCTCTCGGTCCGCCACGGTGACCGGATCAAAGGCGCCCGCGGCGGCCTTGTTGTCCGCCGACAGCCCTTTGGCGCGAAAATGGCGCAGCGCGGGGATGCGCCCGGCATCGGCCAGCGCATGGGCGACCTGCATCATCGGATCGGCGGCATCGGTCATGATCTGGTCCCTTTCATGCGCGCGGGCGCCGTCAGCCATGCGCGCGGGGGCGAACGGCGGGACAGGCGGCGGCGCGGGCCTTTGTCGCAGATTGCGCGAGGCGGTCAACCGCAGGGCGACGCAGCGCAGGGCGGGCGTGTCGCCGCGGGGTCCCCGGGACATGCGAACGCCGCGTCCGATGGCGGACGCGGCGTCATCAAACCCGATCTTCCGCCGCGAGGGAGGCGTGGCTTACAATCGGCTTCGCGCCATCGGACGGTCACGGCGTCCCCGGGCGCGGTCTGGGTCATGGGTCGTCTCGACGCTTCAGGCTGCGTTGCTCAGGACTTTGGCCAGATCGAACAGGCGGCGGCGCTGGGCCTCGGGGATCGAGTAGTAGGAGCGCACCAGTTCCAGCGCCTCCTTGTCGGCCAGCAGATCGCCGCGGGGCGCGCGCGCCAGCACTTCGGTGGCGACCTCGGACATCCCGTTATTTTCGGTGATTCCGTCGAAGAAGAAGTTGACATCAACCTCCAGCGCAGCGGCGATGTCCCAAAGGCGGGACGCGCTGACGCGGTTCATGCCGGTTTCGTATTTCTGGATCTGCTGGAATTTGATACCGACTTTTTCGCCAAGCTGCTGCTGGGTCATGCCCACCATCCACCGCCTCTGACGGATCCGCTTGCCTACATGCACATCAACTGGGTGCTTCATTTCATGCTCCTGCGTTTCGTTTTTCCCTCACCAGTTGAGTATGCAAGGAGCGGGCCAACATGATGGCGGCGCGGGGCGAATCGCGTCTAGGTTGTGTAAGGCCCGGTTTGCATTGGTGGAATTAAAATTGGATTCATCTCTGAACGCAAACGGGACGCCCGATGGGCGTCCCGCATTTTAGGTATGACATGCAATTTGAGGATGGTTTTGCAAAATGCGTCGCAAATTGCAAAAGCCACGCCCTTAGATCGTCACGCGGCGCCCGACTTCTCCTGCCGCGAGCGGCGCTTGCGCTCGTTCGGGTCCAGCCAGCGTTTGCGCAGGCGGATGTGGTTCGGGGTCACCTCGACCAGCTCGTCGTCTTCGATCCAGGCGATCGCTTCTTCAAGCGACAGGCGCTTGGGGGTGGTCAGGGTGACCGCCTCGTCCTTGCCCGACGCGCGCATGTTGGTCAGCTGCTTGCCCTTGACGGGGTTGATGTCCAGATCGCCCGAACGGGTGTGCTCTCCGAGGATCATGCCCTCATAGATCTTCTCGCCGACGCCGATGAAGAACCTGCCGCGGTCCTCCAGCTTCCACAGCGCATAGGCGACGCTGTCGCCGCTTTCGAGCGAGATCAGCGCGCCCTGACGGCGCCCCGGGATCGGGCCCTTCCATGGCGCCCACGAATGGAAGATCCGGTTCATCACGCCGGTGCCGCGGGTGTCGGTCAGGAATTCGCCGTGATAGCCGATCAGACCGCGCGACGCCGCGAGGAAGATCAGACGCTGCTTGCCGCCGCCCGAGGGCTTCATCTCAACCAGATCGGCCTTGCGCTGGGACATCTTCTCGACGACCGAGCCGGAATATTCCTCATCCACGTCGATGGTGACTTCCTCGATCGGCTCCATCCGCACGCCGTCTTCGACCTTGGTGACCACGCGGGGGCGTGACACCGACAGCTCGAAGCCTTCGCGGCGCATGGTCTCGATCAGCACGCCCATCTGCAATTCGCCGCGGCCCGCGACTTCGAACGCGTCGCTGTCGGGGGTGTCGTCGATGCGGATGGCGACGTTGGATTCAGCCTCACGCAGCAGACGGTTGCGGATCACGCGCGACTGGACCTTGTCGCCGTCGCGGCCGGCCAGCGGGCTGTCGTTGATCGAGAAGGTGACCGTGATCGTCGGCGGATCGATCGGACGGGCGGGCAGGGCGACGGTCACTTCGTTGGCGCAGAGCGTGTCCGCGACGGTGGCCTTCGACATGCCGGACAGCGCCACGATGTCGCCCGCCTCGGCGGTTTCGATCGCGGTGCGCGCCAGGCCGCGGAACGCGAGGACCTTCGAGACGCGGAAGCGCTCAATTTCCTTGCCGTCGCGTGACATCGCCTTGATCTGGCTGTTGGTGGTCAGGGTGCCGCTTTCGACGCGCCCTGTCAGGATGCGCCCTAGGAAGGGGTCGTTCTCAAGCGTGGTGGCGAGCATGGTGAACGGCTCGTTGAGGCGCTTGACCTGCTCCGGCTCGGGGATGTGCGAGATCACCAGATCGAGCAGCGCGTCAAGGTTCTTGCGCGGACCGTCCAGGGTCGCGTCGCACCAGCCGTTGCGGCCCGAGGCGTAGAGCATCGGGAAGTCGAGCTGATCTTCGCTCGCGTCAAGGGCCGCGAACATGTCGAACACCAGATCGTGGGCGCGGTCCGGATCGCCGTCCGCCTTGTCGACCTTATTGATCACCACGATCGGACGCAGGCCGAGCTTCAGCGCCTTGGCGGTCACGAACTTGGTCTGCGGCATCGGGCCTTCGGCGGCATCTACCAGCAGCACCACGCCGTCGACCATTCCGAGGATGCGCTCCACCTCGCCGCCGAAATCGGCGTGGCCGGGGGTGTCGACGATGTTGATGCGGGTGTTTTTCCACTCGACAGAGGTGGATTTCGCAAGAATGGTGATCCCGCGCTCACGCTCGAGATCGTTGCTGTCCATCGCGCGCTCGGCCACGGCCTGGTTGGCGCGGAACGAACCGGACTGTTTCAGCAGCTCGTCGACCAGCGTGGTTTTACCGTGGTCGACGTGGGCGATGATGGCGATATTGCGGATCTTCATAGGTTTCTCGTGTCCGTTGGGAGACGCGGCCGGCGCGGGCGACATGTTCAAGCCGCCGCCGTCGCCGCTCCCGCCATAAGGCGAGGCGCAAGCGTTCGGCGCGACTTTCGGGCTGGGCGGCGCTTTCATTGATCTGGAACGTGGCTGCTTCATGACGCACGCGCTGCGTTGCGGCAAGGGGTGGTGCGCGTTCAGGCCGCGGCGTGGGCGCGCGCCTATGCTCCGCCGACACGGTTTTAGCCCGCAGGGGCGGGATTTGCGGGTTTTCGCGCGCCGACGCCGACGGGGGGATTTATTTCCCGGCGCCGGGTGGGCGGAGCGGTGATTCGCGTCTTTAGCGATTCCGCGGCGCCGAGTCAGTGGAAATCGCGGCTTGGGAACAGGCGCCGCGCTTGCGAACGCGGATGCAGTCCGGCCCCCGATGCGGGGGTCTTGGAGGGAAGCGGGACGGGGCCCGCGCGCCCCTTGGCCCCGCGGCCCCCGGCGCGGGCGTCGTCGACGGGGCGTCGGACCTCGTCGGTCGGGCCGGCGGGGTCGGGCATGTCCCGTGCGCCGCGGGCAAGATCGTCGAGCAGGGGCGACAGGTCCTCCACAGTGTCGGCCAGGACATGCACCACCTCGCCTTCGCGCTGGATGCGCCCGGTGACGCGCAGCAGGCGCCCGGCGATGACCTGGCGTCGAAACGCCTCATAGACCTTTTGCCAGATGATCACGTTGACCACGCCGGTTTCGTCCTCGAGCGTGACGAAGATCACGCCGTTGGCGCTGCCGGGGCGCTGGCGCACGATCACCAGCCCGGCCACCGCGACGCGGGTGTTCTGCGGCGGGGCGCAGAGCCATGTCGCTGGAAGGCAGGCGGGCGGGCGCGGCCAAGCGGCGGGGGGCGATACGGGCGGACGCGCGGCGGATGGCGCCGGGGGAGCGGGCGTCCTCAGGGAGGGCGAGCCCTCCCGCTCGTCCGCCCGCGCCGCGCCATGGGCGCGGCGGGCGCCCGCCGCGTCGATGGCGCGATCCGCAGAAGGCGCGCGGGCGGCAGGGTCGGGGTTGGCGCCGACCGCAGCCCCCGGCGCCGACCGCGCGGCCCCTGCCGCGGCGGGCGGAGGGGGCTCGACGCCCCCGACGGACGCAGCCCCCTCGCCATCCGGCGCGACGGGTGAACGGGGGCGGGCAGGCGCGGCCATGTCCGTCGCCGGAGCGCCCGCCGCCGCGCCGATGGGGGGGGGCGCCGCTGCCTCCCGCCCCGTTCC
>JBLIKI010000154.1:0-6441 GCA_047636235.1 Paracoccaceae bacterium | reverse complement strand
TCTATGCCCGCGCCGACACCCCGGCGGGCGGCTGACGACCCGCTTTTCGACCGTCCGACCCGCTCGGGCGCAAGACCTTTGCATTCAGGAGCCAGACCCGCATGACCGCCCCGCTGACAACCGTGACCATCTTGGTGCGGGCGGGGTGAAATCCCACTGCCTGCGAGCATTTCGCTCGAGCGAACGAGCAGGAGGCGGGAGGATTGTCGGGATGGAGCCGATGGCCATGCAAGCATGGAGGGTCTCGGACGCTGCGACAGTCTTAGATTCTGAAGCAGGGTGACGATGGCAAGCGGGAGGCGGAGGTCTGTCGCAAGGCAGGGACCGGCCAAGCAACTGGCTCCAACTGGCGCAAGAAGTACTCCGGCCTGCTGCCCGACGAGATGCGACGGACGAAGGCGCTCGAAGATGAGAACGGGCGGCTCAAGAAGTTCGTCGCCGATCTGATCCCGAACCGCGTGATGCTTCAGAACGTCATCCGCCGAGCATTCCGAGGCCCGCTTGGAAGCGACGGCTGATCGCCAAGAGGCGGTCGGCCTGAACGATGTCCAAGATTTGCGCAAGCGGGCGGTCCAAGGATCGAGGTCAGCGCAATCAACCCAAGGAGCCTCCGCCGAGTTGGATGAAAGACCGGGAGCAGGTCACGACGCATCACATTCTGCGGCCTATAGTCGCGGCGGTGGCGCCTATTTTTTACGCTAATGTCTCGCATGTTACACTTTTTTCCAACCGCCGCACCCCGGCATCAGAGGGGCTTCAACGCATGCCTCTGATCTGCACCCGAAACGCTAGGATCTTTTTCGCCCATGTGCCGAAGGCCGGTGGATCCAGCATCGAGGGCTATCTGCATGAGCGGTTCGGCATGTCCTCGGTGCTTGACTGCAACAAGCGGATGAAAGTACGAGGCACCGGACTCATCTCGCCCTCCACCCATCTCGCAGCCGTGGATCTCGCGGAGATGATCCCTGACGACATGGACCTGCTGTTCACCGTGGTGCGTGAGCCGCTGTCGCGGATGTTGAGTGAATACCGATATCAGACCGGATCGTCGCGGATGTCGCGGATGTCGTTCTCGACCTGGCTGCGGGTGATGATCTTCGCCGCGCGACGGGAGTCGCGGCTCTATGAAAACCACATCCGACCGCAGAGCGACTTGGTGCCGGAGGATTTCGAGATCTTCAAGCTGGAGGATGGATTCGACGTGCTGACCGCGCGGATCGACGCGGCCGTCGGCCAGACGGCGCCCGACCTGGAGGTCGGTCATCTGCTGAAGCGGGAGCGCAAGCCGATTCCCGTCAGCCGGGAGGATGCCGCGCTGGTCACCGCGTATTTCGCCGTGGATTATGCGCGCTTTGGGTATGCGCAACCGGATCCGTCTCAGTATACGAGCGACGCCAAAGCAGCGTTGCGCGGCACGATCGCCTGGCCTTTGGCGAAATCGCTGGTCG
Source organism: Paracoccaceae bacterium (assembly GCA_047636235.1). GTDB lineage: Bacteria > Pseudomonadota > Alphaproteobacteria > Rhodobacterales > Rhodobacteraceae > JBOCEF01. The sequence continues at coordinate 4,993 of JBLIKI010000154.1, read as the reverse complement.
CCTGGCAGCGCTGGAATTGGGTGCACTGACATCAACCTGAGCATGGATCACCCCAGGCCGGCGACGCCCGGGTGACCGGTCCGCACCATCGTGGGCCCTTTCACTGCATCTTCAGATGCAGAGATGCTGCGCTGACCGGTTTGAAACAGCCAATCCCCAGACCATCCTCGATTTCACGGCAGGTTCGTCCGCTGTTCAGAGGCAGCCTGACCGCTTCACGCCTAAATTCCGTCGTCGGTCGACTTCCTGCTTCCATGGAACATCTTCCGGCCCCTCGGTCGGCGCTCTCCATTTTTCCGGGGCCGGTCCGGCGCGGTTTCAGGCTGGGGCCGGCACAGGTCGAACCCGTGCGCATTGACGAAGGCGAGAGTGCACGGCGCCAGCGGCGGTCCAGCGGCTCGGCCTTGGCGGCAGGCGGGGCAGGGGGGTGGACGGTCGCCGCCCGTTCTCGCCAGAAACGCCCGGGCCGGGCCGAAGGTCAACCGACCCCATGGCCGCGCCCCGCGGGCGGGGCGTTTCGCCCACTGGCGGCGGACCCCGCCTCGCCGGCATGCTGCGCGCGGAACTTCGCCCGCCGCCATCCCCGCGCGCGCGCCGCATCGAGGAGACCGACGTGCTCAATCCCCGCTCCGAGACGCCCATGCGCCCAGACGCCACAATCGCCGCCGTCGACGCGCCCGTCGTCAGCGTCGTCATCCCGCACTACCAGCAGCCGCCCGATCTGGCGCGCGCGCTCGCCTCGCTCGGCGCGCAGACCGGCGCGCCGCCCTTCGAGGTGATCGTGGTCGACAACGGCTCGGCCAAAGCCCCCGAGGCCGAATGCGCCCTGCATCCCGGCGTGCGGCTGATGCTCGAGACCGAAAAGGGCCCCGGCCCCGCTCGCACCATGGGCGCGCGCGCCGCGCGGGGCGCGATCCTCGCCTTTCTCGACGCCGACTGCATGGCCGATCCCGACTGGATCGCCACCCTGCACGGGCTGCTGACCGGCGATCCGAGCATCGACGTGCTGGCGGGCGGGGTTCGGATCGCGCCCGCCAACCCGTCGGGGCGCATGAATGCGATCGAGTGCTACGAGCAGGTGTTCAGCTATCGCCAGAAGCTGTTCGTGGAGCGCGATCGCTATGCGGCGACCCTGAACATGGCCGTGCGCCGCGCCACCTTCGACGAGGTCGGCCCCTTCGCCGGGCTGTCGACCGCTGAGGACCGCGACTGGGGCCGCCGGGCCGCCGCGCTTGGCAAGCGGATCGTCTACGCCCCGCAGATGCGGATCGCGACCCCTGCGCGCGACAGCTTCGCCGAGGTCGCGCGCAAATGGGACCGCCAGATCGGGCACGATTACCACGAGGCGCGCGCCAGCCTGAAGGGCCAGGTCCTGTGGGCGGTGAAAGCGCTGGTCATGCCGGTCTCCAGCCTCGCCGCGATTCCCGAGATCAGCGCCGCCGAGGGGCTGGCGGGGCCCGGCGCCCGGATCCGCGCCTTCGCGGTGCTGACGCGCACGCGGCTGTGGCGCGCCCGGCGGATGGCGGAGCTGGCCTGCGGCCTCGACCCCGCGGGGCTGGCGGCGGGGTGGCGCAAGTGACCGCGCCCCTCGTCTGACCGCCCGCGCCCAATCCCCCCGGCGCGGGCGAAACGGACGCATCGTCTTTCCCGCCCGCCGCCGCCATCCTGCACGCTGACATCGCGCTCTCCCGGCTCCGCTCCTTCGGAGCTGTCAGGCCCCGGGAAGGATCCTGCGTCATGACCTCAGCCGTCGCCCCGATCTTCGTCTTCGGCGCCCTTCGCTCCGGCACCACGATGTTCCGCCTGATGCTGGACGCCCACGCGCAGATCGCCAATCCGGGCGAATTCGACTTCATCGCCCGCTTCTTGCAGCGCGGGGCCGACGGCGCCTGGACCTATGACCGCGAGGCGCTGGCGCTCGACCGGGTGTTCGTGCATCGCGGCTTCGAGGCGCCAAGCCATCTCGACGGCGCCGCGCTTCTGGACTGCTTTATCGACCAGATCCGGGCGATGTCCGCCCCCGGCGTGTTCACGATCAACCTGCATGACGGGTTCGACAAGCTCGCCGCCCTGCACCCCGATCTGCGGGTGATCCATGTGCTGCGCGATCCGCGCGACGTCGCCAGCTCCTCGCTGGCGATGGGCTGGGCGGGGACGCTGTGGCACGCGGTCGGCCACTGGATCGAGACCGAGACCCAATGGGGCCGGGCCGAGGCGCTGATCGCGCCTGAAAACCGGCTGGAGCTGCGCTATGAGGACCTGCTGCGCGACCTCGAAGGCCAGCTCGGCCGGGTCTGCGACTTCATGGGCGTGGATCTGTCCGAGGCGATGCTGAACTACGACCGCACCAGCAGCTATGGGCGCCCGAACCCCAAGCTGATCGAGCAGTGGCGGCGCAAGCTGTCGCCGCGCGATCTGGGCCTGATCGAGGGGCGGATCGGCCCGCTGCTGGCCGCGCGCGGCTATGCGCCGAGCGGCGCGCCCTTGATCGCGCCCGAGGGCATGGCGCGCCGGCGCCTCGCGCTCGAGAACGCGGTGGGGCGGCTGCGCTTTGACATCGACCGCTTCGGCCTTGGCCTTGCCGCGGCGGACCGGGCGACGCGGGCGCTCGGCCTCAAGGGACCGTTCAAGGCGGTGCGCGCGCGGATGAACGCGATCTCGCAGGACCATGTGAAATGATCCGCTGACCGCGCAGGGCAGGGCGGGGCAGGGCGCGCCCCCCCGCCCTCAGCCCTGCGGCGGGCGCAGCCCTTCGGGTAGCGCGCCCTTCGCCGCGCCCTCGATCAGACGGCCGAGCCAGTCTGCCTCGTGGCTCTGGTCGAACTCAGCGGCGACCTTGGCGCGCCCCGCCGCCCCCATCCGCGCGCGCAAGTCTGGGTCCGCCAGCAGGCGGCGCAGCGCCGCCGCCGCCCCCGCCACATCGCCAGCGGGCGCCACGAGGCCCGACACCCCGTCCTCCACCAGCTCCTCCACCCCCGCGATGCGGGTGGCCAGCACTGGGATCTCCGACGCCATCGCCTCCATCAACGTCACCGGCACGCCCTCGGCGAAGCTGACCAGCGCCAGGATGTCGGCCTTGGCCAGCGCCGCGCGCACCTCCGCCTGGGTGCGAAAGCCCGCGAACTCGACCGCATCCCCAAGGCCCAGCTCATCGCGCAGCGCCTCGAGCCGCGGGCGCTGGTCCCCGTCGCCAATCAGCGTCAGCCGCGCGCCGGGCGCCGCATCGCGGGCCTGCGCGAAGGCGCGCATCAGCACGTCCACGCCCTTGAGCTGCGACATCCGCCCGACGAACAGCACCTCGCCGCCGCCTTGCGCGCGGGTCTCGCCCGGCGCGGGGGCGTAGCGGTCGGGGGCGACCCCGCAATGGACGATCCGCAGGCGGTCCCAGTCGTTGGGCGCGGCGAAGATCATGCATTGCGAGCGGCAGAAATGGCTGATGCAGGCGACGAAGGCCGCGCGCTCGATCTTGAGGGCGAGGCTGCCGCCCGCGGGGTCGAACAGCTCATCCGGCCCGTGGATGGTGAAGCTGTAGGCGGGCCCGCCCATCGCCCGGCACAGCATCGCCACCGCGGCGGTGTTGGTCGACCAGTGGGCGTGCAGATGCGCCGCCGGGGCCGCGCGCAGGCGGCGGCGCAGCGCCGCGGCCTCCAGCAGATAAGCGACATGGCGCACCATCCCGCCGCCCGCGTTCGCCACCAGCGCCTTCCATAGCCGCAGCGCCGCGAGCACGCCCTTGGGGTTGCGCGCCGCCTCGGCCGCAAAGCCCTTAATCAGCGCCGCCGCCCCGTCCTCGAGCAGATAGGACGATATTTCGGCCTCGCGCCGGTCCAGATCGTCGACCAGCGCGCCGTCCCAGCGGCGGATCGCATAGCGCGCGACCTCGAATCCGCGCGCCTCCAGCGCCGCGATCTCGCGCCCGATGAAGGTGGTGGAGACCATCGGGTAGGAGTTCATCAGATAGGCGATCTTCATCTCAGCGGTCCCCGGTGCGGTCGTCGGCGGCGGCGCGCACCCGGTCGAGCAGCGCCATGGTCTCGATCGAGAGCGCGAGCGGCGCGATCTCGCTTTGGGTCCGGCCCGCGGCGATGTCCTGCGCCGCATGGGTCAGCATCGCCAGATGCGAATGCGCCCCGCGGTCATGCCATTCGCGTTTCAGCCGTCCGCGCGCGCCGATCAGGCGGCGCAGCGCGCCCTTGGATTTCAGCCGCGCGATGATCTGCGCCGCCTTGCCGCCGCCCCCCGGCGCGGGCGGGGCCAGCGGGGCCATCCATCGCACCCGAACGCTCTCGCCCCCGAGGCTCGGCGGATCGATGCCGGCCGAGCCGCGGGTGCAGGACAGCGTCGCCTCGTTGCCCAGCAGCGCGTTCAGCGACACTGCGATCTGCGAGGTCGCGCCATCGCGGTGGCGCAGCTGGATCGCGGCCTCCTCATCCGCGCCGCTCGCGCCGGCCGCGATCCACGCCGACACGTCCTCGACCGGGCCGAGCAGCTTGAGCGCGAGCGCCAGCCCATAAACCCCGCGGTCGAGCAGCACCCCTCCGCCGGGGCGGCCGTCGAACAGCCGCGCATAGCCGATCCGGTCCGCGGGCAGGCCGAACGAAAAGCTCAGATGCCGCGGATCGCCCATGTCGCCCTGCGCCGCGATGTCCGCGAGCCGCCGCCACGCGGGCAGGAACGCGGTCCACATCGCCTCGGCGCAATAGCGGCCCGAGGTTGCGGCGGCCTCGGCCACCGCCCGCGCCCCGGCGGCATCCAGCGCGATCGGCTTTTCCACCAGCACGTCCTTGCCCGCATGCAGGGCGGCGATGGCGTCTTCGGCGTGCCGCTCGGTGGCGTTGGCGATGTAGACCAGCCGCACCTCGGGGTCCGCCAGCAGGGCGTCGCGGGTCCCGTAAGCGCGCGCGGGCGCGCCAAGCGTCGCGGCGAAGGCGGTCGCGCGCGCCTCGGACGCGCCCGAGGCGACCGCGACCAGCCGCAGCCCGGGGCAGAGCGC
>JBLIKI010000153.1:0-6495 GCA_047636235.1 Paracoccaceae bacterium | reverse complement strand
CGGGTCAGCGCCAGATGCTCCCACGTCCAGGCCTTGGCGCGCTGATAGGCGATGAACCCCTCCAGCGGGCTCGCCACCGTGCCTTGGCGCCCCGACGGGCGCAGGCGTGTGTCGATCGACCAGACCGCACCCTCGGCGGTGGGCGCCGTCAGGGCGGCGATCAGGCTTTGGGTGAACCGCGCGAACCACGCGCCCGAGGTCAGGGAGCGCGGGCCGTCCGACGCCTCCTCTCCCATCGCGTCATAGAGGATGATGATGTCCAGATCCGACGTCGCGGTCATCTCAGCGCTGCCCATCTTGCCCATGGCGAGCACGCAGGCGCCCCGGCCCGGCGCAGGGCCATGGCGACGGGCGAATTCAGCCTCCACCACCGGGAACAGGGCGCGCAGCGTCGCCTCGGCCAAGGCGGTGAAGCCGGGTCCGGCCTCGTCGGCGTCGGCGACGCCGCGCAGCACCTGCACCCCGAGGCGGAAGCTGAATTCCTTGGCCCAGCGCCGGGCGGCGTCGAGCTTGCGTTCATAGTCGTCATCGCGCGCCAGCCATGCGGACAGATCGGCGGCCAGCGCATCCACCCCCGGCAGCGGGGCATAGAAATCAGGCGACAGCAGCGCATCCATCACCCGCGAATTGCGGCCCAGATGCGCCGCCAGCCGGGGCGCGGCGGCGCAAATCTCGGTGATGAGGTCGAGAAGCGCCGGGTTCGCCTCGAACAACGACAGGATCTGTATGCCTGCGGGCAGGCCCGACAGAAAGCGGTCGAATTCAGACAGCGCATCGTCCGGAGACAGCGCGTTGGACAGGCAATCGAGCAGCGGCGCCATCAAGCGGTCGAGAATCCGCCGCGCACGCTCGGACCTGGTGGCGGGGATCGCGCCGATCCGCCAGCGGGCGATCAGCTTCTCCCCCGCCTCGGCGCGCGTGAAGCCAAGGGCGGCCAGCGCGGCCTGATCGGTCGGGCGCGTCGCGGGGGCGGCGACGCCGTCGCGCCCGCCGGGGGCGAAGAACGTCTCGGCCAGCCGGGCGACGGTGTGCAAGCGCGCGTCGATCTCCCCCTCGAACGCCAGCTGGTCGGGGCGGCCCGACAGCAGCGCGATGCGGGCGCGGGCCTCGTCCGGTTTGGGCATGCGGTGGGTCTGGGCGTCCTCGACCATTTGCAGGCGGTGTTCCAATTCCCGGTGCGCGAGGTAGGCGGCGTCGAGGGCCGCGGACACCTCAGGGGTAACCCAGCCCTTGGCGGTCAGCGCGGCCAGCGCGCCACGGGTGCCGCGCTGGCGCAAGGACGGGTCGCGCCCGCCGCAGATCAGCTGGCGGGTTTGGACGAAAAACTCGATTTCCCGAATTCCGCCGCGGCCGAGCTTGATGTCGTGGCCGGGGACGTGGATGGCCATCGCCTCGCCGCGATGGGCGCGGATCCGGATGCGGATGTCGTGGGCGTCGCCGATCGCGGCGAAGTCGAGGTGTCGCCGCCAGATGAACGGGCGCAGGCGGGCCAGAAACGCCTCTCCGGCCGCGATGTCGCCCGAGGCGGCGCGTGCCTTGATGAAGGCCGCCCGCTCCCACGTTCGGCCCAAGGATTCGTAGTAGCGCTCCGCCGTCTCCATCGCGAGGCAGATCGGGGTCGAGGATGGGTCGGGGCGCAGCCGCAGATCGACGCGAAAGACGTAGCCGTCCTCGGTGTTGGTCGATAGCAGCTTGGTCGCGTCCTGACAGATCCGCACGAGGCGGGATCTGACCTCAAGGTAGTCGTCGGGATCATAGCGGGATTCGTCGAACAGAAAGATCAGGTCGATGTCGGAGGAATAGTTGAGTTCCCGCGCCCCGCCCTTGCCCATGGCGATGGCGACGATCCCGCCGGTGTCCCCGGCGGCTTCGGGCAGCCGCCCGCGGGCCTTGGCGTCGGCGACCAGCGCGCGCAGGGCGCTGTCGGTGGCGATGTCCGACAGGTCCGACAGCGCGCCGGTGGTTTGCTCAAGGCTCCAAACCCCGCCGAGATCGGCCAGCGCGGCATAAAGCGCGGTGCGCTTCTTGGCGGTGCGCAAGAGGCGCGAGCGGTCCGCGGCTGGCGCGATTGCGGCGTCGCGCGCGGGCTGGAGCGCGTCCGCCAGCGCCGCGTCCGGGTCCAACGTCAGCGCGTGGACGAGCCAGTCCGCCTGATTGCGGATCAGGCCCGCGATGTAGGGGGCCGAGCCCGCGGCGCCGACGATCAGGTCGCGCAGCTCGGGCGCCACCGGGGCGGCGGCGCTGAGGGCGGCCCAAGCCTCCTCCCCCCTTGCGGGATCGGCGGCGAGCGGGGCGCGGGACAGGCGCGAGGCGAAAGACGTGGTCATGGGAGGATCAGGGCCGAGCGACGGCGCGCTGTCAACCGGCGCCGGAGGAGGGAGCGGGCGGCTTCGGGGGGACGAGCCGCCCGCTCAGCCGCCCGCCGCCTCGCCCCAGAGGGGCGTGTCGGGAGCCGCCCCAGAGCGGCGTGTCGGGGGCCGCCCCAAAGGGAGCGTGTCGGGGCGCTTGCCAGCGGGGGGCGGCGCGGGGTAGCGAAGGGAGATGTGCGGACGTTTCACCCTCACCTCGCCGTTTGAGGCCGCTGCAGCGTTGTTCGACGCGGCGCCGGATGGCGCGCATCGCCCATCCGCCGGGCCGCGCTGGAACATCTGCCCCACCCAAGGCGTGGATGCGGTGATCGCAGGGCCGGGCGGCGCGCGGCGCCTCACCACCCTGCGCTGGGGGTTCATCCCGCGCTGGTATGCGCGCCCCGATGGCGGGCCGCTGCTGATCAACGCGCGGTCCGAGACCATTGCTGAAAAGCCCGCCTTTCGGGACGCCTGCCGCGCTCGGCGCTGCCTGATCCCCGCGACCGGCTTTTATGAATGGCAGCCGCCGAGCCTGTCGGGCGGGCGCGGCAAGGTCCCGCATCATATCCACCCCCGCGATGGCGGGCTGTTCGCATTCGCGGGCGTGTGGGAGGCATGGCGCGCCCCGGACGGGACCGAGATCGTCGCCTGCGCCATGGTCACCGCCGCCGCCGGGCCGGACATGGCGCGGCTGCATCACCGCGAACCCGTGCGGATCGACCCCGCCGATTTCGCGCTGTGGCTGGGCGAGGCGGGCCGCGGCGCCGCTACCTTGATGCATGCGGCGCCGGACGGCTGGTTCGCCGCCCATCCAGTATCCCCGCGCATCAACGGGATCCGCGCGAACGACCCGCTGCTGGCGAAGGAATGGCGGCCAGAGGACGGCCCCCCCCCCCAGCCCGACACCGCGCCACAGGGCCTTTTGCTGTGATCAGCGGTCCCAGCGCGCCGCAGCGGCGTCGTCCGCGTCGCGCGCGTCGACCCAATGGGCGCCGTCCGGCGTCGTCTCTTTCTTCCAGAACGGCGCCTTGGTTTTGAGGTAGTCCATGATGAACTCAGCGCTCTCGAACGCCGCTTTGCGGTGGGGCGAGGCGCAGGCCACCAGCACGATCCGATCCCCGGGCGCGAGCGGCCCGAAGCGGTGGATCACCGTGATCGCCTGCAACGGCCAGCGCGCGGCGGCGTCTTGGGCGATCGCGGTCAGCGACCGCTCGGTCATGCCGGGGTAATGCTCCAGCTCCATCGCCGACACCGGGGCGCCGGCATCGGCCTTGGTTAGATCGCGCACGAGACCGGTGAAGGTGGCGATGGCGCCGATGTCGGCGCGGCCTTGGGTCATCACGTCCAGCTCGGCGGAGATGTCGAAATCGCCAGTTTGAACCAGCACGCGGATCGGGGTCGCCATGGCGCTCAGCCCCCGGTGACGGGGGGGAAGAACGCCACCTCGCGCACCCCGGCCAGGGGCGCGTCCAGCGTCGCTTCCTCTTGGTCCAACGCCACCCGGATCGCGGACATATCCGCGAAGGCGAGCGCATAGCGCGGCTCGCGCGCGATCAATTCGGAAACCAGACCGGCGACATCCGCGGCCTCGGTGGCGACGTCTTCAGAAGAGACGCCGATCCGTTCGCGCAACCAGGCGAAATACATCACACGCATCAGTTTTCCTCCTTCCGCAGCACCGCAAGGCCTTTGCGCAAATAGTCCCAGCCGGTGATCAATGTCAGCGCGCCCGCGACCCAAAACAGCGCCAGACCGGCGCCCTCCAGCATGGGGGTGACGTCGGCCCAGAACCCCGTCGCCCAGACATCGGGCGCGGCGCCCGACAGCATCGCGTCATAGGCGTCGGGCGGCAGCCGCATATACAAGGCCCGGTGGCGGATTTCGGCGTATCCGGCCAGCAGCAGCAGGCCCAGCGCGCCCATCTGCGCCGTGGTCTTCCACTTGGCCAGCCGGGTGACGTGGATCACCGCGCGGCCTGCAAGGGATTCGCGCAAGCCCGACACGAACGTCTCGCGCAGCAAGATGGCGGCGGCGGGCAGCATCACGGCCCAGTCCGGCCCGCGCAGCGCCAGCACCACCGCGACGGCGCTGATCACCATCGCCTTGTCGGCGATCGGGTCCATCATCCGACCCACCGCGCTGGTCTGGCCCCAGCGGCGCGCCAGCCAGCCGTCGAGAAAATCAGTGATCCCCGCGATCGAGAACAGCACGAACGCCACCAAGTCCGCCATAGGCCGGTCGAGAAGCACGAACGTCACCGGGACCAGAGGCGCTGCGATCACGCGCATCAAGGTCAGCAGGTTCGGGAGCGTCCACGCGCCCGCGTCAGAAGCGGCGGCTGTTTTCATGCCGGCAAGTCTTGGCCCGCTCAGGCTTGCGGTGCAAGCTGGCAATTGGACGACATCCGCGGCGGAGCGGCGCGGCCCGCAGGGTTTCGGCCCGCCGATGCGGCGGCGCCCCCGAATTGACAGGGCGCAAAATTGACATGGCGAAAGGCGGGGGCCGCGCGGGCGCGCTAAAGCAGCCCATGGCCCCCCGCATCCGGCAGGGCGCCGCACGTGATGCAGCAGACCCGCGATGGACTGGAAATCGTTCCTCACCGAAACGAACTGAGAGCCGGCCGCGCTGCGCCCGGCGATGAAGGACACCGCCGCTGGGTTCACCGCCATGGCGCGGGCGGCGACGGCGCCCGGCGCGCTCGACCCCAAGACCAAAGAGCTGATGGCCGTGGCGATCGGCGTCGCCACCCGCTGCGACGGCTGCATCGGGTTCCAACTCAAGGCCGCGATGCACCACGGCACAACCCGCGACGAGGTCGCCGAGACCATCGCCATGAGCGTCGATATGGGCGGCGGCCCGTCGATGATATACGGTGCCAAAGCGCTGTCGGCGTTCGATCAGTTCAGCGCGAGCTGAGACTTGGGCGCCGCGATGGCCCCGGCCTTTCGCCGCCAGCGGCCCAAGTCGCGCAGAGAGGTTTCGCGGCGAAGCGGAGCGGCGGATGCGCTGTCGCGCGGCCCCTGCTTTTGTCTGCCATGCGGTCGAAGCGGTCGGTCACGGCAGCAGTTTCGCCGTCCGCTTTGCGATAGGGTTGAAAGAACGCACGCAGGGCGCTTACAGAAGGACCGAACCACGAGGATGGGTGAACATCCCGAAGACGCTCGCCAGAATTTTGCCTCCCGCCCCTTTTCGGTGGATTTGACGATGCTTTACCTTGGAAAATGAAGCTCATGCCTGTGGGTGGTGGCCATCGCCATTCCGGCTCCCATCTCGGGCCGAATTTTCGAATGGGGGGACTTATGATCATAACCGCAGTTTTTTCGGATTGGCGCGCCGGGTTTCACCCGCGTTGCTTTCGAAGCGCGTCGCAACGACATCGTTGGCACTGGCCACGACTTTGGTCGCGATGACGCCCTCGGCGGACGCAGCCACGACGATCTATACAGATCGAGCCGCGTTCGAGGCCGCGTTGGGCGCCTTTTCGGTCGATAATTTGAATGGGATCCCAGGCGGGCCGCTGACCTTTATTGTTCGCAGCGATTTCACCATAACGGCGCCCAGCGGACTGGGTATGTTTGGATATGTAAACAACTTGACCCAGTGTGGAGCCTTTTCCGGTCCGGGCGTGGATGCAGTTCATTTCCATCATTACGTCGGCGAAGACACCGTTACGTTCAATCTCACAATCCATGAGCTCGGTTTTTTTATTCACCCAATCTGGGGGGATGCTATCCATCGAGGGAAATACAGCAACGGGCGCCAGTAGATTATTTGGCATTGTTGCTGATTTGGCGAAAATGACATTATGCCTCAATATAACCATCAACAAAATTAAAACTGACAACATCGCCTATGACCTTGCCAGCGCTTTTAATTTGCCCACCGGGCTGCTGCCTCTACTGGTTTCGCTTGGCGGTCTTCCCTTCGTCGCCCGCAGACACAAGGTCGCCTGACGCCTGTCTCCGCCACTCTCGGACCCTACGCGAGCGGCTTCGGCCACCCGTTTTCGTCTGGCGGCTGGGATCGCACCTCAGCGTCGATCCGGGCGATCCGCCCCGCCAGCGTCACCACCCGATCAGGCACGCGCACCCGCAAGGCGGCATCGGGAAATCCCTGCAATCGGCGGATCGCCGCCATCAGCTCCGGC
>JBLIKI010000152.1:0-6530 GCA_047636235.1 Paracoccaceae bacterium | reverse complement strand
TGCCGCGCCGCGGGATGCTGGTATCGCTCGACCTGATCCGCGCCGGGATCGCGCTTGCGCTGCCGTTCGTGACCGAAATCTGGCACGTCTATGTGCTGATCTTTCTGTTGCAGGCGGCGTCGGCCGGGTTCACTCCGGCATTCCAGGCCACGATCCCCGACATCCTGCCGGATGAGCGGGACTACACCCGCGCCCTGTCGATGTCGCGGCTGGCCTATGATCTGGAGAACCTGATCTCGCCGATGCTCGCGGCGGCCTTGCTGACGGTGGTGAGCTTTTCCGCGCTGTTCGGTGGCACGGTCCTGGGGTTCCTCGCCTCGGCGGCGCTGGTGATATCGGCCGCGCCGCCCCGCCAAAAGCCGCGGGCGCCGCGCGGGATCTGGGACCGCACCACGCGCGGGATCCGCCTTTATCTGGCGACGCCGCGGCTGCGCGGGCTGCTGGCGCTGAACCTTGCGGTTTCAGCCGCCGGTGCGATGGTGATCGTGAATACGGTGGTGATCGTGCAGGCCGATCTCAGCCTTGGGCAATCGCAGGTGGCGCTGGCGCTGGCGGCCTTCGGGGGCGGGTCGATGCTGGCGGCGCTGACGCTGCCGCGGCTGCTCGACCGCGTGTCCGACCGTCCGGTGATGCTGGCGGGGGCCGCGGCGCTGGCGGCGGGGCTGATGGTCGGGCCGTTTCTGCCGGCCGGACTGGTGGCGGTGATGGCGTTGTGGGGCGTTCTCGGCCTTGGCTATTCGGTCGTGCAGACCCCCGCGGGGCGGCTGTTGCGACGATCGGCCATGCCTGAGGACCGACCCGCGATCTTCGCCGCGCAATTCGCGCTGTCGCATGGCTGCTGGCTGATCACCTATCCGCTGGCGGGCTGGCTGGGCGCCCGGGCGGGCATGGGGCCGACATTCGCCGTCCTGGCGCTGATCGCGGCCGCATCGGTCGCGCTGGCCGTTGCCGTCTGGCCTGCGGGCGACGAAGAACCGGTCCCGCATCGCCATGATGATCTGCCGCCCGATCATCCGCATTTGCGCGATGGGAATGGCGCGCAGGGGCACGCGCATCCCGCCATTGTCGATGATCTGCATCCACAGCGGTTGTGGCCGGGCTGACGATCCGGCGCCGACCGCCGCCCGCCGTCCCGGGGCGGCGGGCGATCGTGCATTCGCGACCGGATCGGCCGGGCGCGTCGGCCCGGCCGTTTCGTCGCGGCTCGGTTCTCAAGCCTTCGTCAGCCCCCTCAAAGATCGACCCGCCGCAGCCGCAGCGCGTTGCTGATGACCGAGACGGACGACAGGCTCATCGCCGCCGCCGCGATCATCGGCGACAGCAACAGCCCGGTGAAGGGATACAGCAGCCCCGCCGCGATCGGCACGCCAAGGGAATTGTAGGCGAAGGCGAAGAACAGGTTCTGCTTGATGTTGCGCAAGGTCGCCCGCGCCAGTTTGCGCGCCCGCACGATGCCCATCAGGTCGCCGCCCAGCAGGGTGATCCCGGCGCTTTCCATCGCCACATCGGCGCCCGTGCCCATGGCGATGCCGACATCGGCGGCGGCCAGCGCGGGCGCGTCGTTGACGCCATCGCCGGCCATGGCGATCTTACGGCCTTCGCGGCGCAGCTGATCGATCAGGTCCTTTTTAGCCTCGGGCAGGATGCCGGCGCGCACCTCGTCGATGCCAAGCCGGCCCGCGACCGCCTGCGCGGTCCGCTCATTGTCGCCCGTCGCCATGATGACGCGCAGCCCGGTGGCGTGGAGCGCCTTGATCGCCTCCGCGGCGCCGTCCTTGATCGGGTCCGCCACTGCCACGATGCCCGCCAGCGCCCCGTCGACCGCGATGAACATCGCCGTCTTGCCTTGGGTGCGCAGGGTGTCGGCCTCAGCCTCGGCCACGCCCGTATCCAACCCCATATCCTGCATCATCGCGGTGTTGCCGAGCGCGACGGCCCGTCCGTCTATCCGTCCGCGCACGCCCTTGCCGGTGACCGCCTCAAAATCCGTGGCCTCTTGCTTGGCGGCGCCTGCGGCCTTGGCGCCTTCGACGATCGCATCGGCCAAAGGATGCTCGGACCCCCGCTCCAGCGCGGCGGCCAGCGACAGCAGGTCCGTCTCGGCCATATCCCCCAGCGCCACCGTGTCGGTCAGCGTCGGCTTGCCCATGGTCAGCGTGCCGGTCTTGTCGACGATCAGAGTGTCGACTGACGCCATCCGCTCCAGCGCCTCCGCGTCCTTGATCAGAACCCCCGCCTGCGCGCCGCGTCCCGCCGCCGTGGTGATCGAGATCGGCGTCGCCAGCCCGAGCGCGCAAGGACAGGCGATGATCAGCACCGACACCGCCGAGGCGATGGCGAAGATCAGCGCCGGTTCGGGGCCGAAGATCATCCACATCACAAAGGCGAAGATCGCCGAGCCCACGACCGCAGGCACGAATATGGCTGACACCCGGTCCGCCAGCCCTTGGATCGGCGCGCGGGATCGCCGCGCGTTCGACACCATGGTCACGATCTGCGCCAGCACGGTGTCGGCGCCGACCTTGCCCGCCTCGACCACAAGGCTGCCGTTCTTGTTGATCGTGGCCCCGGTCACCCCATCGCCGGGGCCTTTTTCGACCGGCATGGATTCGCCGGTCAGCATGCTTTCATCGAGGCTGGAGCGTCCCTCGATCACCGTTCCGTCCACCGGGACCGCATCGCCGGGGCGCACGCGCAGCCGGTCGCCTTCCATGATATTCTCAAGCGGCGCGTCGTATTCCGTGTCGTCCGGCAGGATCCGCCGCGCGGTCTTGGGCGCAAGGTCCAAAAGCGCGCGGATCGCGTCGCCGGTGCGTTCGCGCGCGCGCAGCTCCAGCACCTGGCCGACGAACACCAGCGTTACGATCACCACCGACGCCTCGAAATAGGTGCCGACGCCTTCGCCCATCCGATACTGCTGGGGGAAAAGCCCCGGCAGGAATGTCGCAACGATCGAATAGAGATAGGCCGCCGACACGCCGAGGCTGATCAGCGTCCACATGTTGGGCGACCGGTTTACGACCGAAGCCCAGCCCCGTTTGAAGAACGGCCATGCCGCCCACAGCACGATCGGCGTCGCCAGCACGAATTCGAGATAGCTGGCCGTCTGATGCCCGATCCAGCCGCGCACCGGCAGGCCGACCAGCCCGCCCATGGTCAGCACGATCAGCGGCACGGCCGCCGCCGCCGAGATCCACAACCGGCGGGTGAAGTCGGTCAGCTCAAGGCTCGGCTCATCGGTCGGCATCAAAGGCTCGAGCGCCATGCCGCAAAGCGGGCAGGGGCCGGGCGCGTCGCGGAGGATCTCAGGGTGCATCGGGCAGGTGTATTGAGCATCCTCAGGGGCCGCCTTCGGTCGCTCGGCAGCGCGGCCGGAGGCGTAGTGCCACGGGTCCGCCTTGAATTTCGTCTGACATTTCTCGGAGCAGAAATGGAAGGTTTCGCCCCCGAAATCCGCCTGCCGGCCTCCCTGTTTCACGTCGACCGTCATCCCGCAGACCGGGTCCTTCGCCGTCTCGGTTCCTGCGGGCATGTCGGACGCCGCGTGATGATGATCGTGGTCCATGATGTGCGAACCTTTCTGGTTCCATCGTAATTTCACGCCTCCCGCGACGGGAGGCTCAGGTCACGCTCAATGGTGGTCGGGCGCGCTCTCTCTGACAGGATGGCGCGTGAGGAACACCCCTGTGAACAGAAACGCCAGCGCCATGCCGACGAAGCCGATCACGACGATCAGCGGGTCGGACCGCAACTTGGTCGCGCCAAACGCGGCCAGCACCACGGTGTCGAGCGCGATGGCCGTTAGCAGCACCCAGCCGCGCGCGCCGATTTCGCGGCGCAGATGCCGGAACACGCCCCAGTGAACGATGACGTCCATCACGAGGTAGAAAAACACGCCCAGCGACGCGATCCGACCGAGGTCGAAAAACACGGTCAGCGCCGAGCCGATGACAACCGTGTAGATCAGCATGTGGCGCTGGATCCCGCCCGACATGCCGAAATGGCTATGAGGGATCATCTTCATGTCTGTCAGCATCGCCAGCATGCGCGACACCGCAAAGATGCTGGCCAGCAGCCCCGAGGCGGTCGCCACCGCCGCGAGAAGCACCGTGAGTAGGAAACCCGCTTGGCCGAGCGAAGGTTCCGCCGCCTCGGCCAGCGAATAGTCGCGCGCTTCGATGATGCGGTCGATGGTCAGGCTCGACCCGACGCCGAAGGCGACCAGCAGATAGACGACGACGCAGAGCGCGATTGAGATTGCAATCGCCCGTCCGACATTGTGGTGCGGATCGGTGATCTCCGCGCCGCTGTTGGTGATCGTGGTGAAGCCCTTGAAGGCGAGGATCGACAGCGCGACGGAGGCCACGAAGCCGATCGCGGTGAACTCGTGGCCGGTCTCCGAGGCGGCGGCGAAGCTCAAGCCGCTCGACCACAGCGCCGCAATTGCGAAGATCGCGATGCCGCCGATCTTGATCACGGCCATCACCAACGAGAAAAGTCCGACCGACCGGTTGCCGGCAACGTTCACCAAAAACGCGAACAGGATCACCGCGACGGCGATCACCGGCACCAGCGGCCCCTCAGTAATGTCGAAGGGCCGCAGAACGTAGGTTGCGAAAGTGCGCGCCACGAGACTTTCGGCGATCACCATCGACAGCGCCATCAGAAGCGAGGCGCCCGCCGCGATCGTCACCGGCCCGTAGGCTTTCGTCAGAATCATCGCGATGCCGCCCGCGGACGGAAAGGCGTTCGACATCTTGGTGTAGGTGTAAGCGCTGAATGCGGTCACGATGGCGCCGACGACGAATGACAACGGAAAGAGCGGCCCGGCGAGTTCGGCGATCTGCCCGGTCAGCGCGAAGATACCCGCGCCGATCATCACGCCGGCGCCCATGGCCACCGCGCCCGGCAGAGTTATGCTGTTCTTTTCGTAATCGTTCGCCATCAGGGGTCCTTTTTGGTTGTGCGCCGGATCGCGATCCAGAGCAGCGGCGCGCCGGTGACCAGGCCGAGGCCGAGCGCCGCCCATGTCGCCAGCCCGAGGTCGCCGCTGATCGCCTCGCCGCCGACATGGGCGAGCAGGAAGCTAGCCGGAACGATGCCGACCAGCGTCGCCAGCGCGAAACGCCAGGCGTGCAGTTGGCTGAGCCCCGCCGCGTAGCTGATCATGTCAAAGGACACGAAGGGCATCAGGCGGCTGGCGAACACCGTTGCCGTCAGCGCGGTTTGCGAGCCGAGCAGACCGCTGTCCACCCGATCGCCGAACACTCGTCTGACCGCATCGCGCCCCAAGCTTCGCGCCAGGCCGAACGCGATCAGCGCCCCCAGCTCCGCGCCGATCACGACCTGCACGGTGCCCCAGACATGTCCATAGGCGGCCCCGGCGGCCATCGCGATGGGCGCGCTCGGGATCGGGCTCGCCACCACAGCAAGGGTCATCAGCGCGACGATCACGACAGGCCCCCAAAGCCCGGCGCGCGCCACCAACCTATGAATTCGCTCGGCGTCCATCATCCCGCGGGCGTCGGCGAACGTCGATGGCGCGACCTGCCAGACGACTAGCAGCGCGACCCCGAGGATCGCCAGCGCCGCAAAAATGGCGACGCGAAGTGTCATCTCAGATCGCCGCGACCGCCTTCGCCAGCAGGTCGCGGACCTCGCCTGCGACGGCCGTCAGGTCCGCGTTTTCGATCGCCTGCATCGACGCCACCGGGTCGATTGCGCTGACCTCGACGCCGCCATTGAGCGCGCGCACGATCACGTTGCAGGGCAGCATTGCGCCGACCCGCGGCTCAATCCCGATCGCCTGATGCGCCATCTTCGGGTTGCAGGCGCCAAGGATGCGATAGGCCGGCATCTCCACATCGAGCTTCTTCTTCATGGTCGCCTTGACGTCGATCTCGGTCAAGACGCCGAAGCCGTGTTCCGCAAGGGCTTTGCGAGCGCGGGCGTCGATGTCGTCGAAGGTGGCGTCGTCGAACATGCGGTTGATCGTGTAGCTCATGTGAACGATATCCTTTATTCGCGGCTTGGCGGACGCCGATCTGCCAAGATGGCGCCGAAATCGCCTTGCGCAGCCACGTCAGACGAAGCGTTCTGCAAGCCGCGTCTTCGCATCTTAGCAGCATGTTATCGGGCCGCCGATCCGGCGCCTTGATGCAGATCAGGGCCTGATCAGAATTTATGACCTATGACTACATGCTCAATAAGTGGTGACAGCGGTTGCCATGCATGGGGACCTAACGGATGGAATTCAGGCATATGGCGATCATCCCGAGCATCGCGGGCGCGCTCAGCGTCGCCGCGAGTTCGGCGATGGCGCAGGTCGGCGAGATCCCGGATCGAAGCGGCATTTTCTATCACGGCCATGACATGATGTGGGGCGGCGGCCAGTGGGGCGGCTTCGGCATGGTCGTCGGGCCGATCTTCACGATCCTGATCTTGGCCGGGATCATCGCCGGGGTCATCTACCTCGTGCGCCTGTTCGGCGCGTCGGGACCTGCCGCTGGCAGCCACGCCGCGCATGACCC
>JBLIKI010000151.1:0-6565 GCA_047636235.1 Paracoccaceae bacterium | reverse complement strand
ACGAGCCATCCGCTGTAACGGCGGCTGCATAAATCAGGGATTTGGACATGTCGTAAATGCCCAAGGTGATGCCATTCACAAGGCGCTCAGCTTGAAGTTGATTGACGTGATACTGGCGCCGAATAGCGCATTGAACGCGATGTCAGACTTATCTGAGCTGTAAAGCCGATCTCCATCGTCGATCGACAGGGCTGGAGAGCCTCCGTTGTCGGAGCTGCCCGGCCCAAAAACGTTTTGCAGGTTGCTCTGCGTGTCAATGAACCCCGATTCCCAAGCCGGGAACGCGCCGTCAGAATTCTCGGCGAACGTTGCTGCAGTCCCCGCGCAAGGCAGCGCCAACAGCGTCGCGTCGCCAAGAAGCACTTTTTCGTCGTCTATTTTTCCATCTATGTGGTCGGAATCGCCCGGTTGGATCACAAACCACCAGCTCAACCCGCGTTGACATGCTTGGATTGCCGGTCGCTCTCAGCACGCCGCAAGGTCCATGTCGGCTGCGATTCAATCGTCTTGTCTGGCTTCCGAATGTCTTCCAGGCGTCCAACCTGCCCCCGATCAAGCGCTTTCAGGGACCTTCGCCGCTATCTCGACCCGCCCCGCACCGGGGGCGGACCGAAGCGTCCGCGGCCGCTGCGGGACGCGCCGCCAAACATCTGAATCGACGACGGCTGCGGGTGGGGCGATCCCGTGCGCCGGGGCCGCCCCGCGCGCGATCAGGCCTTGCGGCGGCGGCGCAGGCCGACGGCGCCGAGCGCGCCAATCCCGATCATCGCCAGCGGCAGCGCGGCGGGCAGCGGCACGTCCGACGCGGTGCTGATGTCGAAGACAAAGCTTTGCACCGTCGGCGTGGACGCGAAATCAGCGAAGTTGAAGGTGAGCGTGTCGCCAGTGAACGACGTCGACAGCAGATTGGCGCTAATTCCGCTCGTCAGCGTCAAACCGGCGATCAGCGACCCGTCATCGGTTTGAAGGCCGGTCACCGTCCAGGTCGTCGTGTCGCCGACGCCGCTGAAGCCGGTCAGGTCATAGGTCACCACGGCCGACGACGCCGACATGTCGAACGAAAACACCGCGGTCTGCGAATACACCCCCCCGGTCGGCAAGGAGTAGCTGGCTTCGACCCCCGGCTCGGAGATCACCGCGGAGGTGTTGAGCAGCGTTCCAAATCCAGCCGCCGAGAACGTGAACTGGGCGGTGTCGCCGACGAAGCTCGCGGCCATGGAGGCGGTGGCGCTAAGGGCGAGGGCCGTCGCGGCGGCCGAAAGGGTCTTGATCACGAGGCTTCATTCCTTACGCTCTCGCTCAGGGCGAGGACCGAGGACCGAGGCCCGAGGCCCGAACAGCGGACCCAACACCATCCTCTTCCGCCACAGCGTTAATGAACGAAATATGAATCGCATCTCTGCGGCGATTAAACCGCGCGGCCCGCCTCTCGCTCGCTGCCTCTGCGCCTCCTGCCCCTCCCTCCCCCCCCGCGACCCCTCGGCCGCTTTGCCCCGCCCGCGCGCTTCGCTATGACGGGCGGGGCCGCAGCATCCCGCGCGGCGACGGGTGCCGGAGTCTCCCATGCTAAGACGCCTTTATGATTGGGTCATCGCGCAGGCGTCCAAGCCTTGGGCGCTGGCATGGCTGATCGCGATCAGCTTCATCGAAAGCTCGGTGTTTCCGATCCCGCCCGACGTGCTGATGATCCCGATGATCATCGCCGCCCCGCGCCGCGCCTGGCTGATCGCCGGGGTCTGCACGCTGGCCTCGGTGGCGGGGGGCGGGTTCGGCTGGTTCATCGGGGCCCATCTGTTCGACGCGATCGGCCTTCCGGTCCTTGAATTCTATGGCAAGGCGGACGCGTTCGACACCCTCGCCGCCAGCTATAACGAGCAGGGCTTCTGGGCGGTGCTGGTCGCCGGGGTCACGCCGTTCCCCTATAAGGTGATCACGATCTTCTCAGGCGCGACGGGCCTTGATTTCTGGCTGTTCATGGCGACCTCGCTTTTGGCGCGCAGCCTGCGGTTCTTTTTGATCGCAGCCCTGCTGTGGAAATACGGCGAGCCGATCCGCGATTTCATCGACCGCCGCTTCGGCCTTGTCGCCACCGTGGCCATCGTGCTGCTGATCGGCGGATTCGCGGTGGTCAAATGGCTGGTCTGAGCATGACGAAACTGCTGCTGCGCTCCGCCCCCTTCGTGGCGCTGGCGCTGGCGGGATCCGTCGGCCTGCTGGGCGGCGCCTTTGCGTTCCAGCATATCGGCGGCATGGCCCCGTGCGAGATGTGCATCTGGCAGCGTTGGCCTCACGTGCTCGCCATCGCGCTGGGGATCGCCGCGCTGGCGGCCCCGGCGTGGCGGGCGCGGATCTCGTGGCTCGGCGCCGCGACGATGGCGGTCAGCGCGGGCCTCGCGCTGCTGCACACCGGGGTTGAGCGGAAATGGTGGGAGGGGATCACCCAATGCTCGGTCGCCCAAGGCGATATGTCGACCGACGCGCTGCTTGACGCGATCCTCGCCGCCCCGGTGGTGCGATGCGATCAGGTGGCGTGGCAGATGGGAGGCCTGTCGATGGCCAGCTGGAATGGCGTGATCTCGCTGTTTCTGCTGCTCTATTGGATCAACGCTGCGGTGCGCGCCAGGGCGGGCCGCTGATCACGGCTCCAGCGGCGCGTCCCAATAAACGAAATCCATCCAGCTTTCGTGCAGATGGTTGGGCGGGAAGCGGCGCCCTGCATTGCGCAGGTCCTCGGCCGCGGGACGTCGCGGCGGTTTGGCCAGCCGCATCCCTGCCCGTTTGACGGTGCGCGACCCCTTGCGCAGGTTGCACGGCCCGCAGGCGGCCACGACATTCTCCCACGTCGTGCGCCCGCCGCGGGCGCGCGGGATCACATGGTCGAACGTCATATCCCCTCGCGCGCCGCAATACTGGCACGCGAAACCGTCGCGCAGGAACAAGTTGAACCGGGTGAACGCCGCCATCCGCCCCGGCTTGACGAAATCGCGCAGCACCACAACCGAGGGCAGCCGGATTTGCGCCGACGGGGACCGCACCACCGTGTCATATTCCGCCACGATGGCGACCCGGTCGAGGAACGCGGCCTTCACCGCCTCCTGCCATGGCCACAGCGATAGCGGGAAATACGACAGCGGCCGATAGTCGGCGTTCAGCACCAACGCAGGATGGTCCTTGAGCCGCGCGGGAGACCGCACGAAGCCGGTGGCGTATGGGTCGTGATGGGCCTGCATATGCGCCGTACCCTCGCGTCTGTTGCGACGCGGGACAGGACGAGCCCGCCCCGGCAGTATGGAATATATCTCGTGTTCGCCCAACGGCAACTCCCGAAATGCAGGGGATGGCGGCGGGCAGGTCGATCCTTGCACGCCGTCCGCGACAGTTTCACGACGCTGGTTCAGGGCGCTGGGGGCGGACATGGAAAAGCGGCCCCTCGCAGGGGGCCGCTTCGGATCGCATGCTCGGCGATGCTGGCGCCGAGGGGCGATCAGGCCCGGGCGCGACGGGCGCGTATCAGGCCGAGCACTGCGAACGCCGACGCCAGCAGCGGCAGCGCCGCGGGGACCGGCACAGCGCTCAGCGCGGTGAGCGACTCGGCCTGCGTCCCGACGGGTTCGTCAATGCCATGGGTGATCGTGATGATCGTGGTCATCGAGAACGGGTTGACCCCGGCGATGGCCAACCCGAACAGATCGGCCGCGAAGGAGCTGAACGCCGGCGAGGCGGCGGGGTCCGAGTAGCTGAACGGACCGCCGATCGAATATTTCGCATCGAACAGCAAGTTGGTGTCGCTCCAGAACGCCTCGAGCGTGACGGATGCCGGCGTGGCGCCGCCCAACGCATGGACGCCGTCCCAATGGAGCCCGGCCAGAAGTTAGTCCGTCGCCGAAACCTCAAACGTCAGCGTGTCGCCCGGGAGGCCGCCGGAAATGTTCCACTCGATCGATGCGGCGAGAGTGGCGAGATCAGGCGTGTTGGTCGCCGTGGCCTGGACCGACGCATGGGAGCCGCCCGGCAGCGCCGGCCCGTTCGTGGCGTCGTAATCGAGGGTGTTGGTCGCGGCGTCGGTATCTCCCGCCGGCGGAGCGACGGAGTTGTCAGCGACCGTGATGTACCCAGCGCCGTCGGTCAGGCGGATGGTCAGGTTCTGCGGCGCGGCGTTCGCCGGGATGGCGAACGCTGCAAGCGCGGCGCCAATTGCAAGTATGCGGGGATTCAGGACTAGTGCAGTCATCTTCTGGACCCTCTCAAAGGAGTCTATGTCAATGTCCGGCATGGGGCCCGCAGCCTATTATTAACATATTAATTGGTTTTGATAAAAAGTTAATTTTTCAATCTATATTGAATTGTTATTAGATAAACTATTGTTTAAGAGCGACCTCTGAAATTGCGTGGAATGTTTAAAAGCGAAACTTTCGTCCCCGCGCCAAAATAAAACGCCCAAGGGCGATGCCCCCGGGCGTTCGAAATCGCGCGCGATCCCAATGTGTCGACTGGGCGTCGCCGCCCCGCCCCGCCTCGGCCCAGCCTCAGCTCAGCCGTTCATGCAAGAACTGCAGCGCGCGGTTCAGCCCGTCCGGCGCGATGCCATGGGCGGCGCCGCGCGACGCGAGGGTGGCTACCTGGAAGCGGGCGGCGGTCAGCGCGGCGCGGGCCTCCTCCATGCTGGCGAACGGGACAACGTCGTCACGGTCGCCATGCACCAGCAGGATCGGGGGGCGAGTAACCGCCTCTGCCGTCAGCAGCTCAGCCAAAAGCAACCGGCCGGAGAACCCGACGATCCCCGCCAGCGGGTCGCGCCGCCTCGGCCCGATATGCAGCGACATCATCGTGCCTTGTGAGAACCCGACCAGCGCGGTCTGGGCGGCGGGGATGCCGGTTTCGGCCTCGACCTCGTCCATCCAGCCGTGCAACGCGGCGACCGATGCCGCCATCCCCTGCGCCATCTCGGCCTCGGAGCTGCCGTCCATGCGCGGGATCGGGAACCACTGCCGCCCCATCGGGTTCATGGTGCAGCGCTGGGGGGCGTCGGGCGCCAAGAACATGGTGTTGGGCAGATGCTCGGCCAGCGTGTCGCCGATCCCGATCAGGTCGTTCCCGTCGGCGCCATAGCCGTGCAGAAAGACCACGAGGCTAAGCGCCTCTCCCGATTGCGCGTCACGGCGCGGACCGTTCAAAGCCGTCATCGTCGTCTCCTGTCTTGCGCGCCTGCGGGGCGCTTTGGGCTGGATTTTTCGCGCCCGACGGACGCTTGGGGCCCCTTGATAGCGGGGTTGAGGCGCCGCCGCAAAGGCCTGGCTAGACGCCCAACCCCTCGCGCCCTTTGGCGACGCGGTACCAGGCCCACAGCACGCGGGCGGCGACGGCGCGCCACGGCGACCATTCGGCCGCCATCGCGTCAAACACCTTGGGGGTGGGGCGGGCGTCCAGGTCGAACAGCATCCGCGCGCTTTCGGCCAGCGCCAGATCGCCGGGGGCGAACACATCCGCGCGCCCGAGGCTGAACATCAGATACATCTCGGCGGTCCAGGGGCCGATGCCCGGCAGGGCGGTCATGGTCGCCGCGGCCTCATCATTCCCCATCAGCGCCAGCGCGTCGAAATCAAGGTTCGCCTCGGCCAGCCCGCGGGCATAGCGCTGCTTGGGGCGCGACAACCCGCAGGCGCGCAGCCCCTCGTCATCGAGCGAAAGCAGCCCCTCGGGCGTAGTCGCCCCCGCCGCCTTGACCCGCGCCCAGATCCCCGCCGCCGCGGCCACGGATATCTGCTGGCTCACGATCGCGGACAGCAGCGCCTCGAACCCGCCGTCGCGGCGGCGCAGCGGGATCGGCCCGGCCTCGGCGGCGGCCATGGCGAAACGCGGCTCGATCAGGCTCAGCGCGTTGAGGCCCTCGGCGATGCAGGCGTCGGTTTGGATGATGCGTCCTATCATGGGCGCATGGGCGCACGGTGCGGCGCCGCGGTCAAGACGCCCGGCGACCAAGGCGGGGCGCCGAGGGCGCGGCGGGCCGGCGTCCCCATACGGTGCGCCCAAGTTCGGAACCGGCCATGACGAAAATCGTCTTGAACAAAAAACGCCGTCAGCTATCTAGATCAATCGGTTATGCCGTGTGGGGAACGCCCGGAAACACGCAACCATGAGATCAAAAATGACACTGAAATTCACCACGTTTATCTCGCGATCCGTCGCTGCGCTTGCGCTCAGCTGCGCCATGGCGGTCGCTCTGACTGGGTCCGAGGCGCGGGCGGTCACGCTCCTGACCGTCGACGTCACCAACCCCGGCGCGGTGGTGTTCACCGCCACAGGCGCGGCGGCGGAGATCGACATCTCCGTCGACGGGGTCTACGGCTTCAGCCTGCTCGATATGTTCAGCTCGGGTGCCTCTTTCGGCTGGTTCCCGACCTCTTCGACGCTTGTCGCGGGCGTGTCCGGCGCGCCGGTGAGCAGGGGCTACGGCCAAGGGACGTTCATGAACCTCTGGAGTAATTCCGGGGGCAGCTTCGACTTCACCACCTCCGTCGCCGCGTTCACCGGCGCCTTGGTCTATGATCTGTCGGCCTTTGCGGCG
>JBLIKI010000150.1:0-6649 GCA_047636235.1 Paracoccaceae bacterium | reverse complement strand
CCAGAGGGGTCAGCCGACCGACAGCAACCGGATCGCCGCGTCGCGGTCCTGCAAATACAACAGCGCCCGCAGCGCATCGCCGCGCCGCCCATCCAGCGTCGGGTCGGTGGCCAGCACCAGCCGCGCCTCCTCCTGCGCGGTGCGCATCAGCTCGGCCTGGCCTTCGATGTCCGCCACTCGGAACTTCGGCAGCCCCGATTGCTGAACGCCGAGCAGGTCCCCGGCGCCGCGCAGGCGCAGGTCTTCCTCGGCGATGCGAAAGCCGTCCTCGGTCTCTCGCATGATCGCAAGGCGGGCCTTGCCGCTGGCGGTCAGCGGCGGGTCATACATCAGCACGCAGGTCGACGCATCCACCCCGCGCCCGACCCGCCCGCGCAGCTGGTGCAGCTGCGCGAGGCCGAAGCTGTCGGCGCCCTCGATAACCATGATCGTCGCCTCGGGCACGTTGACCCCGACCTCGATCACCGTGGTCGCCACCAGCAATTGCGCCTGCCCCGACACGAACGCCGCCATCGCCGCGTCCTTGTCGCCGGGCGCCATGCGGCCATGCACCAACGCCACGCGGGCGCCCAACATCGGACCCAATCGCTCACGCAGATCGCGGGCGCGCTCTTCGGCGGCGGCGAGGTCCGAGGCGTCGCTTTCCTCCACCAACGGGCACACCCAATAGGCGCGGCGCCCCGCCGTCAGCGCCGCGGACAGCCGCGCGATCACCTCCTCGATCCGGTCCGAGGAGATCAGCGCCGTCGTCACCGGCTTTCGCCCCGGCGGTTTTTCATCGAGCACGCTGACATCCATGTCGCCATAATTGGCGAGCGCCAGGCTGCGCGGGATCGGCGTCGCGGTCATCACCAGCACATCGGGCCGCACCCCCTTGGCCGACAGGTCGAGCCGTTGGCGCACGCCGAAGCGGTGCTGCTCATCGATCACCGCAAGCCGCAGGTCGCGAAAGCCGACGTCCTTTTGGAACAGCGCATGCGTGCCGATGATGATCGGCGCGCCGTCCAGCGCCTGCATCAGCTTCGCCTCACGCAGCTTGCCCTTGTCGCGCCCGGTCAGCAGCAGCGGCTCGATCCCCACCGCCGCCAGCAGCGGCCCGAGGCTTTCCATATGCTGGCGCGCCAGGATCTCGGTCGGGGCCATCAGCGCCGCCTGCCCGCCCGATTCCACCGCCGTCAGCATCGCCAGCAGCGCCACCACGGTCTTGCCTGAACCGACATCGCCCTGCAGCAGGCGGTTCATCCGATCCCCCGACGCCATGTCGCGCGTGATGTCGGCCACGCTGCGGTCCTGCGCGCCGGTCAGCGCCCATGGCAGCGCCCGGCGCACCCGATCGCGCAGCCGCCCGTCGCCGCGCGATGGCCGCCCCTTGGTTCGCCGGTTCGCCGCACGCGCCAGCGCCAGCGCCAATTGGTGCGACAGCAATTCGTCATAGGCAAGCCGCTCACGCGCCGGATCATTCAGGCGCAGCGCGTCCGGCCCGGTCGGCCCATGGGCGGCCAGCAGGGCGGCGCGCCAGGACGGCCAACCTTTCGATGCCAGCAGGCTTGGCTCGATCCATTCCGGCAGGTCGGGCGCGCGCTCCAGCGCCGATTGCACCGCGCGGTGCATCAGGCGCTGGCCGACGCCTTCGGTCAGGGGATAGATCGGCTCGAACGGCGGCAGTTCATCCTCCGGCGTGCCATCGGCGCGGATCGCAATCACGTGGTCGGGATGGGCGATCTGGACGCCGTTGTTCCACCGCTCCACCTTGCCCGAGACCAACCGCTTCGACCCGATGGGCAGCAATTTGTCGACCCAGCCTTGGTTGGCCCGAAAATACACCAGCTCCGCCCCGTCGGCCCCGTCGTCGACCCGCACGCGCCATGGGCGGCCTCGGGTCGCGGGGGGGCGATGCTCCGTCACCGTGACGATCACGGTTGCGACCTCGCCTTCGGGCGCGTCGGCCAGCGTGTCCCGCGGGCGACGGTCCACCACCCCCGAGGGCAGCGCGAACAAAAAGTCGCGCGGGCGCAGCAGATCGAGCTTTTCCAGCGACGTCGCGGTTTTAGGGCCCACGCCGTCAAGCGACGTCGGCTCTGCGAACAGCGGAAACAGAATCTCGGGCCGACCTTTGGACATGCCCCGGACAATGCGCGAACGCCCGGCCCGTGAAAAGGGTGCGTGGGCGCCCCGATAGGGGAGGCTATCCGCCACCCGCTCCAATTCGTCGCACCGCAAGTCATCCCAAAGCGCACCCAAATGAGTCGGCCTCGCAATTTGAATAGGGCAATTTACGTGACTTGGTGACGCAAAGCGTTCTTTCTGAATTAACCATGTATTCAGGTAACTTTACGTCAGTAATTAAAGCAGATCGCGCTCAGCGGGAACCCAAGTCTTACAACGCCGGGCTGGATGAACGCTATCGCGGTTTTCTCTTGAAGTTGATGTACTATTTCGAGGAATGGTGCATCGCCAGGGGCTTGGTGATCCTCAAGCAGGCGAAGGCGCCCCGGGTTCTCTAGATCGGCAGCTACGCTTGGCACAAATATGTCGAGCGCGGCGACTGTGACGTCGCCGATCTCACCTGCATCAATATCTTTGAGCGAGAGATGGCCAAGGGGCAGGATCTTGCGAAGACCTCGCGCAATCAGCCCGATTTCAAGCTGATGGAAGCGCATGTGCTGGAATTTCCCAGCGACAGCTTCGACGTCGTGTTCGGGGCCGCCATCATTCACCATCTAAATATGGAGCGAGCGCTGCCCGAGATCGCGCGAGTGCTGAAGCCCGGCGCGCCGATGTTCTGTCACGAACCGATGGACCTGAACTCGGTCGCGCGCATGCTGACGCCGGAATCGCGCACCGACGATGAGCGCCCGTTCCGGCAGCGCGATCTGGCGCTGATCCGCGGGCATTTCGACGTGGAGCTGACCTTCACCGAATTCCTGACCGTGCCGCTGGGCGCGCTGTGTACCGCGGTCGGCATTTCGGGCGATGGCGCCTTGATGCGGGCGGCGTTCGTGATCGATCAGATGATCGGCAAGATCCCCGGCGTCCGGCCTCTGTCGCGCCATGTGTTCACCGTCGAACGCACCAAGACGCGCTAAATTCTAAAGGGAGCTAGGGGCGCCGGACATGGCGTCCTTCGCGTGCGGTTCGGTCCGGCGCCCGCCGTTCGGCCCCTATCGGACGACGTGCGCGGCGCTCAGCCGCCGATATGGGCGATCCATTCGTCCTCGGTCATCACCCGCAGGCCCAGTTCCTCCGCCTTTTTCAGCTTGGAGCCGGCCGCCGCCCCCGCCACCACGATGTCGGTGTTTTTCGACACCGATCCGGCGACCTTGGCGCCCAACGCCTCGGCGCGGGCCTTGGCCTCGGCGCGGGTCAAACGCTCGAGCGATCCGGTGAACACCACCGTCAGGCCGAGCACCGGCGAGCCGTCGGCCCGCGGCGCCTCGGCGGGCAAGGCGCGGACATGGCGGCACAGCCGGTCGACCATCGCGGCCTGCGCGTCCACGGCGAAGAAATCGCACAGCGACAGCGCGACGGCGGGGCCGATGCCATCCCCGGCCGCCAAGGGGGCGAGGGCGGCGTCCTCCTGCGCCAGCAGCGTTTTCAGCGCCATGGACGCGCCCCGCCACGACCCGAGGGCGGCGAACGCCTCCTCCCCCATCCCCCAGCCATGGCCGCGGATCATGTCGCGCCATAGCTGCGCCGCGGCGTCGGCGTCGGCCTTCAGGTGGGCCACGACCGCGTCCGGCCCGCCCAGCGCATCCCCCCCGGCTTTGATCAGCCGGTTGGCCCAAGTGCCGGGGGCGCCGCCCGCCACCTCCTGCGCCGCTTGCAGCACGGTCAATTCGCCGACCCCGGGCAGGTCGCGCGCCTCAGGCCACAGCGCCAATTCGCGGCCCCGCAGGTCGCGCGCGGCATGCAAAAGCGCCAACGGGTCCGCCCCCGCCAGCCCCAGCCGGTCGCGCCATGCCAGCCCGACATCGCGCCGCCGCGCCATCGAGGCGTCGATCTCCGCGCGCAACGCGTCCAGATCATGCCAGGCGATCGCGTATTTGCGCGCCACCGTCTCCCCCAGCTGCGGGACGCCAAGCGCGAACAGGAACCGCCACAGGTCGATCTCGCGCTTGTCCTCGATGGCGCGCAGCAGGTTCTCGGCTGATTTGTCACCCCAGCCTTCGCGCGATTTCAGGGGCGTCATGCAGGCGCCGCCGAACCGCTCGCCAAGCGTGAAAATCTCCGCCGGTTCGGTGATCCAGCCATCGGCGAAAAACCCCTCCACCTGCTTGGCGCCGAGACCCTCGATGTCAAAAGCGCCGCGGGACACGAAATGCTTCAACCGCTCGACGCTTTGCGCGGCGCAGATCAGGCCGCCGGTGCAGCGGCGGGCGGCCTCGCCGTCCTCGCGCACCGCCGGGCTGCCGCAGATCGGGCAGGTGTCGGGCGGGGTCCAAGGCTGGGCGCCTTCGGGGCGTTTCGACAGATCGACGTCGAGCACCTTGGGGATCACATCCCCCGCCCGATACACCGTCACCGTGTCGCCCACGCGCAGGTCGCGCCCACCCCGGATCGGTTCGCCCTTGGCGCCGCGCCCGGCGATGTAATCCTCGTTGTGCAGGGTTGCGTTGGACACCACCACGCCGCCCACCGTCACCGGGGCCAGCCGCGCCACCGGCGACAGCGCGCCGGTACGGCCCACTTGAATGTCGATACCCTCCAGCACCGTGGTTGCAAGCTGCGCGGGGAATTTATGCGCGATCGCCCAGCGCGGGGTGGAGGACCGGAACCCCAACCGCCCCTGCAGGTCCAAGCGGTCAACCTTGTAGACCACGCCGTCGATGTCATAGCCCAAGGCGGCGCGATCCGCCTCAATCCCGCGATAGACCGCGAGCATGGCGCCCGTATCGTCACACAACGCTGCGCGGTCGTTGGTGACGAAGCCGAAACCGCGCAACGCCGCCATGGCCCCGGTCTGGGTCGTCGCCAACGGCGCCGCCAAATCGCCCCAGCCATAGGCGAAGAACCTGAGCGGGCGTGCGCGCGTGATCTCGGCATCGAGCTGCCGCAGCGACCCGGCGGCGGCGTTGCGCGGGTTGGCGAAGGGTTTGGCCCCCAGCGCCTGCTGGCGGTCGTTGAGAGCCGCGAAATCGGCGTGAGCCATATAGACCTCGCCGCGGACTTCGAGCACCGCTGGCGGATCGCCGCCCAGCGTTTCGGGGATGTCGCCCACGGTCAGCGCGTTGCGGGTCACGTTTTCCCCAACCTCGCCGTCGCCGCGGGTGGCGGCCTCGGTCAAGCGGCCATCCTCATAGCGCAGCGATAGCGACAGGCCGTCGATCTTGGGCTCGGCCAGAAACGCCAGCGGATCGGCGGGCGCGACCCCCAGGAAACGGCGCACCGACCCGACGAAATCGGCCACATCCCCGTCGTCGAACGCATTGCCGAGCGAGAGCATCGGGACCCGGTGGCGCACCTTGCCGAACCCCTCGGCCGGGGCGGCGCCGACGCGGTCCGACGGGCTGTCGGCGCGTTTCAGCGCGGGGTGCAGCGCTTCGATCGCCGCGTTGCGCCGCTTTAGCGCGTCATAGTCGGCGTCCGATATCACCGGCGCATCGCGCTGGTGATAGGCGGCGTCGGCGGCCTCCATCTCAGCGGCGAGGCGGGCGAGTTCGCGCGTCGCCTGATCGGCGGTCAGGGCGTCGGGGGCGATCTGGGTCAGGTCCTGCACGCGCGGCTCGCTCCTTGGTCCGGGGCCTTGGGGATAGCGGTTGAATGGGGCGCACGGGGCGGGGCGTCAAGCCCGCCGGCGCCGCGCGATACGCGATCACACGTTATCACAGGTCCGCGACCCCGCCGCCCAGCGCGCTGCCGCCCAGGCGCCATCTCGCTGACGCGAAAGCCTTTTTCAGCTGTTGCAGCCTAATATGAGGGAAACGTATCGCGCGGAAACTTGTGGAGAAGGCGCCCCGTTGCTCCATTGTCTGCAGGACGCTCTAGGCGGACCGCCTCAACTTGATCCTTTCGCAACCGGAGTCTCGCATGAAAAACACCCTCTCCTTCGCCACCGTGGCCATCGCCGCAGCCGTGGCTTTCACCGCCCCCGCTCAGGCGGCCCATTTCACCGGGTTCGAACGCTATGACTTCACCGTCGATCTGACCGGCGACGCGGCGGGCACCTCGTCCGACGCCTTCGGGTCGGGGACCTTTTCGCTCGGCGTCGACGACGCCGGCGTGACCGCGTTCGCGGACTATTCGATCTCGTTCACCGGGTTCACCGCGACTGCGCTGCACTTCCACCGCGGGTTCGCGGGCGTGAACGGCGGCGTGCTGCTGAACATCGCGACCGACGCCGACAGCGTCTCCACCGACAGCTCCGGCGGCGTCCCGACCAGCACCTACACCGGCCGTTGGAACGTCGGCGACCAACCGAGCGGCCAGCCCTCGATCTATGAACTGGTGGGCATCCTCGGGCTTGAGACCGTGCGCGGCGACAGCGGCATCTATGTCAACATCCACTCCGCCGCTTTTCCGAGCGGAGAAATCCGCGGCCAGGTGACCGCCCCCATTCCGCTTCCCGCCGCGCTGCCGCTGATGGCGGTCGGCCTCGCGGGCCTTGGCATGGTGGCGCGCCGCCGCAAGAACGCCTGATTTCGATCAGGCC
>JBLIKI010000149.1:0-6676 GCA_047636235.1 Paracoccaceae bacterium | reverse complement strand
CCGACGCCGACGCCGACGCCGACGCCGACGCGGCGCAGGCCATTCCCGCGCAGGGCTGACCCGCCCCAAACCCCCACGCGCCGGGGCGGTCCCGGATCCAGTGAAAGGCCACCGCGATGCCTCTGCGCTTTCTAGGACGGGCCGCGAATGTTGTGGCCGGGATCATCTTGCTGCTGATGGCGGGGATGACGCTCGGCGACGTGCTCGGGCGCAACCTGTTCAACAGCCCGATCCCAGGCGCGACCGAATTGACCGAGATCGCGCTGGTCGCCGTCACCTTCCTGCTCTACCCGCAGATCGCCTATCGCCAGACCCATATCAGCATCGACCTGCTGGACAATCTGATGGGGGTGGCGGCGCAGCGGGTGCAGCAATTCGTCGGCAATGCGCTGGGGGCGACGGTGTTCGCCGCCATGGCGTGGCGGCTGTGGATCAGCGCCGGGCGCACGATGTCTTACGGCGATGTCACCCCGTTTTTGCGGCTCGAACTCGGCCCGGTCATCTACTTCATGGCAGTCATGTCGGGGATCACCGCGATCGCCTTCGCGCTGGTGGCGCTGATGGCGTTCACCGCGCGGCCGGAATCGCTCAATGGTCGCGACACCGCCGCGATGGGGCTTGAGTGATGGTCGCCGCCGGACTGGGGTTCCTGTGCGCGCTGGCGCTGATCTTCCTGCGCGTGCCGATCGCCATCGCGATGGCGGTGGTCGGGGCGGGGGGGTATGCGATCCTCAACGCCACCATGCCTGCGCTCAGCATGATGGCGCTGACCGCGACCGGGGCGACCATGGCCTATACGCTCGCGGTCGTGCCGCTGTTCATCCTGATGGGCAATCTGGTGGCGGGGGCGGGCATCTCGGCCGAGCTTTATCGCGCGGCCCAAGTGTTCATCGGGCATCGGCGCGGGGGCCTCGGCATCGCCACGATCCTGTCGTGCGGCGGGTTCGCGGCGGTGTGCGGATCGTCGGTCGCCACCGCGGTGACCATGGGGCGGGTGGCGATTCCATCGATGCGCTCTTACGGCTATGCCGACAGCCTGTCGACGGCGACGGTGGCGGCGGGTGGCACGCTGGGCATCCTGATCCCGCCCAGCATTATCATGGTGATCTATGGCATCACCACGGAAACCCACATCGGCAAGCTGTTCGCGGCGGGGATCATCCCCGGCCTGATCGGCATCCTTGGCTATTCGCTGGCCGTCACCTGGGTCGCCACCCGCACGCCGGCGGCGGCGCCAATGGCTGAGCGCGCCAGCCGCGCCGACAAGATCGCCGCGCTGAAACAGGTCTGGTCGGTGGTCGCCCTGTTCGGGCTGGTGCTGGGCGGGATCTATGGCGGGCTTTTCACCGCGACCGAGGCGTCGGGGGTCGGCGCCTGCGGCGCGCTCGGCTTCGCGCTGGCGCGGCGGACCCCGTGGCGCGCGATGCTCGACATCTTCCGCGCCTCAGCCGAGACGACGGCGGTGCTGTTCGCGCTGATCATCGGCGCCTCGATCTTCGCCGAATTCGTCAATATCTCCGGCGCCCATCAGGGGGTCTTGCATCTGGTGCGCGACAGCGGGCTGTCGCCGGTGATGGTGATCGCGGTGATGTGCGCGATCTATCTGGCGCTCGGCTGCGTGCTCGACAGCCTTGCGATGATGCTGCTGACGCTGCCGATGTTCTTTCCCATCGTCGTGGGCCTTGGCTTCGATCCGGTGTGGTTCGGCATTCTGGTGGTGATGCTGGTCGAATTGGGCCTGATAACCCCCCCCATCGGCATGAACCTGTTCGTGCTGCGATCGATCGTGCCGGACGTGCCGCTGGCGTCGATCATCCGCGGGATCGTGCCGTTCATCGTGTCGGACGTCGCCCGCATCGCGCTGATCGCCTTCGTGCCCGGGATCACGCTGCTGCTGCCACGGCTGTTCTTCGGCTGAGACGGTGAGAATCTATTGAATGATTCGACCAAATAAACTATCAGACCAATAGCGGACGCAGCGTCATCCTGTGATGACCGGCAAGATCCCGCACCACAGGGAGAGAAAAAATGAGCTTTCTGCTGACCATCGCCAAAGGCGTCGCGCTTGCCGCCGCGCTGTCGCTGACCGGGGGCATCGCCGCCGCGCAGGAGAAGACCGTCCTGAAATATTCGTCGTGGTTCCCGGCGACCCATTCGACCAATGAGGTCCTGCGCCTATGGATCGCGGAGGTGGAGCGCGTCACCGAAGGCCGCGTCACCGTGGAATACCTGCCCGCCGTGGTGCGCAGCCCGCGCGAGCAGTTCGACGTCGTGGTCGACGGCCTTGCGGATCTGGTGATCGTGCTGCCGGGCTACACCCCCGGCCGCTTCCCGGTGATGGAGATCGGCGAATTGCCGCTGCTCGTCTCCACCGACGAAGCCACTTTGGCCCCCGCGTTCTACAAGCTTTACGAGCGTGATCTTGCCGCCGCCCAGCCGTTCAAGGGCGCGCATCTGCTGACCATCTTCGCCTCCGCCCCCACCCATCTCGCCAGCAAGCCCGGCCCGATCACCTCGATCGAGCAGATCAAGGGCATGAAGCTGCGGGCGCCGAGCGCGACCGCATCGATGGTCGTCGACGCGCTGGGCGCGGTAACGGTGCAAAAGCCGGTGACCGAGATTTATGAGCTTGCCTCCACCGGCATCGTCGACGGCACCTTCTTCAGCTACGGGCCGATGATCTCATGGAAGACGTCTGAGATTTTCACCAACGTAACGGTGATGCCGGGCGGCCTCGGCCAGTCGGTGATCGCGTTCCTGATCAACCAGGACAAGTGGGACGGGCTGTCCGAGGGCGACCGGGCCGCGATCTCGTCGGTGTCGGGCGAGGCGCTGGCCCAGTCGTTCGGCCACTTCTGGCAGATGGACGAAGACGTCGCCTTCGCCAAGCTGGCGCCGCTGGCAGGCTTCAACGTGATCACTGCGTCGGACGTGTTCTTGGCCGATTTCCAGGCCGCGATCGCCCCGGTGGAGGCCGCTTGGGTCGCCAAAGCCAAGGCCGCCGGTCTGGCCGATCCCGCCGGTGCGCTGGCCGCGCTGCGCGCCGATCTGACCGCTGCGAAAAAGTGACGGCCACCGTCACGTGAGGGCGGGCGGGGCCTGCGCCCCGCCCGCCCATCCGCGCCCCAGCTAGGACA
Organism: Paracoccaceae bacterium; assembly: GCA_047636235.1. Classification (GTDB taxonomy): domain Bacteria; phylum Pseudomonadota; class Alphaproteobacteria; order Rhodobacterales; family Rhodobacteraceae; genus JBOCEF01. Next base: position 3,539 of record JBLIKI010000149.1, on the reverse strand, counting down.
TGCCGCCATGACTTCCGCCAAGCCCCTCGCCATCGTGGACGCCGTCGTGGTGGGGGCGGGGTTCGCCGGCCTTTACATGATCCACCGCCTTGTCGGCATGGGCATGTCGGTGCAGGGGTTGGAGCGTGGCGGCGATGTCGGCGGGGTCTGGTATTGGAACCGCTATCCCGGCGCGCGCTGCGACGTGGAAAGCATGCAATATTCCTATTCGTGGGACGACGCGCTGCAACAGGACTGGACCTGGTCCGAGCGGTTCGCATCCCAGCCCGAGATCCTGCGCTATGCCTCCCATGCCGCCGACCGGTTCGATCTGCGCCGCCATATCCGGTTCGACGCCGAGGTCCGCTCCGCCGACTGGGACGACGCTGCCGGGCGCTGGCTGGTCGAGACGGCAGATGGCGCTGGCCTGTCCGCGCGATTTCTGATCATGGCGACCGGCTGCCTGTCGGCGGCGCGGATGCCGGACCTGCCGGGGATGGCCGATTTCCGCGGCCGCATCCTGCACACCGGCGCCTGGCCCCATGACCCGGTGTCGTTCAAGGGGCGGCGGGTCGCGGTGATCGGCACCGGATCGTCCGGCATGCAGGCGATCCCGGTGATCGCCGAGGACGCGGGCCACCTGACCGTGTTCCAGCGCACCGCCAATTTCTCGGTCCCTGCGCGCAACGCGCCGATGGACCCCGCGCACGAACAACGCTGGAAGCGCGACTATCCCGAACTGCGCCGCATAGCGCGGGAGGTCGCGCCCTCAGGCACCGTCTATGACTTCGCCCAGAAATCGGCGCTGGAGGCGGATGAGGACGAGCGCCGCGCCGAATTCGAGGCGCGGTGGGACAAGGGCGGCGTGAACTTCATGCATGCCTACAACGACATCCTGCGCAACCAGATCGCCAACGACCACGCCGCCGAGTTCATCCGCGGCAAGATCCGCGATCTGGTGACAGACCCCGCCACCGCCGAGGCGCTGACCCCCCGCGGCCACCCGGTCGGCGCCAAGCGGATCTGCGTCGACAGCGGCTATCACGCCACCTTCAACCGCGAAAACGTCGATCTGGTCGACCTGCGCGCCGCCCCGATCGCCACGCTGACCGCCACCGGCATCCGCACCGTGGACGGGGTGGATCGCACGTTCGACAGCATTGTGCTCGCCACCGGCTATGACGCCATGACCGGCGCGCTGTTGGCGGTGCGGATCGCGGGCCGGGGCGGGCGCACGCTGGCGGACAAATGGCAGGACGGCCCGCGCGCCCATCTGGGCCTAATGATGGAGGGGTTTCCGAACCTTTTCGCCATCACCGGGCCGGGCAGCCCGTCGGTGCTGGTCAACGTGATGGTGGCGATCGAGCAGCATGTCGACTGGATCGCCCGCTGTCTGTCGGACATGGCCGCCGCGGGACGCAGCGTGATCGAGCCTACCTCCGCCGCCGAGGACGCCTGGACGGAGCATGTCGCCGAGCTTGCCGACGGAACGCTCTTTCCCAAGGCCGACAGCTGGTATGTCGGCGCCAACATTCCCGGCAAGCCGCGCGCCTTCATGGTCTATGTCGCCGGGATCGGCCCCTATCGGCGCCATTGCGACCGAGTGGCCGCCAACGGCTATGCGGGCATGACGCTGCGCTGAGGGGCGGTTGCCGCGGGCCTGCTTTGTCGGCATCTTGGCGGACCAGCCGCAAGGGATGCCCACCGTGACCGATAATGACGACCCCGCCAGCGCCTATCTGACCACCCGCGAGGTCGCCGCCCTGCTGCGGGTGAAGGAGCGCAAGGTCTATGATCTGGCCGCTGCCGGAGAGATCCCGCATCGGCGCATCACCGGCAAGCTGCTGTTCCCCGCCGCCGAGGTCACCGCCTGGATCGAGGGCGGGGCGCCCGCCGCGCCCGCCATCCCCCCGGCCTCGTCGGCGCGCCCGGCGATCCTGGCGGGGTCGCATGATCCGCTTTTGGACTGGGCGGTGCGCGAAAGCGGATGCGGGCTGGCGACGATGTTCGACGGCAGCGGCGCGGGGCTGACGCGGTTCGCGGACGGGGGCGCGGCGCTGTGCGGCATGCACATCCCCGAGGCCGACGGCTGGAACATCGGCTCGGTGTCCGAGGCCGGGCTGACCGGCGTGGTGCTGATCGCTTGGGCCGCGCGGCGCCAAGGCCTGATCGTGCCGGCCGGGGCCGAGGGTGAGATCCGCGGGATCGCCGATCTGGCGGGCCGCCGGGTGATGCTGCGCCAGCCCGGCGCGGGCGCCCGCGCGTTGTTCGACAAGCTGACCGCAGGGACCGACCTGTCCCGCGCCACGATCCTGCCCGACCCGGCGCGCACCGAAACCGACGCCGCGCTGGCGGTCGCGTCCGGGGATGCCGACGTCGCCTTGGGGCTTGAGGCCGCGGCCCGGCAATGCCGCCTCGGCTTCGTGCCGCTGGCGCAGGAGAGGTTCGACCTGCTGATCGACCGCCGCGCGTATTTCGAGGCCCCGGTGCAGGCGCTGCTGGCCTTCGCGCGCGGCGCCGCGCTGCGCGACAAGGCCGCCCGCCTGACCGGCTATGACGTGACCGATCTGGGGCGGGTGCGCTGGGTGTCGCCCTAGGCCCGGCCGGGGATCACACCCGCGCCAGCCGGTGATCGCGCAGCAGTTCGATCAGCGCGGCGCAGGCCTCGGTCCGGTGGGCGTGGTGGCGGGCGCGGGCGGCGCCTGCGTCGCCGCGGGCGATGGCGTCCAACACCGCGCGGTGATCCTCGTTCGACCGGTGCGGCGCCGGGCGCAGCCACAGCGTCACCCGCCGCGCCCGCCGCACCTGATCGGACATCATGGCCGCGATCGCCTCAACCCGCGAATTGCCGCCCAGCCGTACCAATTCGGCGTGGAACGCGTCATCCGCCACCGCCCAGGCGTCGCGGTCCCCGCGCGCCAAGGCCGCGTCCATCGCGTCGATCGCCCCGGCCAGCCCGGCCAGCGCGGCGGCATCGGGGCGCGCGCGGGCGGCGCGGTCGGCGGACAGGCTTTCAAGCTCCGTCAGCACGTCATAGATCTCCGCCATGTCGCTTGCGGACAGGGCGGCGATCCGCAGGCCTTTGCGGGGGCGGACCTCCACCAACCCTGACGCCGCCAGCATCATCGCCGCCTCGCGCACCGGAGTGCGGGACATGCCGAGCCGCGTCGCCAGCTCAGATTCAAGGTGGTCCGAGCCTGCCGCCAACTCTCCCGCAAAGATCAGCGCCCGGATTTCATCGCGCGCGCGCAGGGCGGCGGAGCGGGTCATGGCGCGACCTCCTGCCGGGCGCGCAAGGCGGCGGAGCGGTAGATCGCGGCCTCCACCTCCATCACCCGCAGATAGTCGCGGGCGGGGTTTTCCAGCGCGCCGTCCCCATGCAGCGCCGCCACCACATGCGCCTGTAGCGCGCGCACGCAGTCGCCGCCAAAGCCGGGGCGGTCTTGCGCGGGCAGGACCTCGGTGACCGACAGCGAGCCATGGGCGCGCAGATGCACCGCCCCGTCGCCGCTGAGCGTGAGGGCGCCCATCGTCCCCTCCGCCAGCGCCTCGCCCATGGT
>JBLIKI010000148.1:0-6727 GCA_047636235.1 Paracoccaceae bacterium | reverse complement strand
GAGGCGAAGCCCGAGCCGAAGACTGAGGCGAAGCCTGAGCCGAAGACTGAGGCCAAGCCGGAGGCGAAGCCCGAAAAGGTTGCGGCCGCAGAGCCGAAGCCAGAGGCGAAGCCCAAGCCCGAGGCGAAGCCCGAAAAAGTCGCCGCCGCGGAGCCCAAGCCCGACGCCAAGCCGAAACCCGACGCCAAGCCCAAGCCCCCCGCCCCGGCCAAGACCGCCGATGCGGGCGCCGCCGCGGCCACGGGCGGCGCGAATGCGCCGGTCGGCGCGCCGCTGACTTCGGGCGAGGTGTCCGGGGTCAAGGGCGCGATCTCCAAGGTCTGGAACAAGGGGACCTTGGAGCGTCTGGCGAATTATGAAGAACTGGTGGTGACGATGCGGATCACGCTCGACCAACAGGGCAAGATCGTCGGCAATCCTGAGATGATCTCGCCCAGCGGCGCCGCTGCAGCGGATCCGCGGTTCATGCAGGCCGCCGCCACAGCCTCGCGCGCGTTACAGCGCGCGGCCCCGTATGCCCTCCCGCCCGGCAAGTTCGCCCGCTGGCGGGTGATCGAAGTGACGTTCAATCCCGGATTGGGAGTGTCGATGTGACCCTGAGCCTACCGCGCCTTACGGCAGCCGCCCTTTCCGGGCCTTACGCCGCCGTGCGCCTGACGCAGGCCTCGCGCCTGACGCGGGCCGTGCGCGCCGCGCTGGCGTTTTTGTGCGCCGCCGTCCCGCTGGCGCCCGCCGCCGCGCAAGACCCGGGACCGCTGAGGATCGAGATCACCGAGGGTGTGACCGAGCCGATGCCGGTCGCGATCCCGCGCTATCTCGCCGCCCCCGAAGCCGCCGCGCTGGCCGCCGAGGTGCTTGCGGTGGTGAAATCGGACCTGCAATCGTCTGGCCTGTTCCGGGTGATCGACGAGGCGGCCTATCTGGCCGCCCCCGGCGGCGTGGATGAACGCCCTGCCTTTGAGAATTGGCGCGTTATCAACGCCGACGCGCTTGGCGTCGGCCAGGTCGCGCTGACCCCCGATGGGCGGCTCGAGGTCCGGCATCAGCTGTGGGACGTGTTCAACGGCCGCCCCGCCGGCGACGGCATGGGAATGCGCGCGGCGCCCGGCGACGCGCGCCGCCTTGGCCACAAGATCGCCGACAGCATCCATCTGGCGCTGACCGGAGAGCCGGGCTGGTTCGACACCGAGGTCGCCTTTGTGAACGAGACCGGCCCCAAAGGCGGCCGCGTCAAGCGCATCGCGGTCATGGATCAGGACGGCGCCAATGTGCGCTATCTGACCGACGGGCGTGATCTGGTGCTGACGCCGCGGTTCTCGCCCGATGGCAAATCGCTGGTGTATCTCAGCTATGCGGGCGGCGTGCCGCGGGTCTGGATCATGGATGTGGCGTCCGGGGGCAAGGAAACGCTGGGCCGGTTCAGCTCCATGTCCTTCGCGCCGCGATTCTCGCCCGATGGGTCGACCGTGGCGCTGTCGCTGTCCGACGGCGGCGGCACCGATCTGTGGGAGATGCGGCTGAACGACCGCCAGATGCGGCGCCTCACCTCAGGCCCCGGCATCGAGACGGCGCCGTCCTTTTCCCCCGACGGCCGCCAGATCGCGTTCGAGAGCGATTCGGGCGGATCCCAGCAGCTCTACGTCATGCCTGCGGGCGGCGGCGTGGGGCGACGGATCAGCTTTGGCGACGGGCGCTATGGCACGCCGGTGTGGTCGCCGCGCGGCGATCTGATCGCGTTCACCAAGCAATTGGGCGGCCGGTTCCATATCGGCGTGATGCGCGTCGATGGCAGCGAAGAGCGCCTTTTAACCGCCTCTTTCTTGGACGAAGCTCCTAGCTGGGCGCCCAACGGACGGGCGCTCATGTTCTTCCGCGAAACGCCCGGCGCCGACGGCGCTCCGGCGTTGTGGCGTGTGGACGCAACCGGACGCAATCTTGTGCGGCTGGGCACGCCCGCAGCAGCATCCGACCCCTCCTGGTCCCCGACCCGGCCATAAGATCCGGGCGAACGGACCGACACCTTTCAGGCAAAGAGACATCCAATGAGCAGTTCGATCAGCCTTCTGCGCTTCACCGCCGCCGCGGTTCTGGCGCTCAGCCTTGCGGCTTGCAGCGGGGCCGGCGATGACATGGCCGCCAACGGCGCTGGCGCGGGCGGTGCGGGCGCCGCGGGCTTCGGCGCCGGCGGGGCGCTCGACCCTACCTCGGTCGAATATTTCCAGATCACCGTCGGGGATCGGGTGTTCTTCGCGACCGACAGCTCCTCGCTGTCGGGGGACGCGCAGGCGACGCTTCGCGCCCAGGCCCAGTGGCTGAGTGCGAACCCGACCCGGTCCGCGATCGTCGAAGGCCATGCGGACGAACGCGGCACCCGCGAATACAACCTCGCGCTCGGCGCCCGCCGCGCGTCAGCCGCCCGCAGCTTCTTGCTGGCCGAGGGCGTGGATGCGTCGCGTCTGCGCTCGGTCACCTATGGCAAGGAACGGCCCGAGTCGCTGTGCTCCTCCGAAAGCTGCTGGTCGCAGAACCGCCGTTCGGTCACCGTCATGGCCGGCCCCGGCCAGACCTCCTGAGCGGGGCGGTGATGTCGCACCTCGCGCATCGCCTGATCTCCGCCGCGGCGCCTATGCGCCGCGGCGGGGGCTTCGGGCTGGCGGTCGCCGTCGTGTTGTTGGCCGCGACGGCCCCTATGCTCCATGCCCAGACCGCGCGGCCCGTAGGATCGGACGCGGTGGTGCGGATCCAAGAGTTAGAGGTCGAGCTGCGCCGCGTGAACGGCCGGCTTGAGGAATTGGAGCATCGCATCGCCAAGATGGGCGCCGATGCCGCGCTGCGCCTTGGAGACCTGGAATTCCGGGTGGTGACGCTGGAGGGCGGCGACACCTCGGTGCTTGGCGATCCGGTGCCGTTGGGCGGGGCCGCGCCGCCGCCCCCGGTGGATGCCGGGCCTGCGGTGGCGGTGTCCGAACGGGCCGCCTTCGACGTGGCGGTGGCGATGATCCGGGGCGGTCGCCCGGCCGACGGGCGCGCGGCCATGGTGCGGTTCCGCAGGGACTATCCCGGCAGCCCGCTGGCCGGCGATTCGCAGCACTGGACCGCCGAGGCGATGTTCCTCGCTTCGGACTATCGCGCCGCGGCGCAGACCTATCTGGCCAATGTGTCGGAATATCCCGATTCTCGCGTCGCGCCGGACAGCCTGATCGGGCTGGCGTTGTCGCTGGAAAAGCTCGGCCAGCCGTCTGAGGCCTGCCTGACCCTGGCCGAGGCTGAGCGGCGCTTTCCCGCCAATGTCGCCGCGATCACCCGCGCCGCGGCGGAACGCGCGCGGCTCGCCTGCAAGTAACCGTGGCTGATCGCGCGGCGCGGACGCTGGCCGCCGTCGCCGCGGATCTGGACGTGCGGCGGGCGGCGGCGGGGCCCGGCTGGACCCCCGGCGTCGCCGTGTCGGGCGGCTCCGACAGCACAGGGCTGCTGCTGGCGGCCCATGGCTGGGCGCAGACGCGCGGCGTGCCGCTGGCCTGCGCCACCGTGGACCACCGCCTGCGGCCCCAATCGCGCGCCGAGGCCGAGGGCGTCGCCGCCCTGTGCGCCAGTCTCAGCGTGACCCACGACATTTTGACTTGGCGCCATGACGGCGCACCCTCGGGCAACCTCGCCGCCGCGGCCCGGGATGCGCGGCGCGCGCTGCTGGCTGATTGGGCGCGGGGCAGGGCGCTGGATGCCGTGCTGCTGGCTCATACCGAGGGCGATCAGGCCGAAACCGTGCTGCTGCGGCTGGCGCGCGGCGCCGGGGTGGACGGGCTGTCGGGCATGGCCGACAGCGTGCGCGCCCATGGTGTGACCTTCGCGCGCCCGACCTTGGCGCTGACCCGCGACGATCTGCGAAGCATCTGCATCGCGCACGGCATCTCGTGGGTCGAGGACCCGACCAACGACGATCTGACCCATGACCGCCCGCGTGCGCGCGCCGCCCTAGCCGCCTTGGCGCCGCTGGGGATCGACGCCGCCGGGCTGGCCGCCACCGCCGCGCGGCTGCGCGGCCAGCGCGTGGTGTTGGAGGATGCCGCCGATGCGCTGGCCGCCCAGGCGTTGCGATGGGGCGGCGCGGGCGAGGCGCGGCTGTCGCTGGCCCGCTATGGCGCTGCCCCGACGGATTTGCGCCTGCGCGTGCTGGCGCAGGCCATCGCCGCGCTGTCGGGCGCGCGCCGGCCGCGGCAGCGCGCGCTCGGTCCCTTGGACGCGGCGGTGCTGGCGGGACGGGCGCGGACGCTGGCGGGGGTCGTCATCGCGCCCGCGGGGGCCGCGGAGGTCGCGCTGTGGCGCGAGGCCGTCTGTCTGCCGCCCCCGGTTGCGGCGGTCGACGGCGCGGTGTGGGACGGGCGCTGGCGGGTGCGCGGCGCGGTTCCAGAGGGCGCGATCTGGGGCGCGCTGGGCGACGCCGGGCTGCGCGATCTGGCCGCGCGCGCTTTGCCTACGGGGTGGTCGGCCGCCCCGCGGGGCGCGCGGGGTGCTGCGCCTTGCCTGCGCTGGTGCGGCGCGTTGATCTTTGCGCCCTTGGCGGGGTATAAGAGACACGAAGCATTCTTTAGCCTCGAGGATTTGCGACTCGTTGATTCTGGTAACGAAATCTAAAGGCGCAAGAGAGACTGTGCATCGCTGCCATCCTCGTTGAAACGCCCGTGGCGACGCCTATCTTTGAGAAGACTTCGGAGTACGAATCGCGTGCTCCGGCGATTTCGCCCTTCTGGCGCCACAGTCTACGGAGACACCCTTGGGCAACGCGAAGAACCTCGCAATTTGGGCCGTCGTCATCCTCCTCATGGTCGCGCTTTTCAGCGTGTTCCAAGAAGGCGGATCGAATTCATCGGCGAGCCGCATCACCTTCTCCGACTTCATGGAGCGGGTGGACAACCAACAGGTGGCGAATGTCGTCATCGATGGTGAACGCATCGGCGGCCGCATGATCTCGGGCGCTGAATTCCAGACCATCCAGCCCGCAGGCGCGGACATCCTGCCGGACCTGCGGTCTTCCAAGGTCGAAATCAGGGTGGAGCCGCAGGAAAGCTCAGGCCTGATGTCCACCTTGGGCTTCTGGCTTCCGATGCTTTTGCTGATCGGGGTCTGGATTTTCTTCCTCAACCGCATGCAGGGCGGCGGTCGCGGCGCGATGGGCTTTGGCAAGTCCAAGGCCAAGCTGCTGACCGAACGTTCCGGCAAAGTCAGCTTCGACGATGTCGCGGGCATCGACGAGGCGAAAGAAGAGCTCGAAGAAATCGTCGAGTTTCTGAAGGATCCGCAGAAATTTTCGCGGCTTGGTGGCAAAATCCCCAAAGGCGCTCTGCTGGTCGGCCCTCCAGGCACCGGTAAGACGCTTCTGGCCCGCGCCATCGCGGGCGAGGCCGGCGTGCCGTTCTTCTCCATCTCCGGCTCGGACTTTGTCGAGATGTTCGTGGGCGTCGGCGCCAGCCGCGTCCGCGACATGTTCGAGCAGGCGAAAAAGAATGCCCCATGCATCGTGTTCATCGATGAAATCGACGCGGTCGGCCGCCATCGCGGCGCCGGCTTCGGCGGCGGCAATGATGAGCGGGAGCAGACCCTCAACCAGCTGCTGGTGGAGATGGACGGCTTCGAGGCCAACGAAGGCGTGATCCTGATCGCGGCCACCAACCGGCCCGACGTGCTGGACCCGGCGCTGCTACGCCCCGGGCGTTTTGACCGTCAGATCACGGTGCCGAACCCGGATATCTTGGGCCGCGAGAAAATCCTTTCGGTCCACGCGCGTAAGACCCCGCTGGCGCCGAACGTCGACCTGCGGGTGATCGCCCGCGGCTGCCCCGGATTCTCCGGCGCGGACCTTGCAAACCTCGTGAACGAGGCGGCGCTGACCGCCGCCCGGCTCGGCAAGCGTATGGTGACGATGGACGACTTCGAGACCGCCAAGGATCGCGTGATGATGGGGGCGGAGCGCCGCTCCATGGTCATGTCCGAGGACGAGAAGAAGCTGACCGCCTACCACGAATCGGGCCACGCCATCGTCGGCCTGCACGTTCCGCAGCACGACCCGATCCACAAGGCGACGATCATCCCCCGCGGACGTGCGCTGGGTCTGGTGCTGAGCCTGCCGGAGCGTGACCAGCTCTCGATCTCCAAGACCAAGTATGAGAGCAAGATCGCCATGGCGATGGGGGGCAAGGTGGCTGAGGAGCTGATCTTCGGCGCCGACAACGTCACCTCGGGCGCGATGTCGGACATCCAACAGGTCACTCGAATCGCGCGGGCGATGGTCACGCAGTTCGGCATGTCCGAAAAGCTGGGCAACATCGACTATGCGAACGAGCAGCAGAGCTTCCTCGGTGGCCAGCAGGGGCCCAACGTGGCGTCCCCGGACACCGCACGCCTGATCGACGGCGAAGTGCGCCGTCTGGTCGACACCGGGTATGAGACCGCCAAGCGGATTCTCACCGACCACGCCGACGAATTGCATCGGCTGGCCGAGGGGTTGCTGGAATACGAGACCCTGACCGGCGTGGAGATCGGCAAGATCATCCGCGGCGAGCCGATCGATCGCTCCGGCGACAACGGCATGTCGTCGGACGATAGCGGCCCTTCGGGCATCGCGTCGATCCCCAAGACCGGCAAGCGCCCGCGCGGCGACGAAGGCTTGAACCCGCAGCCGCAGGGCTGAGCCAGAGCCGCCACCCGGACAAGTAAAGGCCCCCGTCGATGG